>CAXTVY010000016.1:388-8356 GCA_964247665.1 uncultured Chthoniobacterales bacterium | reverse complement strand
TCGACCACCTCGAAGCGAATCGCCCTCCTCGACAGCCAGGCCACCCCCAGCAGGTCGACGACGACCTGGATCGACCGATTTCCGAAGTGATAGTGCGACCTCCCGAATGCCCTCGGCCTGTGGCCGACCGGCAACTGGACGACCCGGCACGCGTTCGACCTCGCTCTTTGCCAACAATATTATCGGCACTTCGACGCCTTCCCCCGTTCCCCGGAGCCCCGGAGTCCCGCCGAAGACACGCTACTGGCCCTGACCCGGTATGCACCGCGGCTCGACGAACTCGCGCGGGAGATGGCTGCCCGGCCGCTCAGCCGTTTCCCGGTCAACTACACTTTGCGTCCCGCCACCGGCATCAACCTGCCGCATTATGCTCCGGTCCAATCGCTCGCCACCGTCTTGCGGCTGCGTGCCGTGGCGGCTTTGGCTACCGGGCAGACGGCGGACGCCTGGCGCGACATCGATGTGATGCTCCGGCTGCGCCAAATTCCGGCGGGCGAGCCTTTTCTCATCGGTAACCTGGTGGACCTGACCATCGTCAGCCAGCTCCTCCAGCCGGTCTGGGAAGGGCTGGCGGCAAGACGGTGGTCGGCGGACGATCTGGGCCACCTACAGAAGGGCCTGCGCGAAATCAATCTCGTGCGGGGTTTTGCACAAGGGGTCCGTGGCGGCGAACGGATGTTCGTCATCACCTTGGCACAACAGTTGCAAGACCCGGCGGGCGTGCGCGCATTCCGTGGAGCCACAGGGACCGGGTCCAAGCTGCCACTGACCGTGGAAGACGCGCTTTGGACCCTGCTGGCGCTGGCACCAAGAGGCTGGTACATGCAAAACGCGGTGGTGGCCTGCCGTTTCCAGCAGGAATCTATCATCGACGCGCTGGACCCTGCCAGCCGCCGGGTCCTGCTCACCAAAGCCCGGGCGGGCGAACACGCCCTGCGGGAGGTACGTCTGGGGCCGTACACCTACTTTGCGAAAGCTTACGAGCAATTTCTTCCGGGCGTCATCCCGAGGGTTGCCCAGATTCAGGCGGCGGCCGACCAGGCGGTGGCGGCCTGCGCGCTGGAGCGATACCGTCTCGACCACGGCTCTTACCCCGCCAGCCTGGAGGCGCTGGTGCCCGCGTACCTCGACCGCGCGCCCACCGATGTCATTGATGGCACGCCCATGGGCTACCGCCTCACAGGCGACGGGCGTTACGTGCTCTGGTCAGTTGGCTGGGACGGAAAGGACGATGGCGGCAGCATCGAGTGGCCCGCCGACCGGAAATGGCGCAAAGACGCCGCGACTCCCCCCGGCGGGCAAGCTCCCGCCTTCCCCACCCCCGTCAGGGAACGGGGCGACTGGGTGTGGCAGTACGCGCCCGCCGAACCGCCGGACCCACCACTCAACCGGAGCCGTTTGGAGTAGCTCCCCCCAACCCGCTTTCGCCGACGAGTTTCTCGCGGGCGGCTTGCAGGCGCAGCGACAGCGTTTCCGCTTCCTCCAACCATTCGAGCTTTTCCCGAAACGTGAGCCGCCGGTCGAGCAGGCGATCCAGTTCGCGGCTGCCCTCGGGCGTGCCCCACTTCCAATCCGGCACGATGGGCGAGTCAGCGGGGTTCATCGGATGCGTTGCAGTTCCGCCACGTCGATCAGGTCCTGCGGGCGGCCCACGGCGAGTTTCATCTCCAACAGCGTCTCCAGTGCCACCACGGGTGCCGTCACGCCAGGGGAAATCTCCAGCCGCAACGCCCGGGCCAGTTCCTCCGCAAAGGAGAACGGCTCGTCGATGAACAAATCTACCGGCGTGCGGCGGTGCTCGTCGCTCCAAAGTTTGAGGACGATCATCCCTTTTTCCTCGCGCCAACGCGCGCGGACAACAGCGTCCGCGAAGTCCGCCGGTGCCGCCGGGATCGACATCCGGTAGCCGATGGCTAACAGGGCAGCCAATCCCCGGGCGGCATTCTCCGGCACGAGCCGCAGCACGATGTCCACGTCCTGCGTAAGCCGGACGAACCCGTGCGCGTTGACCGCCAGCCCGCCGACGACGAGGTACTCCACCCCTGCCTCATTGAGCGTCCCGACCACCGCCTCGACGCTGCGGATTTCCATGCGTGCGGGTCAGGTCACCAGGCGCTTACAGCCCGCGCGAGGCCAGGAACAGCACCGCGCCCGCCGCCAGCAGGCAGTACACGCCGAACCACTGCCAGCGCCCCGTCTCCAGCCACTGCGAGAGCCAACGCAGCGCCACGAGCCCCGCCAGGAAGGAAAACACCATGCCCACGAGGCCCGGTGCCGCCAGGTGGGCGATCTCGCCGTGCGCCAGCGCCAGGTGGCCCGGCTTGGGCTTGAACAAGCGCCACGCCTCGCGCGCCACGACCGGCGGCGTCAGCACCACGGCCAGCGCGAAGGAAAACCGTTCCGCCGCCTGCCGCGTCACGCCCGCCAGCAGGCCCGTCGAGATCGTCGCCCCCGAGCGCGAGAATCCGCGGAACGGCAGGCAAAGCCCCTGGACGATGCCGATCAGCACCGCCTGCCCCTGGTGCACCTCGCCGCCCGCCATCGTCGGCGCGCCCGCGCCCGCCTCGTCCCGCCCGCGCCCGGCCAACAGGATCAGCAGGCCCACGGCGGCCAGCGCGGCGGCGATCAGCCACAGGTTGCCGAAGATGTCCTCGATCTCCGCGCCGGGATGCGCGTGCAGCACCCCCTTTTCGATCACCTTTTGCAGGCCGAACCCCAGGACTCCCGTCGCCACCGTGGCGATGACCACCTGTTTGCACGTCTCTAGGAACGTGGTCTGCGAGGAAAAGTAATCCCGCCGCCACGCTTTCCAGAAGTAGACGATCACGGCGAACATCGTGCCCGTGTGCAGCATGACGAGCAGGAAGGTCATCTGGGGGCTGGTGGGGTCCAGCCCCAGGAGTTTGGCGGTCACGATGACGTGCGCCGAACTGGACACGGGCAGCAGTTCGCAGAGGCCCTGGATCACCGCCAGGAGGAGGACGTGGAGATAGTTCACGGGCGACTATCTAGCAGAAAAGGCGGAAGTGGGAAGTCGGAAGTCGGAACCGGAAACAGACCGGCAGAGCAATTGCCGTCCCCAGACAGCCGTCGTCCTTTTCAGCTTCCGCCTTTGCTGGTTCCGACTTCCGACTTCCGCCTTTCCTCAGACCGCCTCGACCCCGCGCTCCTCGGTGCGGATGCGCACGACCTCGTCCACGTTGTACACGAACACCTTGCCGTCGCCGATCTTGCCTGTCTTGGCCGCACGGATGATGGCGTCCACCGTGCGCGCCACACGTTCTTCTTCCAGCACGATCTCGAATTTCACCTTGGGCAGGAAATCAACGGTGTACTCGCTGCCACGGTAAATTTCCGTGTGGCCCTTCTGGCGGCCGAAACCTTTGACCTCGCTGATCGTCATGCCATCGACCCCTACTTCGGCCAGTGCGTCCTTTACATCCTCGACTTTAAACGGTTTAACAATGGCCTCGATTTTTTTCAACATGCTTCCCAGACCTTCGCTGCCGAGCCTGGAAAGGCAAGCGTGGAAAGCGTGCGCCGCCGTCTTTTCGGAGAAAAAGATTTCGTGGCGTGCATGATCTGTGCTAATCGACCCTCCATGCCGAAAAAAGCACTCATCACAGGCATCACCGGTCAGGACGGCTCTTATCTCTCCGAGTTGTTGCTCGGCAAGGGCTACGAAGTCCACGGATTGATCCGCCGCGCCTCCACTTTCAACACCGAACGGTTGGACCAGATCTACCAGGACCCGCACAACTCCAAGGCGCGCCTCTTCCTGCACTACGGCGATCTCGCCGACTCCGTTTCCACCTACAAGCTCATCGACAGCATCCGGCCCGACGAGGTTTACCACCTGGGCGCGCAGAGCCACGTGCGCGTGAGCTTCGACGTGCCCGAGTACACCGCCGACATCACCGGCACGGGCACCGTCCGCCTGCTGGAGGCGATCCGGCAGGTCGTGCCGACGTGCCGCTTCTACCAGGCCAGCTCCTCGGAGATGTTCGGTCTGGTCCAGGCGGTGCCGCAGACGGAGACGACGCCTTTCTATCCCCGCAGCCCCTACGGCGCGGCGAAGGTGTTCTCCTACTGGCTGGTGGTCAATTACCGGGAGAGCTATAACCTGCACGCCAGCAACGGCATCCTGTTCAACCACGAGAGCCCCCGGCGCGGCGAAACGTTCGTCACGCGCAAGATCACCCGGGCCGTGGCACGCATCAAGGAAGGCGTGCAGCAGAAGCTCTATCTGGGCAACCTGGATTCCCAGCGCGACTGGGGCTATGCGCCCGAGTACGTCGAGGCGATGTGGCTGATGCTCCAGCAGGACCAGCCAGACGATTACGTCATCGCCACGAACGAGACGCACACGATCCGCGAGTTCTTGCAAGAGAGCTTCGGGCACGTCGGCCTGGAGTGGGAGAAGTACGTGGAGTTCGACCAGCGCTACGTCCGCCCGGCGGAGGTGGACCTGCTCATCGGCGACCCGGCCAAGGCGAAAAAGCAACTCGGCTGGGCGCCCAAGACGACGTTCAAGGACCTGGTACGCATCATGACCGACGCCGACGTGGCGCTGCTCAAGCACGAGATGAGCGGCAAGAATTACCGGCTCTGAGCGGGTGCGCGACGCACCGTCGCGGGTTGCGAGTTGCGGGTTAAGGAAATTTCCGCGACCTTCTTGTATTCAGGTGCGTCAGGCAGGCTGGTTATACGGTGCATCTGACGCGAAGCAGGTATCCGCAACGCGCCGTGGGCGCATCGCAACTCGCAACGCGCTGCAGGCGCATCGCAACCCGTCCCCAACTCCTTGCATCCGTGACTTCCTCGCTCCGCAAAATCTTCGTCGCCGGACACCGCGGCCTCGTGGGCAGCGCCATCGTGCGTGGCCTGCAACGGCGCGCCGAGGGCGGCGAGCCACTGGAAATCGTCACGCGCACCCGCGCTGAATTGGAACTGCTCGACGGCGCGGCGGTGCGCGCGTTCCTGCTGGCCGAGCGGCCGACGCACATGGTCGTCGCGGCGGCCAAGGTCGGCGGGATCAAGGCGAACAACGATTTCCCCGTCGATTTCCTGCTCGATAACCTCAAGATTCAGAACGGGCTCATCGAGGGGGCGCACGCCGCCGGGGTGAGCAAGCTGCTGTTCCTGGGCAGTTCGTGCATCTACCCGAAGTTTGCCCCGCAACCGATCAAGGAGGACTCGCTGTTGACCGGCCTGCTGGAGCCGACCAACGAAGCCTACGCCATCGCCAAGATCGCGGGCATCAAGCTGTGCGCGGCGTACCGCAAGCAGTACGGCGACGACTTCATCAGCGCGATGCCCACGAACATGTACGGGCCGTTCGACAATTTCGACCTCCAGAGTTCGCACGTCCTGCCCGCGATGATTCACAAGTTCCACCTCGCCAAGGTGGAGCGGCGTCCGGCGATGACGCTCTGGGGCACGGGTTCGCCCCGGCGCGAGTTCTTGCACGCTGACGACCTGGCGGAAGCGTGCCTGATGCTGCTGGAGCAGTACAGTTCGGGCGAGATCATCAACGTGGGCAGCGGCACGGACGTGACGATCAAGGAACTGGCCGAGTTACGAGGGGGAAATCCAGTGGGATACGACGCAGCCCGACGGCACGCCACGCAAGCTGATGGACGGCACGCGCATCCGCGAGTTCGGCTGGAGCCCGCGCATCGGTCTGCCCGAGGGAATTGCGAGCGCGTACCGATGGTTTTTGGAGAACCCGCCAGCGAAGAGATCTTAACGCGAGCTGAGTTAAGGAGCCATGAGGGCGTCTTTTTTGCGTCGGGATGGCTTCCTGTTCTTTGTTGGGCTCATGCCATGGACGCTAAAACAGCCATCAAGTGGGGGCCAGCAGAGGGCCTCCTCTGGCCATGTGCAGACATTTCTTTCGGTTATCAAGATTCGGACGCCGTGTCACTGACCATGCACTTTTCGCGTGTCCGCGACGGTTCGCCCCGCGACCTTTCGCTCAAGTTTACGGGAGCTATCGGTCTGCGTTGGGAGAGCGAGAGCAGCGGTTCCTATCCGCTCCCGCCATCTCCCCCGCGCTGTCCTGATCCCTTGTCGCGTTGGATTTTCCGCTGCTTCGCGTTGAGCATTCCGCGTGGTTCAAAGAGGTCGAGTCCCAAAACCCACCGGCGGCAGAGAGGCGTATTCACTTTTGGCTTATCTCCATGGACGATCTCGTGCATGTGCTTGCGCGGCCAGAGGTGGTAGCGCAGTGGCTACCTCCAACTCCGATGGCCTAACCCATGCGGATCCAGCAAGCCGTTGCTGGGCTTGAGATTGTTGGGCTGCCTGCCACCGAGAGCTTGCTGTCCAAACCATTTCCCGATAAGTTTCTGCCATGAGCGTTAAGGAACTGGTGCTTCAGGCCATTCAACGGCTACCGGATGACATCGATTATCGCGACATCACCGTGGAAATCGCCCTTGTTGCCGGTGTGCGGGAGGCGGAGGAAGATGATGCCGACAACCGCCGCCTCCGCGGCGAACAAATGGAGGCACGGACTGCCGAATTGATGGCCGAAGTGGCCCGCCGCCGCACGGAGGCTCAAGCAAATCCTTCCCTACTCCTCCCCGGCGACGAAGTGCTAAGTGGGGTTCGCGCGGCAGTGGCAGCCCATCTGGCGCGTCCGTGACTTTCCGATTCCATGTCCAGGCGCGGGAGGAATATCGGCAAGCGGCGTTTTACTATGCCGAACACGGTCGCAATCTAGGCCAGGAATTCATTCTACGCATGGAGCAGGTGCTCGCTTCCGTGCAGCGTTATCCACGCTCTCGGCGTGCGCTGGACGCCTCTGGAGTTCGGCAGGTACTCCTGAAGCAGTTCCCCTATACGGTGATTTACGCCATTGAAATCGATGCAGCAAATCAAGCATTCATTGCCATCTACGCAGTCGCCCATGTCAAACGCAAGCCGGGCTACTGGCGCGGACGCCTGACTTCCGAACGCGGGGATGAACTTTGACCCGGTTCCACAAAGGCATCGCCTTCACAACCGCCGATACCCCTTCGCCCGTCGCTCGAACTCGCTTTCTGCCGCCGCCAGCAATCCCCGCAGACCCTCCGCCGACACGCACGACGCTGCGCCGAAGCTAAACGCCGTCTGCTCGACCAACCGGTCGGATGACGCCACGATGAGACGGTAGCGGGCGGCGTACTTGGCCACCAACCGTTCGATCACGCCGTCCGCCGTGCTCCCGGCGGGCGCGTAGAAAACCTGGATACCATCGCGGCCCACGGACTCCTCACTGACGCGCGCGCCCTGCCCGTCGAAGACGAGCACCACGCGCACGCCGCTCTGGTCCTGGTAGGCCGTCAGGGTCTGAACCAGCGCATCGCGTGCCGAGGACATCCGGCGGCCATGCAGACGGCTGAGTTCCGGCCAGGCGAAGATCACGCTATGGCCGTCCACGAGGAGGTATTCACGCTCCGGGACGGCCATGGCGGCTGACTTGCTAGCCGGTTATTCCGCCGCGGCCGGAGCCGCTTCCGCCTCGGTCGCGTTGGCCTGCGGAGCGGTTTCCAGTTCGGGGGCTTCCACCGGAGGGACGACCATATCCGGCTCGGCGATGGTGATAACTTTTTCGGGGGCTACGTCCGAAGCCGGTTCCGGGGCAGGTCCGGGCTTGGCAGCCTTGGGCGCGGCCGGTGCCTTCTTTTTAACGGGAGCCTTCTTCGCCGCGGGGGCGGCCTTGGCGGCCGGAGCCGGTTTCGCCTTGACCGCAGCCTCTTTTGCGGCATCTTTGCGCTGCAAATAGGCCATGCGGCGTTTGCGTTTGATCACTTTATTATACTGTTTGCCCATAGGGAGATTTGAGAGAGGTCGCTGTGCGACCGATGTTTGACTGTTTGCCTGCCATTAAAGGCAGAGCGCGCAAGAAGCAAATCCAAACCCGAAAAGCCGCAGGCTGCAAGAGCCAACCGGTTTTCAGGCGGTAAAATGCCTGTCTCCCCC
>CAXTVY010000016.1:0-378 GCA_964247665.1 uncultured Chthoniobacterales bacterium | reverse complement strand
TCTCCCCCACCGGGGCGACGGACGGCGGCAAAGGGAACAAACAGCAGCCGCTCGCCGTTTTTTCGCGCGAACCCGAGTCACTTTAATTTCAATTTCTTGTCCGGCGGCGGTGTTTTCCACCTGTCTCGCCGGGCATGCACACCCTCCGCCACCAAGAGGCGGCCACGTTTATGGATAAGATCAGAAACATTGCCATCATTGCCCACGTCGACCATGGCAAGACCACCCTCGTCGATTGCCTCCTGCGCCAGTCCGGCACCTTCCGCGCCAACCAGAAAACGGACGAGCGCATGATGGACTCCATGGACCTGGAGCGCGAAAAAGGCATCACCATCCGCGCCAAGAACGCCGCGTTCCAGTACAACGGCTACCACGTCA
>CAXTVY010000015.1:0-30305 GCA_964247665.1 uncultured Chthoniobacterales bacterium | reverse complement strand
CCTGCGTGCCATCCTCGACGAACGCACTTCTTCCACTCACCGGCCCCCGGGCGAGTGACGCCCGGTGCGTCCCGTGTGCCGCCGCTTTCTTCCCGCACCCTCCATCCTTCCCTATGCCGCTTCCCCCCGTCTCGTGGTTGCTGGACACCAGCCTCCGGGCTTCCGTCGTCACCCTGCTGCTCCTTGGCCTCCGCCCCGCTTTGCGCCGCTGGATCGGCAGCCGCGCGCTGCCCTGGCTCTGGCTCGCCATCGCCGCCCGTCTCCTGTTCGTGTTCCCGGTGCCGGTGCCCGTGCCGTGGCGCGCCGTCCCGTTGCTCCCTGCCCTGGCACCCGCCGTCAGTTCGCCCTTTGCCTTCCACGTCTCCCTCGCACCCGCCGGAACCCCGGCAAACTCCCGGGTCGGCGCGTACCCTCGCCCCGCCTCGAACCCGCCAACCAGCTCCGGGGCAAACACCCTGTCCCTGCTCTGGCTGGGCGGTGCTGTGCTCGCCGCCGCGCGTCTGGCGCGTGGCTGGTTGACCACCCGCCGCTGGTCCGCCCGCACGCTTCCTCCCGACTCCCATCCCGGCCTGCAATCGGCCTATCTCGCCCTCCCCGCCAAGCTCCGCCGGGGCGTGGCCCTCCGCCTCACCGACGACCTCGACGTGCCCACGTTGGTCGGCGTTCTCCGGCCGCAAATCTGGTTGCCCCGCAGGCTGCCGGACAGCCTCGCCCCCGTTGAAATCCGCCACGTCCTGCTCCACGAACTCGGCCACGCCCGCCGCCGGGACCTGCTCGCCCAATGGCTCTGTTCCCTGGCCTGCTGCCTCCACTGGTTCAATCCACTGGTCTGGCTCCTCGCCCGCGTGGCCCGGACCGACCGCGAACTCGCCTGCGACGCCTGGGTTTTGTCTCACCGCACCACGCAGGCAGAGTCAATCGCCACCTATGGCCACACGCTCTTGAAGGTTGTCCAGGGCATGTCCCACGGGGTTTCCCGCGCCCTCCCGGCGGTCTCGATGGCGGCCGGAAAACGCCACCTCGGCCTGCGGGTGCGCGAGATCCGCGCCTTCCGGCCGGTGGCACCGTGGCGCGGCGTGGCCGCGCTCGCCACGATGATGGCGCTCGTAGCAACTTCCACCTTCCGGGGCGAGGCAGCCGAACCCGGCACCAACGCGGTTGATCCCACCCCGCCAACGGCTCCGTCCTCGCCCGCGCCGTCCCCCTCTGTTCCCGCTGCCATCCCTCCCGCGCCCGCCGCGCCCGCCGTGCCCGCCGTGCCCGATCCTTCGCTGTGGCCGGCCCAGGTGACAATCGAATCGAAATTTATCGAGATGACGAAGTCCGGCGTGCTGGAACTGGAAAAATCCCTGCCGCGATCTTCTCCCGTCGCGAGCGTCGTCCAACAGATTTTCGATTGGTACATGGCCCAACCGTCGTCCGCACCCCCCGAGGGTTTCCGTTCCTCCATCATTCTCCGGGACGACTTTGGCTTGCTCGTGCGCCAGCTCAACCAGATCCGGGGCGTTGACCTCCTGAGCGCCCCGCGCGTCACCACAAAGTCCGGGCAGAAGGCGACCGTGGAGATAGTCCGGGAGTTCATTTATCCGACGGCGTTCGAGCGGGGGCAGGACGCGGCGGGCAAACCGAGGGTGACGCCCACCAGTTTCGACAAGACAAACACCGGCGTGACCCTGGAGGTCACCCCGACCGTTTCGTCCCGGCGGGATGTCATCGACCTGTCCCTCGGCTGGAAGATCACGAACTTCGACGGCTTCGTGGGGGCCGACGGCAAGCCGCTGTCCGCCAAGAACGAGGGTGCCGAGCCGCAGTTCCCGGTGTTTGACACGCATTCCGTCACCACGGTGGCGTCCTTGTCCTCGGGTGCAACGGTCATGTTCGGCCGGGATGGGCAGCACCTTTACGCCAGCGAGATTTCGCAGCCCGCGACGGCGCGGGAAGAGCGCAAAGTCAGCCCGGAGAAGGACGACGAGAGAGTGCTGTTTATCTTTGTCACGGCCACGCTCATCGACACGCCGCCCGCCGTGCCGGCAGGCACCGGCGACGCCGGAGACCATCCCCCGGCTCCCGCCGCCGGGGCGCAGGAAGCCGCCCAACCCTCGCCCCTGCCCGCCAATTCCCCCGCACCCTCGCCCGCCGACGATTCGTCCCCGGAGCCTGCCGACACCGCCGCCCCGTTGTCCTACGCGGTGCCGGTGCCGGGAAAGCCGGGCTTCGTGACCAGCCCCTATGCGCCCGAGGCGGGCTACGTGGACGTGCACGGTTTCACGCGCGGCCAGTTCGTGCGTGACCCGTACACCGGCAACCTCTTCCTGGTTCCGTGAACGCACCGCCAGCGCCCGGCCGTGGCGGGAAGGCGAAACGAGCGGGGGGTGTCCGCCCCGGCCCGGGATGATTTGGCAGTTGAGCTTTCCGCCCGCGCCGGGGACAATCCCGCGTGGCATTGCGCGATTTCTTCCAGCGGGTTTCCCAGGTTCCCACCCATCCCCAGCAGACGGCGGAACCCGGCCGCCGCTTCGACGTGGCCGACCTCTACCGCGGCCCGGTGGACAGCGGCCTCGACCCCGCCGCTCCGGGCGCGCTGCCGCTCGACGAAAAGTTGCGCCAGGCGTACTTCTGGATCGTCAACACGGCGATCATCTCGCCGCACTACGACATCGAATACAACGACGCGCCGCCCGTGGAATTCACCCTGGGCGACAGCCAGAGCCGCCTCACGCTGCCCTCGGGCCAGAGCTATTCGAGCTTCGTGCTGCTGCCGCTGCTGACCTTCGCCACGCGGCGCAAGTGCCTGCTCGTCGGCGGCCCGGGCCGGGGCAAGACGGCCAGCGCGGTCCTCCTGAGCGTCCTGGCGGGTTATTCCGTGCGCGAGACCCGCCGCGCCATGCAGCACGGCAACCCGCAGATGACCACGGCCGACCTGCTCGGCAACCCGCTGCCCGCCGACCTCGTGGCCGCGCAGAGCATGGACGCCATCCGCATCGCGTGGCGGCGCTGGCTCGGGATGCGGGTCAAAGTCGTGGACGAATACAACCGCATCCCCACCCGCACGCAGAGCGCGCTGCTGACGGTCATGGGCGACAACTACGCGGAAATCCTCGACCAGATCTACGAATGCCCCGAGGCCGCCTGGTTCCTGACCGCCAACGACGACCGGGGCGGCGGGACGTACCAGGTCATCGAAGCCCTGCGCGACCGCATCGACGTGGTCGTGCAGGCGCTGGCGTTCAACCCGCGCTTCCTGGGCGACCTGCTCGGGCGCATCGAGGAAGGCGTTCGCCCGGAGGAAGTCATGCCGCGCCAGATCGTGTTCAGCGAGGAGGAAATCGACCGGATGCAGGACGAGATCCGCGCCGTGGAGATCCCGGCCCCCGTGCGGCGGCGGCTGGAGTTCTTCGCCAGCCAGTTCGAGTTCTGCGAGGTGGCGGGCGAGCAATTCGAATACAAGACCAAGGACACCGTGCGCCTGGCGGGTGCCGAGTGGGCGGGCATCGCCGCGCGTGACACGGGGCGGGACCGGCTCAAAGACTTGGGCTGCCAGACGCAGAACGGGCTGTCCGTGCGCACGCTGATGACGCTCATCATCTACGCGAAGGCGCTGGCGTACTTCCGGGGCAGCCCGCAGACGGGGTTGGAAGAGGTGCGGCAAATCCTGCCCTTCATCCTGCGCGACAAGCTTACGCCCGACCTCGACGCACCGTTCTTCGAGGCCGAGGGCAACGGGGCGCTGCGGACGGACCGCATCGGCTGGCTGCGGCGGCTCTTCGACCTGAGCGGCGCGGAGTACGACCGGCTGAACCTGGACCGGGACGATCCCGTGGGCGAGTGGAGCGAGGAACTCGCGCGCGGCCTGGACGACCTGGACGAGGGCGGCGTGCGCGCCCGGCTGCTCAAGATCGAGCGCCTGATCGCCGAGCGGGCCAAGGGCCGCAAGCTCTACGGGCACCTGTACGACGACCTGCTCAAGCTCAAGTACCTGCACCAGCGCTACACGAACTACCTGCGCTGGCTCAAGACGCGCTAACCCCGACGGTCATGGCCCGGATCAGCGACGCCTTTGCGACGGTTCTGCGCCTGGAGCGCGAGGGCTGCAACGCGCGGTTCTTGCAGGCGCGCCACCAGCGCCCGGCGCTATCCGCCGAGGCGTTCGCCAGCTTCCTGGCGGAGTGCGCGGACCCCGTCGTGTGCGCCGTGGCGGCCGTGGCACCCGACCGCACGGCGGACACGGCGGCGGCGGCCTACGACCTCGGCCTGGAGTTGGTCGCGCAGAATCTGGCCGGTCCACGCGCGCGGCACGACGCCGTGGCGCGGGCGTGGCAAAGTTTGCTCACCGTGGCCGCCGCGCTGGTGGCCGCCGCGCCGCGCCGCGTGCTGGGGGCGGTTTCCAACGCCGTCTGCCTGCTGGCGGCGACGCCGGGCGTCCGCCCGGATTGGTGGCGCGAGGAGATGGCGCGGCTCGTCCCGCGCCTGCTGGTGGCAGACGGCGTGGAGGAGTTCCTGCGCGCCGGGCAGATCGTCGCGTGGCGCGCGGGCATGGCGCACTTCCGCGCGGGCGCGCTGGCGGCGCTCGACGCGCTGCCGGAACCCCTGGCGCGCGCCGCCCTGGGGCTGCCGCCGGACGATGCTGCCGCGCTCCCGGGGGTGCCCTGGGCGGAACTCCGCGCGCGGCTCGAAGCCGATCCGTGGTACGTCCCGGGTGCCGGGGAGGGGGCCGCCGTGCCGGTCGCGCGCGTGGGGGGATTTCGTGGTTTCGGCGGGCTGTTCCCGGAGCCGCCGCAGGTCACGGGCGGCGGGGCGGGGCGGTTCTACGTCCGCAGCGGCGAGGGGGCCTGGCTGCTGACCGCCGACGCCTTCGGCGCGACCTTCCACCGGGCCACGCCGGAGGAGGCGGCCGGGGGGGCGCGCCCGGCGGCCCTGCCGCGCGGGGTGAGCGTGGACCGGGACGCCGCCCACCTGCGCCGGGGCCGTGTGCCGCTGCCGTTCTGCGGGGAGATCACGGCCTGCGCCGCGAACGGGTCCACCCTGGCCATCACCGGGTCGCTGAGCCACGCCGTGCTGCTCATCCCGCTGGACGCGCCCGCCTCGCCATGATCGACCGCCCGCCGCCGCTGCCGCTGGACCGCGCGGGCCTGCTCGCCCTGCAGGAGGTCTGGGCCGCCGCGTGGCCCGGGGCGCTGGAGGTCTGGAGCCGCTTTACCCGTCTGCGCCCGCCCGCGCTCTGCCTGACGGCCGAGGAGGCGGCGGCCGAGGGGTTGACCGGCTCGTTCGCCATGATCCGCTTCGTCGATCAGGCCATCGTCGTCAGCCTGCCCGCCGTGGTGGCCAGCCGGGTCGGGCCGTTCGCACTGGAAATCCTGGCGCACGAGATCGGCCACCACGTCCTCGCCCCCGCGACGCTGACCGACCACGCGCGCTGCCTCGCGCGGATGCGCTGGTCGCTGCCCACCGTCGAGCAGCACGCCCCGACCGTCGCCAACCTCTACACGGACCTGCTCATCAACGACCGCCTCCAGCGCGGCGCGGGCTTGCACGAATCCGAGGTGTACCGCGCCATGGCCGGGCGCGGCACGGGCGGGGCCGTCTGGACGTTGTACCTGCGCACCTACGAAATCCTCTGGAGCCTGGAGCGCGGCTCGCTCGGCGGCGGCCCGGCGGACGACCGGCTGGAAGGCGACGCCTGGCTGGGCGCGCGGCTCGTGCGTTCCTACGCGCGGGACTGGCTCGACGGCGCGGGCCGCTTCGCCGCCCTGCTGCTGCCGCACCTGCTGGAGGACACGGGCTCGGCCGACCTGATCCAGGCGCTGCTCGACACCCGGGGGGCCGGGGCCGGGGGCCAGCCGGAGGGCCTCTCCGAGCTGGACCCGGACGAGAAGGCCGGGGCGATCCACCCCGCGCAGGACCCGGAACTCTCCGGCCTGCCCGCGGACGGAATCGCCCCGCCACCCGAAGAGGCAGGGGCCAACGCGCCCGCCCACGGCCAGGCGCGCCAGCCCTTCGAGTACGGCGAGATCCTGCGCGCCGCCGGGCTGGACCTGAGCGACCACGAGGTGGCCGTGCGCTACTACCGCGAGCGCGCCCGGCCGCACCTCGTCCCGTTCCCCAGCCGGGAGCTGCCACGCGGCGACGAACCCCTGCCCGAGGGCCTGGAGCCCTGGGACGCGGGCCAGCCGCTGGAGGCCGTCGATTGGCTGCAAACCGTCCTGCAAAGCCCGCGCGTCGTCCCGGGCGTGACCACCGTGCAGCGGGTCTACGGCACGACCGAGAGCGAGGTCCCCCGGCGCGAGCCCTTCGACCTGGACCTCTACGTGGATAGCTCCGGGTCGATGGCCAACCCGCAGCGGCTGGTGTCCTTCCCGGCGCTGGCCGGGGCGGTGGTGTGCCTGTCGGCACTGCGGGCCGGGGCGCGGGTGCAGGCGACGCTCTGGAGCGGCAAGCGGCAGTTCACGACCACCCCCGGGTTCGTGCGCGACGAGGGCGCGATTCTGCGCGTGCTGACGGGGTACTTCGGCGGCGGGACGGCCTTCCCGCTGCACGTCCTGCGCGACACCTTCGCCCGCCGCCCGGCCGATGCCCGGCCCGCGCACGTCCTGGTGGTGTCCGACGACGGGGCGTCCACGATGTTCGACACCCCCGACGAGCGCGGGCGGCCCGGCCGGGACGTGACGGCGGACGCCCTGCGGCGGGCGCGCGGCGGCGGCACGCTGGCGCTCAACCTGCCGGAGAACTGGGAGCAGTATGCCAAACCCGGGAACGCCTACGCCGAACTGGTCCGCGCGCGCGACGAAGGCGGGTGGAACGTCCGGCGGGTGGCGGCCTGGCAAGACCTGATGCGGTTCGCGCGGGAATTTAGCCGCCGCCATTACGAAAAACCCCCGATTTAGTCGCCGGGCGCGTCCGCCGCGCCGGACGCGCCGGACGCGCCGGAAGCGCCGGGAATTTTGCTTTTCGCGGCGGGCTTCCTACCTTGCCGGATGCAACGCGAAGGCCCGCCCCTGGAACTGCTGACCCGCCGCCTGGCGGAGACGCCCGAGGACTTCCTGGCCGAGCCGCGCATCGGCCGGGCGGGCCGGGTGGAGGTCGGGGCGGTCGTGGGCGATCTGGTCGGCCTGCTCGGCGGGAGCCCGGAAGCGGGTCAACTCGGGCCGTTCCACTCCGACGAGGCCCGGCGGGACCGCAACTGGCTCGGCGTCGTGCTGCTGCTGTGCTGGCTGTTGAGCGACCCCTGGTTCCGGCGCGACCGGCCGGCCGCGCCGACGGTCCTCGCACTGCTCGACGGCCGCGCGCGCGAACTCGCCGCGCAGAACGCCGCCGGGCGCTTCGTGGCGGACCCCGACCGGCGCGAGGAAATGGCGCGGCTCGCCCTGGCGGCCGTCGGCTGCCGACCCGCGGGCGAGTCGCCCGCGCAGGCGCAGGACCGGCTCACGCAGATCAGCTCGACCGAGCGCACCCGTGTCATGCAGGCCGCCCGCGCGGCCGAGGAGCGCGCCCGCGAGGTGCGCGCGGCGCTCGTCCGGCAGGCCGCCAAGGAATCCGCCGACAAAACCACCCGCGAATGAGCGGTCCGCCGCCCGCCCCCCTTGCCCATGGCCGCGCCCGCCGACGACCCGCCCGCCACCGACGCCGAGCGTTACCCGACGCTCACCCCCGCCGGAGAGCGCACCCTGCGCTTCCTGCGCGAGCATCCGCACGCCCCCGTTTACCGCAATGCCAGCGGCAACCGCCTCCTCGCCGCCGACGTGGCCGCCGCGCGCCTCTTCGCGGACGAGGTGCGCGCCGCCCCGGTCGATCCGCGCGCCGACCCGCCGCCGTCCTGGGTGCGCCCCTTCGTCGCGCGCTGCCTGGCGCAGGTGCCCTTTTACCGCCGCTACGGCTCGCCGCCCGCGCGGCTGGCCGACCTGCCCACGATCAGCCGCGCGGACCTCAGCCACGATGTCGCGCTGTTCGTGCCCGACGACGTGCCGACGGCGCGGATGATGCACTTCAGCACCAGCGGCACCACAGGGCACCCGCTGCTGGTCCCCTCGCACCCGCTCGTCGCGGCGAACTACCTGGCGTTCCACCGGCGCGCCCTGCGGCGGGCCGGGGTCGAGTTGCGGGCGGGCCGCGGGCAGGTCGGCGCGGTGCTGCTGGGCTGGCAGCGGCGGTGCTTCACGTATGTGTCCGTCACGCCGACCCTGGACGAGGCCGGGTTGGCCAAGATCAACCTGCACCCCGATGACTGGCGGCACCCGGACGACCGCGCCGCGTACCTCGACGCGCTGGAGCCGGAGCTGTTCGCGGGCGACCCGATCTCGTTCGCGGCGTTGCTGGAGCTGCCCGTGCGCTGGCGGCCCCGCGCCTGCCTGTCCACGGCGATGGCGCTGCTGCCAGGGCTGCGCCGCCGGTTGGAGGAACGCTTCGCCTGCCCCGTGCTCGACCTGTATTCCATGAACGAGGCGGGACCGGTTGCCGTCGCCGACCCGGCAGCGGGCGGGCACGTCCTGCTGCAACCGTGGCTGCTGGTGGAAATCCTCGACCCCGCCGGGCACCCGCTGCCGCCGGGCGAGCGCGGGGAGATCACGCTGACGGGCGGGTTCAACCCCTGCCTGCCGCTGCTGCGCTACCGCACGGGCGACCACGCGGCCCTGCGGCTCGACGGGCCGGAGCCGCTGCTGGCCGGGCTGGAGGGCCGCCCGCCGGTGCGCTACCGCACGGAGGGGGGCGCGTGGATCAACAACCTGGAGGTGACCCACGCGCTGGGACGGTGCGCGCTGCCGCAGTACACGCTGCACCAGGACGCCGCCGGGCGCTTGCGCCTCGTCCACAGCGGCGCGGAGAGCGAAGGGGACGCCATCCGCGCGGCCCTGCACGCCCTTTTCGGCGCGGGGCAGGCGCTGGACGTGCGGCGGGCGGATCGGTTCGAGGGCAAGGTCGTGCAGTACACGTCGAGCCTGGAGGGGGCGGCCCATTAGGGTGAACCGGCGCTGACCTTGGCTCCGTGGCGCAAGGGCCCACGGCGACCTACCCGTTTTGCTCCGGTGCTTGCCCACCGGCGTGGGGGAGGGACCGTTTCTGGAGACGCGCCCGGCCCAACGAGGGAACAAGATTCAATCCGACCGTACCCGAGACAAAACGCCAAGGGATTTGCTGGATTTCCACCCGCCCGGTTGTTATGAGGTAAGGCCAGCTTTTTCACTTATGTCAAACCCTGATGCTGGCGATCCCGTTGTGATTGAGATACGGCCAACTTCTCCACTCATGTCAAACCCTGATGAGGGCGATCCCGAGCGGAAACGATTGCGCGACGAGGTGAGGCAGCTCCGCACCCAACTCAAAGGCGTGCAGGCGCAACGCGCGGCCAGCGAGAAGAAACATCAGGCCTACGTCGAGAGGTTACAGGCCGCCAACGAGGAACTGCACTTCGCCTCCGAGAGCCTGGACACCCACCGGGAGGAACTCCAGTCGCTCAACGAGGAACTGGTGAGCGCCAACCACTCGCTCCAGGGCAAGATCGACGAACTCGGCCACGCCAACGGCGACCTGCGTCATCTCATGGCCGCCACGGCCATCGCCACGATCTTCCTGGACCGGGAACTGCGGGTCACGCGTTATACTCCGGCCGCCACCCAGGTTTTCCGCCTGCTCGAAAGCGACGTGGGCCGTCCGCTGACCGACCTGCGCCACGACCTGGACTACGCCGGGCTGGAGAGCGACGCCGCCGCGGTGTTTGCCCACCTCGTCCCCATCGAGCGCGAGGTCAGCGCCGCCCATGGAGAGTGGTTCCTGGTCCGGCTGCTGCCCTACCGCACGGTGGACGAGCGGATCGTGGGGGTCGTGCTGACCTGCCTGAACATCACCGAGCGCAAACAGGCCGAGGCGCTCCGGTTGGCCAAGGAAGCGGCCGAGCGCACCAACGAGGCACGCAAAGAGTTCCTCTCGCGCATGAGCCACGAGCTGCGCACCCCGCTCAACGCCATCCTGGGTTTCGGCCAGATCCTCGAACTCGAAGCCCGGACCGAGCAGGACAAGGTCGCGCCTGGCTTCATCGTCAAGGCAGGCCGCCACCTGCTTTCCCTGGTCGACGAGGTGCTCGACCTCAGTCAGGCCGAGGGCGGCAAGCTGCGTCTGACGATGGGCGTGGTGGACCTGCGGCAACTCATCCTCGAATGCATGCAACTGGTTGCCAAGCTGGCGGAGGCGCAGCAGGTGGTCTGTGAGGTGCGGGAGCCTGACCAGCCGCTGCACTGGCTCTGGACGGACGCGCAGCGGTTGCGCCAGGTGTTGCTCAACCTGTTGACCAACGCCATCAAGTACAACCGGCCGGGAGGCCGCGTGGTCCTCGGTTTCCGGCAGGACACGGCTGGTTTTTGCCTGGTGAGCGTCCGGGACACGGGTCTCGGGATCGCGTCCGCAGACCTGCCCCGGCTCTTTACCCCGTTCGAGCGTTTGCACGCCGGGCACAGCGAGATCGAGGGCACCGGCCTGGGGCTCGCCATCACGCGCAGCCTGGTCGAAACGCTTGGTGGCAGCATCGGGGTAGAGAGCAAGCTGGGGCAGGGCAGCCGCTTCTGGATCAAACTGCCCGTCGGCCAGGTCCCGGCCCGGCCCGCCGAAGCGATCAGCCCCGGGTCGCTGGTCTTCCCAGAGGCCCCGGCAAAGCAGAACGTCGCCGTGCTGTGCATCGAGGACAACGCCTCCAACGCGCAGTTGGTGCAAATGCTGGTGGAGCGCCAGCAGCCACGGTGGCAGTTCTCGCTGGCGTGCGACGCTTGCACCGGGCTGCAAGAGGCGCGGCGGCACGCTCCCGACCTGATCCTCCTGGACTACCAACTGCCGGACCGGCCGGGCGACTGGGTCCTGGCCGAATTGCGGCGCGATCCCTGCACCGCGCACATCCCCGTGCTGGTGCTGACCGCCGACGCCACCGCGGCCACCCGGGAGCGGTTCCTGGCGGGGGGTGCCACGGGATTGTTGAGCAAGCCTTTCGGGATCAACGAACTGATGCGGTCGGTCCACGGGGCTTTACACCTGACATCCTAGCGCGGCGAACGTTCCAGGAACGCCAGGCCGCCGCCGGGAGCGAGGCAGCAGCGAAATCTTGCCGGTTCCCTGGCGGGCCGCTAGGTTCGCCGGGCGGCATCGGCGGGTGCCGGGTGCCGGCCCGCCCACCCGCCTGACCATGGACCTCTGCTGGGAAATCGCCGCCAACCTGTTCAACACCCTGTCCATCGTGCTGGCGGGGCGCAACAGCGTGCACACATGGTGGACGGGGATCGTCGGCTGCGCCCTGTTCGTCCAGGTGTTCGGCCACGCAAGGTTGTACGCCGACGTGACGCTCCAGGTGTTCTTCATCGCCACGAGCCTCCTCGGCTGGTGGCAGTGGCAGCGCCCCGGCGCGGCGGGCCAGCCCGAATTGCCCGTGCGGCGGACGCGCCCCGGCCCGGCGGCCTCCCTGGCCCTGGCGGGGATCGGCGTGACGGTGGGCTACGGATTCCTGCTGCGGCGCTACACGAACGCCTACGCGCCGTTCATTGATTCGGTGGTGCTGGCGTTCAGCGTGCTGGGGCAGTTCCTGCTCGTGGGACGGCGGATCGAAAACTGGTGGTGCTGGCTGCTGGTCAACACGATCTCGGTCCCGCTCTACGCCAGCCGGGGGTTGTCCGTCACGGCGGCGTTGTACGCGGCGTACTGGGTCAACGCGCTGGTGTCGCTGCGGCACTGGCGGCCCCTGCTCGCGGAGGGCCGGTGAACGGACGGTTCAGGCGCGGGTTGGTGGTGGGAAAGTTCGCGCCGCTGCACCGCGGGCACGAACGGCTCCTGCGGCACGCGGCGGCGGTCTGCGACGAGCTGTTCATCATCAGCTACAGCCGTCCCGAGCTGCCCGGCTGCGCACCGGCGCGGCGCGAGGAGTGGCTGGCGGCACGGTTTCCCGGCGCGCGGCGGCTCGTGGTGACGGATGCGCTGTTGCGCGCCCGGCTGCCCGGGGTGGAGACCCCGCGCAACGACGATCCCGACGCAGGGGCGCACCGCCGGTTCGTCGGCCGGTTGTGCCGCGAAATCTTCGGGACGGCGGTGGACGCCGTGTTCACGAGCGAGACCTACGGCGACCCGTTCGCGGCGGAACTCACGCGGTTCTTCCGGGAACAGGAGCCGGACGCCCCGGCGGTGCGGCACGTCCTGGTGGACCTGGAGCGGCGCGCGGAGCCGGTCAGCGGCACGGCGGTACGCGCGGACGTGCACGGGCAGCGGCGGTTCCTGTCGCCGGAGGTCTATGCGTCTTTCGTCGAGCGGGTGTGTCTGCTGGGCGGCGAATCGTCGGGCAAGAGCACGCTCGCCCTCGCGCTGGCGCGGCATTTCGGGACGGCCGCCGTCGCCGAGTACGGCCGCGAGCGGTGGGAGGCGTGCGGCGGCGAACTGGTGTTCGGCGACCTCCTCGACATTGCGCAGCGGCAGGTGGCGCGCGAGGAAGCGGCGCGACGGGGCGCGCACCGTTACGTGTTTTGTGACACGTCGCCGCTGACCACGCTGTTCTACAGCCGGGAAATGTTCGGGCGGGCCGACCCAAAGTTGGATCGGCTGGCGGCGCGGCCCTACCGGTTGGCGGTCTTGTGCGCGCCGGATTTCCCGTTCGTGCAGGACGGCACGCGCCGGGACGAGGCGTTCCGCGCGCGGGGACACGCGTGGTATCAGGAGCAACTCGCGCGGGGCGGGCAGCCGTGGATCGCGGTCGGCGGCGGCGTGGCGGCGCGGGTGCACGCCGTAGCGGCGGCGTTGGCGGGCGGGTGAGGGCGGTCCGCCCTACGGTCTGGACATCGCCGGCAAATCGGGCAATCGTCGGCACGCCGCCATGAAACTCCCTCGTCCGCCCTTTGCCCTGGCCCTCGTGGCGGCGCTCGCGCTGGCGGGATGCGCCACGGGCCCCGCCAACCCGGCGAACGCGCGGCCGGTCCCGTCGCGCCGGGTGCTGCCCGGCTACGCGCAATTTTCCCACCCCCTGCCGCACGGGTCCAGGGTGATCGTGATCCGCGACGCCGGGAGGCTCGACGTGCCCGTCAAGGCGGAGGTGCTCGTCGATGGGCTGGCCGTGGCGGAAATGGCCCCGGGCGAGCGGCTGGAGCTGTGCGTGTACGCGGGCGACCGCATCCTGGGTGTTTCCTCCTCGCCGGGGTTCTTCGCGGCCCCGATCCTCAACCACTCGTTCCTGTTCGCACCCGGGCGGACGTACCGGTTCCGCGTCGGCGTGGTGGACCACTACCTGGACATCCATCCGGCGGCGGTGGCGGCGGCTGACGCCGAGCCGGAGTAAATCCTGTTGGTGCACGCGGCCGGATGGGTATTCATTCGGGCATGGCCCCATCCACTTCCCGCCGTTCCCTGGTCGCGCTGGCAGGCACCGAGCGCCCGCCGTTGAAAGGGTCGCGCCCGCTGGGCCCGGTGGCGGCGGGGACGCGCCTGGCCGTCAGCGTGCTCGTGCGCGCGCGGCAGGCGCTCTCGCCCCGGCAACCGGCGTTCCGCGCACTGGTCGCCGCGCCGGTGGCCGGGCGGCAATACCTCAGCCGCGAGGAACTCGCCGCGCGGCACGGGGCCGCCCCGGCCGACCTGGACCGGATCGAGGCATTTGCCCACGCGCACGGGCTGACCGTCGTGCACCGCAACGCCGCCGAGCGGCGCGTCGTGCTCGCGGGCCCCGTGGAGGCCCTCGTCCGCGCGTTCGGCGTGCGCCTGCGCCGGGTGACTTTCCAGGGGCGGGAACACCGGGTCCGCACGGGCCCCGTGCGCGTGCCGGCCGGGTTGGCGGGCATCGTCGAGGACGTGAAGGGGTTCGACGACCGGCCGGTGGCGTCGCCGCACTTTCGCCGCCTGGACGCGGCCTCCAAGCCGACGAAGGGTAAGCGGGTGCGGCCCCGGGCGGGCACGAGCCCCGTGGCGTACACGCCCTTGCAGGTGGCGCGGTTCTACGACTTCCCGCAGGGAGCCGACGGCAGCGGCCAGTGCATCGCGCTGATCGAACTCGGCGGCGGCTACCGGACCGCGGACCTGCAAACGTACTTCAAAGGGTTGGGCCTGCCCGTGCCCGCCGTCACGGCGGTCGGCGTGGACGGCGGGACCAACACGCCCGGGGGCGACGCGGACGGCGAGGTGATGCTCGACATCGAGGTGGCGGGCGCGGTCGCGCCCGGGGCCCGGATCGCGGTGTACTTCGCGCCGAACACGGACCAGGGGTTCGTGGACGCCATCAAGACGGCCGTGCACGACCCGGTGCGTAAGCCCTCGGTCCTCTCGATCAGTTGGGGCGGGCCGGAGGAAAGTTACACGGCGCAATCGCTCAAGAATTACGACGCCGTGTTCCAGGAAGCCGCCGCACTGGGTGTGACGGTCCTGGTGGCCTCGGGCGACAACGGCAGCGCCGACGTGAACCCACCCGACAAGACCCTGCGCGTGGATTTTCCGTCGGCGAGCCCGCTGGTGCTCGCCTGCGGCGGCACGCGGCTGGAGGGGAACGCGGCGACGGGTCAGATCGCGGCGGAAACCGTCTGGAACGACGGCGCGCAGGGCGGCGCGAGCGGTGGCGGGGTGAGCACGCGGTATCCGCTGCCCGCCTGGCAGAAGGCGGCCAAGGTGCCCAAGATCGGCGGCAAGACCGGCCGCGGCGTGCCCGACGTGGCGGGCGATGCCGACCCGCAGACGGGCTATCAGGTGCGCGTGGACGGGCAGGACCAGGTGATCGGCGGGACAAGCGCGGTGGCCCCGCTGTGGGCGGGGTTGCTGGCGTTGTGCAACCAGCAGCTCGGGCGGCCGGTGGGCTTCCTCAACGCGCTGCTCTACACGGACGCAGCCGCGCGGGCGAGCCTGCGTGACATCACGACCGGCGACAACGTGGGCTACCGGGCCGCCGCCGGGTGGGACGCATGCACCGGATTGGGGACCCCGAACGGCGCGGCGTTGCTGGCGGCGCTGGGAGCCCCGGCAAAACCGGCGGGGAAGTAGGCCGCGGCGGTTTAGCCGGTCAGGAAGCGGCCCGTCCTCCCGGGCAGCCCGGAGGACGGGATGGCCCGTCGGGCGATTCTTCAGGGAGTCTTCTGCAGGCCGTCGCGGACGCGGTCATACGCGGCGCGGGCGGCGTGCTTGGCGTGGTCCCAGGTCACGTCGGTGTTTTGCTTCGCCGATTCGTAGGAGGTCTTCAGATCGTCTTCGACATCGGAGTAGCTCTTGTCGAGCCCGTGCCGCCCGACGCCCTCGTACCCGGTGCGGTAAGCGGTCTTGTAGCGGTCGTAGCTCGCGTGGCTGCCGTAAACCTGCCCCGTGTGGTGGCTCTGCCAGTGCCCGTCTTCGTTGGTCGGGTCGATGGACTCGGCCACGCTTTTACCCGCGAGGCCGCCCACGATGGCGCCCACCGCCGTGCCGACGACGATGCCCACCGGACCGCCCACGGCCCCGATGGCGGCCCCGGCCGCCCCGGCACCAGCGGCTCCGACGCCCGTACCCACGGGATGCGAACCGGGTTCACCGGTGATCGGATCAGGGTTGCTGTCGCCGCCTTTGGAAACTGGTTTGTCGAGATCGCTCATATTTTTGAGAGTAGGAGATTTACGAATGCAGGGGGTGTCCTGCACCTATGGATCGTTTTCGGCGTGGCGGCCGATTGCCTGCAAAACGCGGCCCGCCAAACCGTGGGGATCGCCCCGGGCGGGAACGTTCGTGCCCGCCGCCATTGCCCCGGGGAGGCGGGCCTGATAGGTTCGGTGACGCCCCGCCCCCGCCACCGATGAATCCATTTCGCCGCCCCGCCCTGATCCTCGCCTGTGTTCTCGCTGCCGCGCCGTGGTCGTCCGGCGCCGATCCGGCCGCCCCGGCGCTGCCCGCGATCCCGCCCGGAATCGCGGTCCCGGCCGGGCAGGTGACCGCGCTCGTGCTCACCGCCAAAGGGGTGCAGATTTACGTGTGCCGCGCGCTGGCCGGTGACGCGACGAAGTTCGAGTGGGCCTTGCAGGCTCCCGACGCCGATCTGTTCGATGCGCAAGGGCGGAAGGTGGGGCATCACTACGGGGGGCCGACGTGGGAACTGGCGGACGGCGGCAAAGTGGTCGGACGGCTGAAAGCCAAGGCCGACGCGCCGGACGGCGAGGGCGTTCCGTGGCTGCTGGTAGAAGCCGCCGAGAACCAGGGGACCGGCGTGATGAGCCAGGTGCGCAGCATCCAGCGCGTGGCGACGGTGGGCGGCAAAGCGCCCGCGGAAGCCGCCGAGCAGGCAAAGGTGGGTCAGGAGCGCCGGGTGGAATACCGCGCGACCTACGTGTTCTCCGTGGCCCAGCGGTAGCGGCGCGTTGGTTCGGGTGGATTCATCCGCCCCTCTTCCGGGGTGGCGCGAAGAATCCGGGACTGGACTCAACGTTGGGTCCTGCGAAGCCAATCGCGCCCTGTTGGTTGGCTGACCATCTACCCGGTGTTGAACAGGTGCCGCCGAATTCACCGGGACCTGACAGTCATGCATTCTCTCCGCAGGAAAGAAATGTCTGGCGGGCAGAAAAATTCCACTTTTCTTGTAACCACGGAAGTCTTCTTCCGTATTAGCAGTGGAAGATTTCATCAATGGTCCTGCCCGACAACGCCAAAATAGTCAAATCCCTGATCGCTCCCGCGCGATGGAGTGATGGCCCCACCCTGTTCCTGATTTGCACGACGGAGGATCAACGATGCAGGATTTACGAGCAGCTCCCCGACGGGAACTGCCGGGCGTGGCCCGAGTTGGCTGAACGAGGAGTGCAGCAGGCGGAAGGGATGATCTACCAGCGTGCCACGCAGTGAGGGGCGGGTCCGGCGTGAAGTGCCCGGTGGCCCAGGACCCCGCGAAACGCGCATCCCGGCACCAGCCCGTGCCATCGAAGGAAGCGGGCGGCGGACGATGAAGCCCGGGCGGCACAACTTTCCGGCAAGCGGGTCATCTTGCCACCGGGGCAATACGCGGCCCGGGGCCGGGTAGGGCAGGCAGCCGATCCAACCCGGGGTCTGGCGGTTCCACCGGCGCGGTCCGCCACATTCCTTTCCTTCCTGCCTTCCCAGACCGAAAACCGGAATCCGTCGTGTGCTCCGCGTGCAGGCTGGCCCGGGGGGATTGCCCTGCTGGTGCGCCGGGAAGATATGCTTTGCCGTTCAACTTCGTAACCCGCACGGGCATTGCCGGTGCCACCGCCACTCCCGCTTCCGAGGCGCTTACTTCTCCGCCGTGCCGGGCGCGGCCATGCGGCGGTGCTGTTCAGCGGTCATACCGGCGGGCAGGACGTTGGCGATGGCGCTCTGGAGCTTGTTCATCCAACCGCTGACCACGTCACCCTTGCCGGTCATCATGGCCTCGAAACCGTCCTTGGCCACCTTGGCGGCGTCATCCTTCTTCTGGGTGCCGACCTTGGTGTCCTCGGCCATGTCGGCGCGCTCGAAGAATTCGGTTTCGGTGGCACCGGGCATCAGGCAGCTCACGGTGACGCCCGAGTCCTTCAACTCGTGCCGGATGGCGAAGGAGAAGGAATCCAGGAACGCCTTGGTGCCGTTGTACACGGCCTGGTAGGTGCCGGGCATGAAGCCCGCGATGGACCCCGTGATGAGGATGCGGCCCTCGCCGCGCGAGCGCATCTCGCGGCCGATGATCTGGAGCAGGTAGATCGTGCCGGTGATGTTGGTGTCCACGACCTTGCGGGCGGCGGCGAAATCCTGGTCGAGGAAGCCCTTGCCGAGCCCCCGGCCCGCGTTGGCGAGCAGCGCGCCGACCGGGCGGCCATTGAGGGCGGCGAGGAGCCGGTCCACGCCCTCGGTGGTGGAGAGGTCGGCCTCGACGGCTTCCGCCGCCGCGCCGAGCGCCTGGAAGTCGGTGGCGGCCTGGTGGATGGAGGGTTCGTCGGCGGCCACGAGCAGGTCGAAACCGTTCTGGGCGCATTGTTTGGCCAGTTCGTAACCGATGCCCGTGGAGGCTCCGGTGACGATGGCGAGCGGGCGGGAAGAGGTGGAAGGAGTCATGTGAATTGGGTGGGATTGCCGCCATCCGATTCGACCGCTTGGCGGGGGGCGGTTTGCTTTTCAGAGCTGGGCACCCGAGCCAACTCAACCGTTCGGCGCGACGCGGTGCCGCCAGTATCCCGGCCGACGGCTTCCGTGCATGACTGCCACGATCAGTAAGTAATCTTCCTCGATCACGTAGAGCAAAGTATAAGGAAATCGCTTCGCACGGCAGGAGCGAACCTCTTGCTCCAGAATTCTCCACCGCTTAGGAGTACGACAAATCCGGGCAATAGCGGACTCGATCTCGCGCGTGAACTCTGCTCCCAGGCCGGGGCGGGCTGCCGCGTAAAAGCCGCTGCATCAAGATATTCAAGGCGGGCCTCCGGGTGGAAGGCGTCCCTCATCGGCCAACGATGCGGCGTGCCTCGGCGATGACCTGCTCACCTGGGATTGGCTGGACCTGCCCCGAGCGGATTTCGTCGCGGCGACGGACGGCTTCGGTGACCCAGAGCGTCCGGCTTTTGTCATCGACGGGAAAATCCAGGCTCTCGACAAGTTTTTCGGCAAGTTCCGCCCGGGATGCGAGAGGCAACTGCATCACTTCTTTGGTGAGTTGGTCAAAAGCGCGGGACATCGGACCACAATAGTTGTTCCCCACGCGCAACTCAAGAAAGCACTGGCAGCAGAGATACGTAAAGAAAGGGAAAGGGGCGGACCTTTATGCAACCCGCCGCCGAACCTCTTTCTTTGCTGCCGTCCAATCGGTGAACCGATCTTCGCCGCTATCCAAGCGACGGCTGCAATCCTCCAAAACTTCTCCGTGCCACGCGGGCGAAAGTACACCGCCGGGTTGGCGCGTAAGATGATCCCAAAGCGTTTCCATCAGTTGGAGTTTTCCCCCGAGCGTCATCTGGTCGGAGCGGCAGTTCCACGGGCATGGATTGGCCATATGCCGCGCGATGAACCGGCACCAGCGTTTCCGGGAACCAGCCGGCAGTGCCAGCCAAGCGCACGCCGGCCGCGTGACGCCACGCCAAGTGAAGCCGCGTGAGCCAAACGGCGAGCAGGCATCCGATCAGTGGAAGCCCGATACTATTTCTGATCTTTCGCCGCTGGTTCCTGCATCGAAGCAGCGATGAAACGTGCCAGGGTCTTACCCAGTTCTGGCGCAAGGGGCAACGCCGGGTCGCTGTAGGAGGCAAGCTGTTGCGCCTGGTCCGCCGGAACCAACTTGAGCACATGGTTCATTCCCGGGATGACCTGCAACTCGGCATCGGGTTTCGCGGCTTCCAGTTTCTTTGCCTCGGAGACGGGCACCTGGATGTCGGTGTCCCCCTGGAGGATCAGGCACGGCACGCGGAGCTTTTTCAATTCGTCGGTGGGAACGTATTTGAACCAGGAGATCAGATACGGCTGGACGCTGGGACGGTACAGAGATGCCAGCAGGGGCGGGACCTCGCTGACGGTCTGACCCTGCTCCAAGGAGGAGAGGATGGCTTCGTTGCGCTCCGCCAAATCCGGCGGCAGCTTGCCGAGGAGTTGTTGCCGCAACGCGGCAGACGCCCCCTGTGCGACGCCAGCAATCGACACGAACGCCTTCACGGGCCTGCCGTTCGCCGCGAGCATTCCGATCAGCGAACCCTCGCTGTGGCCAGCGACGACGATGGCGGAGAAGCGGTCGTCTTTCGCCAACTGCTCGATCCAACCGGCAGCATCTTGCACGTAGGTCTCGAAACGCAGGTCCTGCTCGCGGACCGGGGGGACGGCGCTGGCACCGATGCCCCGCTTGTCGTACCGGACCGAGGCAAAACCGGCGTCGGCCAACGACAGAGCAAGCATTCGCAGGCTGTCGTTCTTACCCGGCAGACCGAGGCTGTTGCCGTCGCGGTCAGTGGGACCCGACCCTGAAATGATCAGGACGACGGGCACTTTCCCACCGTTCGCCGGCAGCATCAGCGAGCCGTTGATTTGTCCCGAACCAGTGCCCAACGAGATGGCCGAGTCAACATGATCGGCTGCCGCGGCGGTCATTTGCATGGCGAAGGCGGTCAAAACGACAACGATCCATCTTTTCATGTGAAGCGGGCCGGCGGCGTTCATGCCTCTGGGGAGCAGATGGTTCACGGCTCAGATCGTCGGCTCGTCCACCACCGCCAACGGCAAGAGGCCCTCGCCGGTGATCGCCGTCGTCAACACCCGCGCCAGGTCATCCATGCGGTACGGCTTGGCCACCATCGCCATGAAGCCGTGCGCGCGAAAATCCGCGATCACCGCGTCGTTGCTGTAGCCGCTCGACACGATGGCCCGCACGTCCGGGTCGATCTCGCGCAGCCGCCGGATCGTCTCCTTGCCGCCCATGCCGCCGGGGATCGTCAGGTCCAGGATCACCGCCGCGTAGGGCCGGCCCGCCGCCTTGGCCGCCTGGTACTCGGTCAGCGTCTCGCTGCCCTCGCCGGTCAGCGTCGGCTCGTAGCCGATCAGGTCCAGGATCGCCCCGGCCAGGTCGCGGATGTCCGGGTCGTCGTCCATGAAGAGTACCCGGCCGCCGGTGCGCCGCTCGTCCAGCACCGCCGGTTCGGGCGTCAGCGGCGGCGGTGCCGAGGGCGAGACGGGCAGGTAGATGGTGAACGTCGAACCCCCGCCCGGCCGCGAGTCCACGCGGATCACGCCGTCGTGCTTGCGCACGATGCTGTACGCGATGGCCAGCCCCAGGCCCGTGCCGTTCGTGCGGGTCGAGAAGAACGGGTCGAAGATTTTCGACAGGTGCTCGGGTGCGATCCCCGTGCCCGTGTCGCGCACCTTGACCTCGATGTACGCGCTCGCGGGCTGGTGCACCTCCTCGATGGCCGCCAGCCCCTGCGGCGAATGGACCACATCCATGCTGACGTGCAGCTTGCCGCCGCCGGGCATGGCCTGCGCCGCGTTGACCGCGAGGTTGTGGATCACCTGCACGATCTGCCCCTGGTCGGCCTCGACCTGGGGCAGGTCCGGCGCGAACTGGAAGGCCAGTTGCACGCCCGAGCCGCTCGTGGCGCTGCGCACGGCCTGTTCGATCAGCGGCGGCAGCTCCAGCGAGACCCGCACGGGGTCGCCGCCCTTGGCGAAGGTCAGGAGCTGGCCCGTCAGGTCGCGCGCGCGCCAGCAGGCTTTCTCCGCGCGGCCCAGCGAGTCGATGGCGCGGATGGGCAGCTCCCCGCCGCTGCGCGCGACGCTCAGGTTGCCCAGGATGCTGGTGAGCAGGTTGTTGAAATCATGGGCGATGCCCCCGGCCAGCACGCCCAGGCTCTCGATGCGCCCGGCCTTCTGGAGTTCCTCGGCGGCGCGGTGGCGGTCGGTGATGTCGTGGAACACCAGCACGGCCCCGGCCATCTTGCCGCTCGGCTCCAGGATGGGGGCGGCGTTGTCCGCGATGACTTTTTCCGGGCGGCCCGGGCTGGAAAGGTGCGCGGGATCGTGCGGGGCGGCGCGCATCCCGCTCGCCAGCACGGCGCGCACGGGGTTGTCGGCCTGGCGGCGGACCTGCGCGCCGGCGCGGCGGTAGAACTCCTCCACCGGCAGGCCGTCGGCCTCCTCGGTGCTCAGGCCGCAGAGCGTTTCGGCGGCGGCGTTGAGGTAGATGACGTGTCCCTCGGCGTTTGTCGTGATGACGCCGTCGCTGATCGAATCCAGCGTGACGCCCAGGAACTCCTTCTCGTGCGCCAGCGCCTCCTCGGCGGTCTTGAGCGCGTGGATGTCGGCGTGGAAGCCCAGGGCGCGCAGCAGGCGGCCGTCCGGCGCGAAGAAGTCGATGCCCGACGCCTGCACCCAGCGGTAATACCCGTCCTTGTGCCGCACCCGGAGGGCATGGCTGAACGGGCGGCGGCTTTCGCCGTAGTTGCGCTGGGTGTGGGCGGCGACGACGCCTGCCTTGTCCTCGGGGTGGATCACTCCCAGCCACGTCTCGTGCACGTCGGGCAACTCCTCGGGCCGGTAGCCGAGCATACTCTTCCAGAGCGGCGAATAGTACGATTTGCCCGTGAGCACGTCCGTGTCGAAGAAGCCCAGCGGGGAACTCGTGACGAGCAGCCCGAAACGCTCCTCGCTCTGGTGCAGACGTTCCTCCAGGGCCTTCTGCCCGGTGACATCGCGGTAGAAGCCCATCGCGCGCAGGTGCTTGCCCGCCGGGTCCTTCAGCTCCATGCCCGTGCTCTCGATCCAGCGGTAGGAACCGTCCTGGTGCCGCAGGCGGAACTGTTGGGTGAAGCGGTTCATGCCCTCGGTGACGGGCGCGCGCTCGGTCATCCAGCCGTTGTTGCGGTCCTCCGGGTGGAGCAGTTCCAGGAACTTTGCCCGGTCCAGGAGCATCTCGTCCGGGCGGTAGCCGAGCATGTCCAGGCAGCCAGCCGAGTAGTACGTCGTGCCCAGGGCGGCGTCGTCGTCGAAGAAACCCAGCGGCGAGCTGGACATCAGGTAAGCCAGCCGCTGCTCCTGCTGGGTGTGGCGCTGCTCGGACTGCGCCTGCCGCTGGTCGTGCTGGGCCAGCCGGGCCTCGGCCTCCTGGAGCCGGGTGACGGTTTCGTGGAGCAGGGTTTCCGCGTCGAGAAGCTGGCTCTCCCTTTCGCGGAGCTGGAGCGCCGCGTCGCGCCGGTGCGTTTCGGCGTCGCGGAGCCGGGCCTCCTGGGCCCCGAGCCGGTCCCCGGCCTCGCCGAGCCGGCCATCCGCCTCGCCGAGATGCTCTTCGGCCTCGCGGCAGCGTGTTTCCGTCTCCATCAACCGGGTTTCGGTTTCCGCGAGGCGGCGCGCCAGTTCCTCGCACCGGGCGGCTTCGGCGGCGAGCCCCTCGGGCGCGCCGGGGGCGGGGGTGGGGACCTCGCGCGCCCGGATCAACTGGGCCTCGGACACGGCCAACTGGCTTTCCGCGTCGGCGAGCCGCCGTTCGAGCTCCTCGCGCAGGGCGATCTCGCGGTGCAGTTCCGTCGCGAGCGCTTCGGCGGCCGTGACGCTGCGCTTGCCCGCGCTGCCGTTGCCGCCGGGCCGGTTGCCGCCGCCGGGCACGGCGTGGTGCAGGCCGGGGACGGGGCGCACAGGTGGTTCGGACGCGCCGTCGAGGGAGCGCACGGCGGGCGGTGGCGAGCCAGCGCCGTCGTGGGCGGCCGGGGGATGCGGTTCCCCGTTCCCGTGCGCGGGCGAAACGCCGTCCGCCGGCCGGGGAGCGGCGACGTGGGGCGGGGGCTCGGGAGAATGGTCCATGGACGGGAGCACGGAAAGGCTCGGCAGAGCAGCGGTGCAGGATATGTACCAGGGGTCCAAGGAACGATGGGGAAAGGAAGCCGGAGCGGTCTTCCGGAGGCCGCGCATGATATAACCCGACGAACCTCCGGCTGTCGAGATTTGATCCACGAAAATAATGGGTCTTGAAAGAACGGCAACGGCTGCGGCAGAAGCGTTTCCACTATGACCCGGCCGGGCCGTCCGCCCCGCGGGGAAGATAGCCCGTTGGGACGCAAAGACTTAAATTTTGCGCCCGGCTCCCGGGTGGCTGGGAGGGCCACGGTGTGTCCCACGCTTTTGAGACTCGCAGACGCAAAGATGAGGCGGGAAGGGAGTTGCTCACCGCGCCCCGGGCGGCAATTCCCGCAAGGAGCGGGCGACCAGCGTGCGCACCCGCCACAGGTCGCGCAGCATCGTCCAGCCGTCGCGCCACAGGTTGAGCCGGGTCGCGCGGTCGTCGAACCACTCCACGGGCAGGTCCGCCACGCGCAACTCCAACGCCGCGGCCAGGGCGAGCACCTCCACGTCAAAGGAAAAGCCGTCGAGCCGCTGGCGGCGGAAGATTTCCCGCGCGGCGGCCTGGCGGAACGCCTTGAAGCCGCACTGGGTATCCGCCCAACTGCCACCCAGCACGCGCTGCTGGACGAGCCGGTTGAACACCCCGCTCAGGTGCCGCCGCAGCCAGCCCTGGGGCCGCCCGATGCGGCTGGCCGGGTGCCGCCGGTTGCCGATGAGTACGTCCGTCTCCGGGTGTGCGGCGAACCAGGCCAGGAACCGCGCGATCTCGGCGAGCGGCGTGCTCAGGTCGGCGTCCATGAACAGGACGATTTCGCCCGTGGCGCGCCTCATCCCCTCGCGCACGGCGTGGCCCTTGCCGCGCTGCGGGCCGTTGTCGATCACCCGCACGCCCGGGAAGGGTGCGGCGGCGGCGCGGGCGCTTTCCAGCGTGCCGTCCACGGAGCGTTCGACCATCACGAGTGCCTCCCAGCCGCCGGGCGCGGGCAGGGATAGGCCCTCGCAATACGCCGCCACCAGCGGCAGGTTGCGCGGCAGGCGGCCCGCCTCGTTGTAAGCCGGAATGACGAGGGAGAGGAACACGAAGGCGGAAGGCGGAAGGATGAAGGCAGAAGGATGAAGGCAGAAGGCGGAAGTGAAAAGGGCGGAAATTAGCGTTGGGAAACTTTGCCGGTAAATTGATAGGTTGCCGGAGAACAGCGGCTCAGCATCTTCCGCCTTCCATTCGTCTTCTACCTTCTGCCTTCATCCTTCTGCCTTCCGCTTGCCTTCCGCCTTTGATGGAACCCGCCGACCCCGACTTCCCCACCCGCCGCCCGACGGCTTCCCTTTTCGACCTGTCGCCTTTCGCGTTCCAGGTCCTGCGCGCCGTCATCGTCCTGGGGGCGCTGGCCATGCACCTGTACTGGCTCGACGGCCGGCCGCCGCACTTCGACGAGGGCGTCAACGGCTGGTTCACCGACCAGATGCAGACCATGGGATTTTACCAGTACGATCCGCATAACTACCACGGGCCGCTGCACTTCTACGTCCTGTTCCTCTTCAAGTGCCTGTTCGGCCGCAACCTGTGGGCGCTGCGTTTGCCCACGGCGCTCGTCGGCGTGCTGACCATCGACTGGATCTTCCGCTTCGGCCGCTTCCTCGACCGCCGGTTGTGCGTCCTGGCCGCCCTGGGCATGACGCTTTCCTCGGGGATGCTCTACTACCAGCGCGACGCCATCCACGAGGCGTGGCTCGTGTTCTTCCTGGTCCTGGGCGCGTGGGGGGTGTTCGGGCTGTGGCAGGAGGGCCGGAAAAGCCAGCTCTGGGCCGTCGGTCTGGCGCTGGCGGGCATGATCCTGACCAAGGAAACGTACCTCATCCACCTGGGCTGCCTCGCCGCCGCCGTGCCCTGCCTGCTGCTGGCGGAAACGCTGCAAAGGTCGCGCCGCTCGCCTCTGCCCGCCCCGGCCCAGGTGCTGCCCACGGCCCCCGCGCCGGACCGGCCGCCGTCGCTGTGGACGGACGAGGTGGAGCGGACGTGGTGGACGCCGCTGGCGGAGACGTTCGCCCCACAGCACTGGCGCGCCGGGGACGCCTGGGCCGCGGCGGGTGTAACCGTGGCGCTCGTGCTGTTTTTCTACTCGGGCAACTTCCTGAACGCGGAGGGGATCACGGGATTGTGGCGGGCATACACGTTCTGGGGCCACACGGCGGAGGTGGGCAACGGGCACAGCAAGGTGTTCTCCTACTGGTGCAAGCTGCTGGTGCGCAACGAGCCGCTGGCCTGCCTGGGCGTGCTGGCGTGTTTTCGCTACGCCGTGCCCGCCATTCCCATCGTGGGGCGGCCCTGGCAGCGGCCCGTGGGCGCGGTGCTGGCCGTGGGCTCGCTCGCGGGCCTGGCACTGTTGATCCCCGGCGGCTGGATGCCCCTGGCCAGGGAGAGCGCCGCCGCTGCCGATCTGGCCAAGGCGCAGGACAACTTTGCCCTGTGGCTGCTGCCGCTCGCCGGGCTGGCGCTGGGGACGGCCGCCCTGGGGCTGCCCGCGCCGGGCGACTGGCGGGTGCGCCTGCTGGCCATCGTGGGACCGGGCACCCTGGTGGCCTACAGCATCATCCCCTACAAGACGCCCTGGTGCATCATCTCGCTCCTCTGGCCGTTCTTCTTCGTGGCCGGGGCGCTCCTGGCCGAGCTGGCCGACCTCGCCGCCCCCGTGGCTGTCCCCGAGCACCGTGGCCTGGGGCGGTACGGCCGCTGGATCGCGTGGCCGCTGGCGCTGGCGCTGCTGGTGATTGGTAGCTGGAAGACGCTCCGGCTCAGTTACGTCCATCCCACCAGCGAGAAGGAGGACTACGTGTACGTCCAGACGTTCAACGACGTGTGGAAGGTCACCCGGCCCATGCTGGCGCTCGCCGGGCGGGACCCCACCGCCCTGGAGCTGCCCGGCGTGATCGTCTGCGGCAGCACGTATCCGCTGCCCTGGCTGCTGGGCCAGTTCATGCACATCGGTTACTACGCCGACAACGCCGTCCCCCCGGCGGACACGGTGGCCCACGCCGATTTTCTGCTCGTGATGGACAAGGACGCCCCGGCGGTCGAGCCCATGTTGACCGACGCGTATTACCGCGCGCCGATCCACCTGCGCGCGGCGCTGGACCCGTTGACGCTCTACCTGCGGGCGGCGCGCTTCCGGCCCGTCATGGACCCCGCGCGTGCGCCCGAATTTACGCCCGCCGCCCCGGCGGTCCCGCCGGTGGAACCGCCCGCCGCCCCCTAGCGCCCGGCCCCGCTTCGCCCCCTTGTGGAAACCGACCCGGAACCCCCCGACGCCGCCGCCGCACCCGAGGTGATGGAGGACGCCCGGGCCATCGCGCGGCTTGAAGCGGCGGTCATTCCGTGGCAAGTGGGGAAGCATGGCCAGCCGCCCGGACGACTACGCGAAAAATCAACGGCGCATCCGCTCGTTGCAGCCGAAGGTCTCCTCCGAAAAAGCGCACGCCCGGGCGCGTCGGGCGCTGGCGAAGGCGGCACAACCGGCGAGTTCGCCCGCCAAGCCCGCCAGCTCCTCGCCTGGGCGCGCCGAAACGGACGCCTGATCGACCGGCGGCTGGAGGACCGGCTCGTCGCCCTGGGCGGCGTGGAGCACGAGGTCTTCCTGGACGATGCCACCGGCCGCTGGCTCAAGCTGACCATGCCTGGCAAGGGCGGCAAGGAACTGCACGCCCTCGACGAGGGCGGCTTCGGCACCCGGCCCACGCTGGTGACCGAGGACGCGCTGCCTTCGGCCTACCTGCGGCGGCTGCGGCTGGCGAACGACCGGCTGGGCGACGACTTCTGGCTGCACGGGGTCATCGCCCACCCGGCCGGGCCGCGCATGGTCGTCAGCCAACGGGACATCAGCGGCGAACCGGCCACGCCCCGGGAGATCGCCCGGCACTTCGTCACGGCGGGGTACACCCAGGTCAACGCCAAGACTTTCTATGCGCCCGACAAGAACCTCCTCGTCTCCGACGCCCACACGGCCAACGTGTTCCGGACCCCCGTGGGGGTCGCGCCCTTCGACGTGTGCGTCCAGCAACCCCGCGACGCGCTGCGCCGCGCGGTCGAGCCCGCGCCGGTCCTGAACTTCGATGATTGGGGCGAGGAGGAACAATCGACGCTCACTTTTTGATTCGCACCGAATATTGCAAAACAATGGCGGAAAATACCCTATTTAGTTGCCAGTGGTTCGGGGTGTTCAGGATGCTCAGGATGTTTGGCTCCGCTGTTGCCGGAATGAGAAATCGCCGTTCGCAGTTTGGATGTCCTGTTCGCAGTTGTGAGATTTCTTCGCTGATCGTCGTTTCGCCCGCATGATTCCTTTCGTCGCTGCCTTCACCGTCTTTGCTTTCGCCGCGTTCACGATGGCGATGGCGCTGGTGCTGCCTGCACACCATGGGTTCGACCCCTGGGTGGCCTGGACGGCGCTGCTGGTCGGTGCGGCAGCCGGGGCGGGGGCGTTCTTCCAGACCGCGGGGATTCCCTCCAACCGCCGCCGCCGCCCGCCGCTTTCGCCGTGGGCCTGGGTGCTCTTCGCCGCGTTCGCCGTGTTCGCCGCGCGGGAGTTCTGCTGGCTCGTGTACGACGACGAGACGAGGGTGGCCATCGGCTCGCCCAACAACCTGGGTGACCTGAGCCTGCACCTGCAGCTCGCGCGGTTCTTCGCGGACGGCGCACCCTGGTGGCCCGCGCACGCCGAGGCCGCCGGCCAGCCCCTGCGCTACTACCCGGGCGCGGACGGCTTCCAGGCGCTCCTCCTGGCCGTGGGCGCGCCTGAGCGGCAGGCCCTGGTGTGGGTCGGGTTGCTCGGCGCGGCGGCGGCCTTGTTGGCGCTCTACCGGTGGGGCGGCAGCTTCACGGTGGCGGGTTTCCTGTGCAGCGGCGGTTGGTGGGGGTTCGAGTTCTTGCGGGACGGGCAGTTCCTGGATTTCCAGGGCACGCAGGCGTGGAAGAACCTCGCGCTGGCGATCTTCGTCACGCAGCGGCCGTTCCTCTTCGCGCTGCCCGCGGGGTTGCTGCTGCTGGCCCACTGGCGCGAGAAATTCTTCGCCGAGCCGCCGCCCGCGCTGGCCGGCGCGCCGCCCGCCGAGCGGCTGTCCATGCGTGGGTTGATCCCCTTCTGGGTCGAGGCGCTGCTTTACGCCGTCATGCCGCTGTTCCACGTGTTCGCGTTCCTGTTCCTGTCGGTGCTGCTGGGCTGGTGGTTCGTGTGTTACTACCCGCGCCCCAGCCTGCGGCGGCACCTGTTGATCCTCGTCGGGGTGGCGCTGCTGCCCGCGACGTATGCCGTTTCTTTGATGACCGGCGGGTTCCACGCGGGCGGCCAGTTGATGCACGTCCACTGGGGCTGGATGCAGGACGACGCGCCGTTCGTGGAGTTCGGCGCGCACCATTTCTGGGCGCGGGGCGTGCTGGCTCCGGTGGCGTTCTGGCTCATGAACTTCGGACTGTTCGCGCTGCTGGCCCCGGCGCTCTGGGGGTGGTGCGCGTGGGAGGCGGTGCAGGCGGGCTACGCGGCGCGGTTCGGTCCCCGGCCCACGGGCGGGTTATGGCTGCCGCAGCTCGGGCGGGCGCGGGAATCCGCCGTGGCCTTCGTGCTGCCCGCGGGGGGCGTGTTCGTCATCGCGTGCGTGGTGATGTTCGCGCCCTGGGAATGGGACAACACGAAGCTGATGATCTGGTGCTACCTGGCGGCGCTGCCCTTCATCTGGCAAACCTGGGTCCGGCCGTTGACGGCCCCGCTGCGCTGGCCGCTGTGTTTGCTGCTGTTCTTTTCGGGGGCGGTGAGCCTGTGCGGCGGCATGGGGCGCGCGAGCGACGAGAAGCTCGGCTACACGCTCATCGACCGCGCGGAACTCGCCAGCGCGGAGCTGGGCACGCGCGCCCTGCCCGCCGGGGCGCGGTTCGCGTGCGCGCCGGATTACAATCATCCGCTGGTGTTCTGCGGCCGGCCGCTGGCGGTCGGGTACACGGGGCACCTGCACAGCCAGGGGATTGATTACCTGCCGCTCCTGCGCGATCTCCAGACGCTCCTGCGCGGGCAGCCCGGCTGGGAGGACGCCGCGGCGCGGCTGGACGTGCGCTACGTGTACTGGGGGCCGCGCGAGGAGCGCGCGTTTCCCGGCGGCGCGCAGCCGTGGGCGGACGCGGCGCGGCTGAGGGCGTCGAGCGAGTGGGGGCGGATCTACGAGTTGCCGCCAAGGGGCAACTGACCCTCCGAGGGGCTGAACCGCGCAGCCGGGCGGCGTCTAGCGGCGACTCGCCCCAAACGATGGTCGTCCGTGATGGTGTCGGACCACGAGACGCTTCATACCGCCGACAACACGGAACGAGTCATGGGGCAGGTTGGCGCGGCGGAGGCCAGACCCCAGCAGATCAGTCAACGGCGCACGTCCGAGGAGCTATAAGGATACTTTTCCTCAAATTTGGTGATGGCCGCCAAACTCTCGGGGCGGAAGGTCAGGTCAGGGTACTTCGCGTGCATGTCGCGCGCCGCGAACAAGAGGTCACGGTGCTCCGGGTCTTGGAGGCCAGAGAAGATAAAAAGCGGAGAGGGCAACCCCAAAGGCCTGGGGCGATGCAGAGAGCCGACTTCACCATCCAGGATCTTGGCCTCAAGCGCGATGGCCCCAGCAGTCTGGCCGGCTTCCAGCATGTCGAGACGTACCCGGCTGAAATGGCTTTCAGAACGAGAATAATTGATCAGGTAAGCGGCCCGGCACATGCCACCATAGAAGCTGGCCGCTGAGATGACGCACACAGCTACAATCCAGAGCAAGGTAGTTTTCATATTTGGTATCGGTGGAGCAGGATAGACAACGAGCGATGCCAACGCAAGCGGCCCAACCCTACCCAGGCGGCACGAGGTTGCATGACGGCCCCGCAAGCTTTGTTCGCACGGTCATCCGAGGGAACGATTTCCACGGGCGACGGGCGCTCACCACGTCTTGTAGACGAGGAACTTGCCGTTCAGCGTGATCTTGACCCGGTCGCCCTTCGGGTCGGGGACCTTGTCGATGTCCATCGTGAAATCAATGGCGCTCATGATGCC
>CAXTVY010000014.1:4576-30634 GCA_964247665.1 uncultured Chthoniobacterales bacterium | reverse complement strand
AGCTAGGGAAGGCAGAAGGATGAAGGATGAAGGATGCCGGGTCACGCTATCCCTGCTTGCCTTGGTTCCTGTATTTTCCCTTCCTTACTGCTTCTCCTCCGGGCTCTGTGCTCTCTGTGTCCTCTGCGTTGAAGTTCCGCGTTCCTGGCCTGACCGCTTGCTCTCACTCTTGGCACCCTTCTGCCTTCTGCCTTCATCGTTCTGCCTTCCCCGTCAGCCGCGGCCAGATCGTCGCAAACGTCCGGGCGTTCACCCGCGCCGCGGCTGCCGGATCGAACGCGGGCAGCTCGGGATGATCCGTCTCGGAAGCGAACTTCTGCGTCCAACGCGCGTAAATCGGCACCGACCGCGCCCCGCACAGGTCCCCCGCCACGATCCGCGCGTGGCGCGAAAGCTCGTCCAGCGCCCAGGCCACGTCGTCCGCCGAAAACCGGCCGTTCTCCCAGTTGGTCACGGCGTCCTCCGCCCGCAACCCGTCAATATCCACCGTGACATACAGCGCGCGGCCCGCGAGTCCGGCGGCAACCCGCGCGGACTTCTCGCGCCAATCCCCTTGCGTGATCGACCCCGGCCGCGCCTGGTCGGCGGCGGGACGCCCATCCGCCCACGGATGCACCTCCAGGCGGCCGGAGCGCACATCCCGGCCGTTGCCCCAGACACGGTGCCAGCCCCAGCACTCGAAATTGCCGCAACCCCACACCGCGATCCGCTCGACTCCCGGCAGGTCCAGCGCCCGGTTCATCCAACTGCCGCAACACCACTTCGGCGGGCGGATATCCCAATCAGGGTGGTTATCGAAGGAAACGAGGGTCAAACCCGGCCCGCCTTCGAGCGCCAGCGCCCGGCGCAGCCACAGCGCGCTGAGATGATGAAAATCGCCCGACCCGTAAACCACGAAGCGCACCTCCGGCGGCAGCAACGCCGTGCTGGCTGCCCCGAACGCGGTCATCTCGGCGTCCGGCGCACAGAAACGCAGGCGCGGCCCCCACGCCCGGAAATCCCGGGCCGGGAGCGGCAGCGAACCTTCCGGCCAGGCCCCGTCGAGGTCCACGTGCGCGCTATGGGTGAGTGGGAACATGTGCCGCCACTCTGGAGAGCCCGCCCGGCGATTGCAAACGGCAAACGCTGCGTTGACGCCCCGGCTGCCCGGCGGTTTAATCGCGTTGCCAGCCCCGTTGCGTTCCCGTAACGTCCTTCCGCCTGCTCCGAGTGTCCGCCAAGGATATGCACGGTCCCGGGTTCACCACACGCTTTCATGGTTCAGCGCGCCTTTCTGTTATGAGTGTCGATCCCGACCCGGCCACACCGCCGGAGCCCGCGCAACCGCCACCGGTCCGCGAGAAGCAGTCGATGCCCCAAGCGAAACGCCGCTACAAGCGCGGCAACGAACCGGACACTCCTGGCGACGTGCCAGCCGCCTACCGCCCCCGGCCCGAAGGGGAAGACCGCGCCGCGGCCCTCCCCGACGAACAAGTTGCGGACGAGATCGAGGCCCTCAACGCCCGCTTGCGCACCCTGTCCGCGCAACGCGAGGCTGCTCAACAGTCCAATGCGGCGGAAAGCCGGGGCGCGAAATACTTCCGGCTGGCCCGCAAACAGTCCCCGCCCCCCACCCCGCGCGACCCGTCGGCCCCGGCCGCTGCGCCCGGCCCCGTCGCGGCGTCACCCGGGGCCGCTTCCCCACGGACGGCTCCCGCCCCCGGCCCCGCCGGACCCGTCACACTGCCGACGCCCCCGGCAATCCACTACGCACCGTGGCACGACACGGCGTGGCATCCCGGCTGGCTGGTGGCCTCGGCGGGCATGTTGGTGCTCGGCCTGCTGGCGTTCTTCCTGGGCCGCGCGAGCAACCGGCCGCTGGTGATCAAGGAAGTCGCGCTCACGCCAGCTCCCACCTGGTCGGCGGCGGACATCGCGCAACTCGACAGGATCATCGCCACCGACCGGAGCGGCGATCTCGGCGAGGCTTTCCAGCAGGCGAACCGGTTGAACCGGGTGCTCGGCACGCGCGAGGGCCTGTCGCTCTACTCCGCCGGGTTGCAGGCCCGGGCGGGCGGCATCAACAACGCCGAGGCCGACCTCGTGCGCAGCGTCAACGCCTACGCTCCTCCCTTCACGAACGCGGCGGTGCAGGATCGCCTCGGGTTCGTGTACGCGCGCCGCCGGGACTTCAAGTCCGCCGCGGATTGCTTCGCCGCCGCCGTGGCCTCCAACCCTTTTGACCCGGCCGCCTTCTATCACTGGGGCGAAGCACTGCGGCGCGGCGGCAAGCTGGCGGACGCCGTGGACAAGTTCCAGGCGGCATTGCTGCGGCTACCGCCGGAAGGCCCCGAAACCAGCGGCTTGCGGGAGTGCGCGGCGCTCCGGCTGCGGCTGACCCTCATCGAGCTGGGCAACGACGCCGGGCTCAAGCCGACGCTCGACCAGCAACTCCGCCTGCCCGTACCCAGCGTGTACTGGTTGGTGACGGCCATCGCCTACGATTTGCAGCACAACGATCCGGCGAGCGCGGCTGCGATGGTGGACCGGGCAAAGGTGGTTGCCCAGCCCACGGAGTTCGACCTGTTGTGCAACGATTATTTTCTGCGCGTCCTGGCCACCCACGCCCCGGGCGTGGACCTCCACGCACCCGAGTTGACGCGCGAACGCCGCGCCCGACTCGACGCCAGCCACGCGTATTTCATCGACCCGTGAGCGGACCAATTAACCCGCCTTGGGGTTGACGCGAGCCACTTTGTCCGACGCCAGCCAGCCCCGCGCGCCGTCGCCGAGTTGGACGTACATCCACGCCCCCTGCGCCGACAGCACGCGCACCTCGCTGCCGACCGGCAGCCGCACGATGGTTTTCGCATTGTCGGCGGGCGAGTAGAGCGCCGGTGCGCCGTCGGCAATGATGACGGCGCGCCGCGGGCTCTTGAGGCCGCCGTCCAGCCACGACACCACGCCCGCGCACAGCACGACACCCAGCACGCCCGCCGCCGCGAACGCGACGCCCGCCGCCCGCCGCCGGGGCCGGAAGCACGCCGCCAGCAGGCCGAGGGCCGCGAGCCAGCCCGCGCCCGCCGCCAGCCAGCAGTAGAAATCCACTCCCGGCCCGGCGAGCGCGTCGCGCACGGTGGCCAGGGTCCCCGGCGGGTGTCCGCCGTCCGTGGCGGGGCGGCCCCGGACAAACGCGAGGTTGGCGCTGGCCTCCGCGTGACCCGGCTCCAGCAGCAGCGCCCGCTGGTAGTTCAAGATCGCCCGGCCCCGGTCGCCGGCGCGGTAGTAGGCGTTGGCGAGGTTGTAGAAGAGATTGGCGTTCACGTCGCCCCGTTGCACGGCCATTTCGTAGGCTGCCACCGCCTCTGGATACTGCCCGGCCCCGTAGCGCAGATTACCCTGCTGAAAAGAAGAAACGTTCGGCTCGACGGGCGAGACAGCCCGGGCAACCCCTGCCAACAGGCAGAGGACCAGCAGACAACCGGCGACAAGGCTGAAGGCGGGAAGAGGTAGCTTCATCATGCGCGGGGGTTCTTTCCCAAAGTTTCCAGCGTCGCCAGCACGCCCCGGCGTTCCTCGGGCGGCACGGGCTCCTGCGCGACGCTCCCTCCGCTGTACGCCAGTTCGTCGTGGCGGCGGAACATCTCCTGCACCGACCCCGCCGTTTGCGCGTCGAGGCTCCGGTCCCGGCAGATCTCCTGCGCGCCCGGCTGCTCGTCCGCCCGGCCGGACGCCGCCGCGGCGCGCATCTGCGCGAGCCTTGTCGCGGCCGAAGAAAATTCCCGCCGGCCTGTTTCCTCCAGTTGCAGGGCCCGCTGCTGCTCGGCCTGCTGCCGCTGGCGTCGCGCGGACAACCGGGCAGCCTCGTTGCGGGCCCGGGTCCGCAGCGCGCCCACCGCGCCCAGCCCGAGCAACACCGCCAGCCCCCCGCCCTGCGCCATCCAGAAACCGCGCTGCCGGTACAGCGGCAGGAACGCGTCGCGGGCCAGCCGCGGCCCCGCCTCGGCGCGGATGTACAGGATGTCCTCGGCGCGGTGCGGCGTGGGGGCAGGCGTCGGCTTGGGCGTCGTACCGGGGGCCGGGGCCGCCGCGGCCAACGCGGGCGTGGGCGTTGCCAGGCTGCTGCCCTCGACCCGCACCGGGATCGGCGGCGTGTCCAGCACGGCGTACTTGCCCGTGTCCGGATCGAAGTAGTTGAAGTGGTACGACGGCAGTGATGCCCTGGGCCCTTCGGCGATGACCACCTGGTCGAACGTCTTGACCCCGCTCAGATTCACCTCGTCGTCCGCCTTGAAGTGCGCCGTGGCCGGGTACGTGCGCAGCCCCTGGTCATCGCTGAGCCCCGGCGCGCCGACGCGGTCGAAATTACCCCGGCCGCTGAGCAACAGGTGCACGGTGATCGGATCGCCCGTCTGCGCCCGGCGCGGTTCGGCCTCGGCGTCGAGCTTGAACTGCCCGATGGCCCCGGTGAAATCCGCCGGCTTGCCCTGCGCGGGCAGCCCCTTGATCTCCAGCGGCACCACCGGCGACAGCAGCTTGACCTGCTGGGCGCGCATCAGGTTCCCGCCGTTGAACCCGTTGTTGAAGAACGCGTCGAACGGGTCGGTGTACTGCGAGCGCCGCTGGCGCGGGCGCGGCAGTTGCACGTAGGGATCGACCTCCACCGGGCCCACCGACAGCGTGCCAACCTTCAACCCGGTGATCGCCGACCTCGCCTCCGCCACGCGGTAGTTCGTCCCTTCCACGGCCACGGGCGTCCCCGTGTCCTTCTGCGGCGTGAACTTCTGCACGCTGAACCCCTCGCCGTTGAGTTCGAGGTCCGGCGTGAGCTGCGCGGGCACGTTCATGCCGAAGTACGTGCGTACCTCCACGGGGATCGTCTCGCCCAGGTAGGCCGTTTTCTTGGCGATGGTCAATTCGACGAACACCGACCGGTTGTTCCCCGCCCCCGGTGCCTCGCCGGTTGCGGTCAGCGTCACCGGCAGCGTTCGCAGCACGCCCCCCCCGATCTGCACCTCCGACCCGGGGATGACGAACCGCCCCGCGCGCGTCGCCTCGACGCTGTAAACATAGCTCGACGTGACGGTTTTGGTCAGCGTGTTGAAGTCGAACTGCGTGGATTGATTCTGGCCCGCGAACGTGAACCGCAGCCCCTCCACGGCTGGCACGGCCGGCGGGTGGTCGGCGGCGCGGCCCACCACGTCGATGCGGTACTCGGCGCTCTGCCCGACATCCACGGTGGGGTCAGACAGACTCGCGGCCACGGTGGGGCTGCCCGCGGAAGCCGCCTGCCCGCGGGGCACGGCGGCAGCCAGCCCGAGCGCCAGCCAGAGGCAAGCGAGCACCCGGGTCCAACCGTGCGGGGCCCGGGGCGGTTTACCAATCCTTGGTGACGGGTTCATCTCGGCGGTGCTTGTTGTTGGGGTCGGGCGGCACGCGGGCATCGTCGCCCTTGAGCGCTTCGAGCAGCGCCTTCGCCTGCGCGACGCTCATCTTGCCATCCTTTTCGGTGGAATCATCGGCCTCCTGCCCGGCTTCCCCGGCCGGTTGGGGCGGATGGTCCTTGTCCGCGCCGGGCTGGGCTTTGAAGTCGCCGTGCTCGCGGGGCTTGTCCTGGTCGGGCAGGCTGGACTTGTCCGGCGGACCGTTGGGCGAGGCCGGGCTGTCGCCCGGCTTCTCGCCGGGATTCTTGGCGTCCGCCCGTTTGCCGTCCGCCGGCGAGGGTTTGTCCTGCGGGTCGGCCCCGGATTTGCCCGCCCCCTGGGACGGGTCCGACTGGTCCTTCGGCTGGCCGTCCGGCGGCGGTTGCTGTTTGGAGCCCTGGCCGTCCTGCGATTGCTCGTCGGGTTTCGGCGGTTGGTTGCCGTTGCCGTTCTGGTCCTGGGACGAGGAGGAGCCTTTCTGGTCCTGCGACTGTGGCTGCGGCTGGCCGCCGGACTTCTGTTGCTGATCCTTCTGGTCTTTCTGGCCGGGCTTACCCTGGTCTTTCTGGTCGGACTTCGACTGCTGCTTTGGGTCTTGATCCTTCTTGTCCTGGTCCTTTTTATCCTGGTCCTTCTGCTGCTGCGACTTGGGCTGTTCCTTGAGCGCATCGTCCAGGCGTTTCTGCACGATGGCGCGGTTGTACGCCGTGTTGCCCGCCAGGGCGTCGTCGCGGCGCGCGGGATCGGCCTGCTTAAGCATGGCCAGCGTGCTGTCGTAATGCTGGAGAGCGTTGCGCCAGTCAGCGATTTTCGCCTTGGCCTCCTTCTGCTCCTCGCCGCGCCGGAACAACGTGTTGCCGAAATTGTAATGCGACTTCGCCCGCAACGCCGGGTCGCCGGTGGCGAGCGCCTTGCCGAAAGCGTCCATCGCCTCGTCGTACTGCTTGCCCATGTAGGCGCTCGCCCCGGCGTTGAAGCGCAGGCCGTCGGCCTGGGGGTCCTTCTTGGCAAGGTCTTCGTAGGCGCGGTAAGCCTCGTCGTAGTGGCCCTGCCGGTAGAGTTCCATCGGGCTGCTGCCCGGCGCACCCGCCGCGGCGGGTGCTTGCCCGGGCTCCGCCGCGTGGACCGCCGGGCCAACGCCAGGCAGGGCGGCAAGCATCCCCGCCGCCAACGCCGTGGCGGTCACCGTCGCCGCGCCGGTCCGCCGCACGGGGATCGCGGCGGCGTCCGGGCCGATGCCGTCGATGGCCGCGGGCGCGCCCCGGCGGCGGCGTTCGCCGACGACCATGCCCAGCGTCAGGCAGACCAGGGCTCCCGCCAGCGGCCAGGCGTAGCGCTCGATGGGCCGGCGGGCCGTGCGTGCGTCGATCTCACCGGCCTTCAACTGGCTCAACCCGTCCTGGACCACCGTGCGCATGGCAGCTTCGCCCGTGGTAAAGCGCACGTAGAACCCGTTCCCGGCGCGCGCGATGTCCGTCAGGGCGGGCTCGTCGAGCCGGGTGCGGACGACCTTGCCGTCCTCGTCGCGCATGAACTCGCCCTTGCTCGCTCCCGGGAGCGGGATCAGCGAACCCTCCGGTGTGCCGATGCCGACCGTGTCCACGCGCACGCCCGCCGCCGCCGCGCGCCGGGCGGCCTCCACGCCGCTGGCCTGCTCGCCTTCCACGGTCGCCTCGCCGTCACTGAGCAAGAGGATGGCGCGGTTGCCCGCCTCGTTCTTGCCGAACGCTTCCAGCGCGAGGTCGATGGCCCCGCCGAGGTTCGTGCCGCCGCGCGGGATGAGGTCGGTGTCCAGTTCCGCGACGGCGTCGAGCACGGCGTCGTAGTCGATGGTCAGCGGGGCCTGGAGGAACGCGCTGCCCGCGAACGCCACGAGCCCCACGCGGTCCCCCTGGAGCAGGCGGATGAGGTCGTGGATGGCGAGCTTCTCGCGGGTGAGCCGGTCCGGCGCGAGGTCGGTGGCCAACATGCTCTTGGACACGTCGGCGATGACCACGAGATCCAGCCCGCGCCGGTGGGTTTCGCGCGTCTCGAAGCCCCAGCGCGGCATGGCGGCGGCGAGGATGAGCCCCAGGAGCCCGAGTCCCAGCAGCACGAAGCGCAGGCGGCGACGGAACGCGCTGGCGACCCCGGCGAGCTGCTGGCGCAGGCGCGGCGTCTGGATGAGCCGCGTCAGCCGCCGCTGGGATTGGACCTCCGCCCACAGGAACAGCACCCCCAGCGCCGGCAGGACGAGGAGCGCCCACAGCCAGAGCGGAGCGCCAAAATTCAGGTCGGAAGGCAACATGGGAAGCGTGTCAGACAACGGAACCCGGCGGGCGGTTCGATGCCCGGACGATATTTTGCCTCAAGCCGGGCGTTTCGGCAACGTTTGCGAGATGCGGCCTCACTTGAGAACGCTGTTGGCAGGAAGCCAACCTACCCTGACGTTCAAGCCGACCGGGCATTTCCGCTTTTGCCCCGACAAGAAAAGCGTTCACATCTCCAATCGAATAGCTGCCCAGCAAATTTCAACTTTGATGTCACTCAGCAAAATTATTCCCTCGTCGCAACGGGACGGCTCGATATAAAGGAATCCGACCCTTACGCGCATGAGTGAAGAACTGACAAGCGACAATAAACCCGATGCGACGTTCGCGCCAAGTGTGGCTAAGACCCGTAAACGTAAAAAGCGATTGGCTAAACCTAAGTTGTCACGAGCACCGAGAAATGCGCCGAAACCTAAGCGCCCGTTTCCGTCGGTCACGTTGGAAGAAGCATTAAAAATTCCTCTGGCGATTAAAGTGAACGGCGGCAATCCTTGGCCGCCGAATGATGTTGCCCTAGCGGCAACTAGCGGCAGCCCTCGCTCCACAGGGTTTTTTTATTTAACGGCGGGCGCGCGAGACTATGGATTAACCGACGGCACACGGGATGCAGCCAAAATTGCTCTCGCTGAGATTGGTCGTCGTTTTGTGTACGCCGGAAATCTAGATGCAGAACGAGCCGCACTACAAGATGCATTTTTCCACGTTCCGATTTTCAAAAATGTTTTCGATTATTACAAAGGCACAACGCTGCCCGATCTAAAATATTTGGGAAACACCTTGACCTCTGAATTTGGTTTAGTTCCAGAGTTTCACAAAGATTTCCATCGGCTGTTTCAGGACAACTGCCGGTTTTTACAGAAGTACGGGGAAATCGTTCTAACAGACAGCGAAGACCAACAATCACGTCAAGAAGGAAGCGACCGCTTAATTACGCTCGCCTCCCCGGCAAAAGGTACTTCTCTGCGTGCATTTGTTGCCTTGCCTTTCAGTGAAAAATCCGGCAAATGGCCAAAGGGGTTTTTCAGCGAAGTTTTAAATATGCTTATTACACCTGCCGGAGTAGAGGCAGGCTTTAAGGTGGAAACTGCCCGAAAGGAGGGTAGCGACATAATTCAAGCAACAATAGTAAACGATCTATATGCTGCTGATTTGGTGATTGCCGATTTGACCGAGCACAATCCGAATGTCTTATTTGAATTAGGTCTACGCATCGCTTTTGATAGGCCCGTCGCATTGATCCGCGCGGAAGGGACGCCGCCGATATTTGACATAGACAATATGCTGCGCGTTTTCGAATACAGCCCGAATCTGTGGAAATCCACTCTGGAAAGCGATACTCCGAAACTCGCGGCACACATCAAGGGAACTTGGGACGCCCGGAAGACAAACAAATCTTATCTCCAGTTGCTGAAAGAACAATAAGGACCGGCGTAGGCAACATCGCGGTGGATTCGTTCATACATCGGCATAGTACCCGCAGCGCTTTGATAAGCAACTGTAACGAAAAAACTATCATACAGCTTGTCGGGCATGTGTCGCCTTCAGTGTCTAAACCATAATAACTTATCGACGAACTCGGCGCGCTTTCGCTTTTCCATTCCTGCGCCTATAATACTGGGTCCGACCGGTCTATCATCGAGGAATACCGGTCGATTTCTCTGCTTGGCACCCTCAAGGCAGCCGTTTGCCCAGCGTCTGCGAGAACGCCATCTGCCCGGTGAGCAGCGCGCTCGCCAACGCGGCCAGCCACGGGAACAGGTCGTGGTATTCGCGGTACTTGCTGATCTGCACCGTCGTTTTTTCGAGCTGGTCGATCTGTGCGTAGATGCCTTCCAGCGCCTTGGAGCTGTCCGCGCGGAAGAAGTGGCCGCCCGCAATCCGTGCCACCTCACTGAGCGCCTTTTCACCGAACTCCGCCTGGATCGTCTGGTACTGCGTCTCGCCCGTGAACGGGTCGCGGCCCACCGGGTACGGGGCCATGCCGTTGGTGCCGACGCCAATCGTGTAAATTTTGAGGCCCAGCGCGCGCACCGCCTCGGCGGCGGTGTCGGGGTTGACCCGGCCCGCGTTGTTCTCGCCGTCGCTCAGGAGCACGATGATGCGGCTCTTGGCCTCGCGGTTCTTGAGCCGGTTGGCCGCCGAGATCAGCGCCGTGCCGATGGCCGTGCCGTCCTCGACCAGCCCGATCTGCACCCGGCTTTCGAGGTTGTCGCTCAGCCAGCCGTGGTCGAGCGTGGGCGGGCTGACGAGGTAGGGCTGCCCGGCGAAGGCGAGCAGGCCGATGCGGTCGTTGGGCCGGGCGTCGATGAAGCGTTGCGTGATCTCCTTGATGGCGTTGACCCGGTTCGCGCGGTGGCCGCCGATGGAGAAGTCTTCCGTGAGCATGGAGCGCGACACGTCGAGCGCGATCATGATGTCGATGCCGCTGGCCTCGACGTGCGTGAACGAGTTGCTCAACTGCGGCCGGGCCAGCGCGGCGACCCCCGCCGCGAGTGCCAGCGCCAGCAGCCAGTTCGACACCGCCCCGATGCGCGCCGGGCGCGGCCGGCCGATCTGGCGCAGAATATCCGTCGAGGAATACACGACCGCCGGCGCGCCCCCCGCCCTACCCCGCCGCCACAGGAGCAGCAGCGGCAAGACGAGCAGCCACAATCGCGCGGGATGCGCGAAGCTGAAACCGGAGAGATCGTGCAGGGACATAAAAACCAGGAAGCGAATAGCCCTAGATCAAGATAAGCAGAGAGCAATCATCGGGCATATTCATCAGCAACCAAGGCAACGAATAGAAGCGTCGCCACCACGAAGGGAAAACCGAAGCTAAGCGCGATGGCAGCACGGTGATAGGTCGAATAGGACAAGGTGCGCCGCCAGAGAAACCCTTGGATAGGCAACCACACCGGCAAAACGAAAAGCAACACCGGGAGTCCCAGCGAATGCATCCCTGACCATTCCCCACAGCATACAGAGACAATGTAAAGCAAAAGCGCTCCATAAGCGGCAAAGACCCAGAAGAGAGGCACTCGCGGCGGCACGGCGACTCGTGAAGCCGACATGGCAACAAGAAACCAAGAATATAGCGCTATCCCGGCAACTGGCAGGCCAAGAAACAGGGTGGCATAGATGACATGTGCCATACCCGATCAACTGATTCGGCAAAGCGGGTGCGAGAGATGCAGAGGTAACGAAAAGCGCTTCATACATTTTGCGGGACCTCCGACTTCCGATTTCCGATTTCGGGCAGCGGGGGCGGCGCGCTGCTTCCCACGAAGTCCGCCGCTTGCGCGAGGAGGTGTTCCTTGCGGTCCAGCGTGGCGTCGGCCCGGGCGAACTTGAGCAGGTCGCAGCCTGCGAGGAAGTCGGCCAGCAGGACGTGCTCGGTCTTCGTGAACGCACGCGCACCGGCCACGGAACCGAGGAACTCCTGCGAGGTCTGGCGCTCGGGGTGCAACCCGAACTGTCCGCCGATGTACAGGCGCAGCACGTCGGCCACCTCGTTGCCGAAGGCGCGCGCATCCAGGCTCCCGGCGCGGGCGGCGAGTTCCCGCAGGCGGCGTTCGGCCATCTCGCGCGGGCTCTCCTGCGGCCCGGACTTCGGCGTGGTGCGGCGCAAGAGGAAGTACCACGCCACGAACCCCGCCAGGAGGAGGCACCCCGCCGCCAGCACCAGCCACAGCGGACTCGCGTTGATGAAGTACGGCTGCGGCGGCACGATCCCCCGGATGTCCGGTGGCGCGGGGGTGCCCGCCCCCGGCGCGGCCGGGCCGGGCACGGCCACGACAGCGAGGAACGGGATGGCGAGAGCAAGCATGGACGGCGCGAGGCGGGGGCGGGCGGTTAGCGGCGGGCGATGCGGCGCTCGCGTTGGAGGAAGAAGGCGCGGAGCGCGGGCAGGTAATCCTGGTCCGTGCGCAGTTCGATGCTGTCCACCCGGGCACGGCGCAGCAACGTGGCGAGTGTCTCCCGGCGGGCGCTCACGGCCTGCCCGAACCCGGCGCGCACGCGGGCGTCAGACGTGTTGACCTCGTAGATCTCGCCGGTCTCGGCGTCCTCCAGGCTGATTCTGCCCACGTCGGGCAGCGTTTCCTCCAGCGGATCGACCACCGGCACGGCCACGAGGTCGTGGCGGCGGCTGGTGACGGCCAGCGGGCGCGAGAAATCCGGCGACTGGAAGTCCGACACCAGGAAGACCACCGCGCGCCGCGTGATGACCCGGTTGAGGTATTCCAGCGCCGCGCCGATGCCCGTGCGGCGTCCGCGCGGCCGGTGGTAGAGGATTTCCCGGATGATCCGCAGGACGTATCCCCGCCCCTTGCGCGGCGGCAGGAAGAGTTCGACCTCGTCGGAAAACAGCAGCAACCCGACTTTGTCCCGGTTGCGGATGGCGCTGAAGGCCAGCAGGCAGGCCACCTCCGCCGCCAGCTCGCGCTTGGATTGCGCCACGCTGCCGAACGCCCCCGACGCACTGACATCGACCAGCAGGACGACGGTCAGCTCGCGCTCCTCCGTGAAGTTCTTGACGTGCAGGTCGCCCGTGCGGGCGGTCACGTTGCGGTCGATGAAGCGGACCTCGTCACCCGGGTTGTAGGCGCGCACGTCCTCGAAGTTCATCCCGCGTCCCTTGAACACGGAATGGTACTGTCCGGCGAAGGCGCTGTTGACCAACCGGCGGGTCCGCAGTTCCAACCGGCGGATTTTTTTGAGGATGGCGGCGGTATCGGGCACTTTTTGAATTATCCGGGATTATTTTCGGAAACTCTTCCCTCTACGAAGGGCAATATTCAGAAAATGGTCTGGTGGTATAAATTCAACAATAATTCGACCGAAGAATGTCGCCCGGAAAACGGGTCAAGGGACCATCAAACCGGCAAAGATTTTTTGCACGATGACCTCGCTGGTCAGTTCCTCGGCCTCGGCCTCGTAGGACACGATGATGCGGTGGCGCAGCACGTCCTGGCCGATGTTTTTGACATCCTGCGGCGTCACGTAGCCGCGCCCGTGCAGGAAGGCGTAAGCCTTGGCGGCGAGCGTCAGGTTGATCGTCGCGCGTGGGCTGGCCCCACAGCGGATCATGCCGTCGAGCTTTGCCCCGGGCAGCAAAGCCCCGGGCTCGCGCGTGGCGAGGACCACGTCCACGATGTAGTCCTTCACCCGGTCGTCGATGTAGATGGCGTTGACCACCTCCCGGGCCTTGGCGAGTTCCTCCGGCCCAGTGGTTGCCTGCACCTCCAACCGGGGGGCGCTCGTGCCCATCAGGTCGAGAATCTGGCGTTCCTCGGCCCGGGTCGGGTACGTGATGTTGAGCTTCAACATGAAGCGGTCTAACTGCGCTTCGGGAAGTTGGTACGTGCCTTCCTGGTCCAGCGGATTTTGCGTGGCGAGCACGAGGAAAGGGTCAGGCAGCTTGTAGGTCGTCTCGCCGATGGTGACCTGCCGTTCCTGCATGGCTTCGAGCAGCGCGCTCTGCACCTTGGCCGGGGCACGGTTGACCTCGTCCGCGAGGATCAGGTTGGAGAACAGCGGCCCCATCCTGGTCGTAAAATCACCCGTTTTTGGGTTGTAAACCAGCGTGCCGACGAGGTCCGCCGGGAGCAGGTCAGGCGTGAACTGGACCCGCGAGAAGCCCGTTCGGATGCATGACGCCAACGTCTTGACCGTCAGGGTCTTAGCCAGTCCCGGCACGCCTTCGAGCAGCACGTGGCCGTTGGCCAACAGCCCGATGAGCAAGCGGTCCACGAGGTACTTCTGGCCGACGACGACGCGGCCGAGTTCTGCCTGGAGCGGGGCAATCCAACGGCTGTGCTCCTGCACGGCCTGAGTCAATTCCTGGGTCGAGGTCATGCGGTGATCAATGGCTGGAAGATCAAGAAGAAGGGGTGAACTTGGCCGACGCCCCGGTAGGCGGCGGACCGCCTCCGGGGGCGGAAACCGGGAGTGTAGCGTGGGACAGGCCCGGCGCAAAGCGTGTTCAATCGCGCGGGCGGTTCAGCCCCCGGGCCGGGGCCGGTTGAAGTAGTACCGCTCGCCCTCCTGGTGTGCCGCATACTCCGCCGCGTTGACGTACACCCGGTACACCTCACCGCCGACTTCCTGCGGCACGCGCACCTCCAGGACGTACTCGCCCGCCACCTCCCGGCTGGTCACCCCGCCCTTGCCGACTGTGATCTGCTGCTCGGGCCGGGCCACGAAATCCTTCCTGACGATCACCCCCTCCACCCCGCCCGCCGAAGCCGCCGTCCGGGAAAGCGAGACCACCGCCCACACCACGAACCCCAACACCGCCAGCCCCGCCCCAACCGCGATCAGCGTGTCACGCAGGCGGGTGTCCGGCACCACGCGGCGGGATGGCCGGACGGGCGGGGTCATGCTTGCGGTCCCCCTTCGCCCGGAGGCGTCGGGATGCCCCCGGAGGGAATCGCGGCACCACCCGTCCGCTTCGTCTCGGGCGCGGGGGCTGCCGCGGGTGGCACACCCAGGGTAGGCGCGTCCTTCTTGTCCCTGGCGTCGAACGCCGGCGGCCCGACCGGCGCACCGGCGACCCGCGGCCCGTCCGCGTCACTCTTGCCTTGCGTGGATTCCGCCGCACGCCGGGTTTCGTCCTCCAGCGCGGCCACCGAGGCGGCCCCGAGCGGGATGAAGTGGCGGCCCCGCCCGCTGGCCTCCCAGATGTAGCGGCGCAGCAACACCTTGACCGTCGCCGAGAGCGGCACGGCCAGGATCGCGCCGATGGGACCGTTGAGCAGCAGCGACCAGCCGAACACGGACAGGATAACCGTCACCGGGTGCAGTCCAACGGAATCGCCGACGATCTTGGGCGAGATGATCGTGCTCTCCAGCGTCTGCACGGTGAACATAATAGCGACGACGTACAACGGGTGGACCACGTCGCCGTACTGGATGATAGACACCAGGATGGCCGGGATGTAGCAGAGGATAATCCCGAGGTAGGGGATGAACGTCAGGACGACGACCAGCAGCCCGATGAAAAACGAGAAATCCAGCCCCATGATCGCCAGCGCGCCGCCGATGAGGATGCCGTCAATCGTGCTGACGATGAGCTGCCCCCGGAAGAACGCAACGAGGTAGCCGTTGATTTCCAGCAGGCAACTGACGACTTCCTTCTTGAAGGGCGAATCGCGGATGGGCAGGTACTCGTTCCAGTGCCGGGCGATGTTGCGCGATTCGACGAGCAGGAAATACAGGTAGACCGGGATGATAATCAGGTCGAGCAACACGCCCGCCCAGCCCAGACCCTTGAAGATCAGGTGCAGCACGCTGTTGAGCACCGCAGGCACCTTGGCTTCCACGGTGGGGACCATCTTCTGGATGTATTCGCGGACGCCATTGGGCTTGAGGAGGGTGTCTGCCCCGGGTCCGTTGTCCTGCTCACCCGCCTTGTCGCCTTCGGCTGGCTTGCCGTTGGCAGGCGGCGTATCCTTCTTCTGTGTCTGGTCAGCGTTACCGTCGGCGGCCGCATCGTTGCTAGCGCCCGGCGAGGCGGCGGGCGACCCAGAAGGCGATGGGGCCGGCGTTTGTTCGTTGTTGGCCGCCGGTCCAGGCGAAGCCGCCGGGTCGCCATTTTGCGGTGCTTCGCCCGACGGCTGCGACTTGGGAAGGATCGCTTGGAACCTGGCCAGGCGCGCCTCGGTGGCATCGAGCAAGCCTGTCAACCGCTGCTGCGCCTTTTGCGTGTAGGCGGGCATCCCCTGCACCATCTTGAGCGGGGAATCATAGATGCGCGGGACCACCGCCACCCCCAGCAGGCCCAGCATCAGGGCGATGAACACGAACACCAGCAGAACCGCCCACGTCCGCGAAAGCCGCGTCGTGGCGGTGATCAACCGCACGATTGGTTCGAGCAGAAATGCCAGGACCGCCGCCAGCGCGAAGGGGATCAGCACGGGTTGCAGGAAGCCTACCGCCTGCCCGAACAACGTGAGCAGCCACACCGCCGCAGCCGCCCCGGCCACGATGGCTAGGTAGGTGATGACCATCCAGATGACGCGACGCTGCCAAGCGGTGGGATAGTTGGTCATAAAGCGAGGCCCATTCCTAGCTGCATCCGCGCCGGTCGGCAACGTGGAAAGCACGCCAAAAACGAGCGCGCCGCATTCCTTCAACCCAACGGCAGGAACATCGGCAGCCGGTCGTGCGGGCGGAAGCCCGCGAGGTGGTAAAGCGCCTGCCCGGCGGCGTTGTGGCGCTCGACCTGTAACTCCAGGCCGCGCACACCGAGCACACGGCAGGTGTCGGCGGCGAACCGCAACGCCCGGCGAGCGAATCCCTGGCGGCGCTGCGCTGGCTCGATGAACAGGTCCGTGACCGTAGCCAGCGGGCCGCCAGCCTCGTGGTCGAAGCCGAAGGTGAAAACGAGATACCCGGCCCGGTTCCCCGTCGCGTTCTCCAGAAAGAACGCCCGGCCCAGGGAAGGCTCCGCCAGGAGGCGGACCAATGCGGGCCGGACCAGCTCCGGATCGAACGGAATGCCGTCCTCCGCGTAATAGCGGCGGACAGCGTCGAGCAACGCCGCTTCCTCGCCGGGCAGAATCGGCCGGAACGTGGGCGGTACGGCCATGGGGTCGGGCGAGGCAGTGCCTTTACATCTGCGCGATGATGCCGTCGCCAAACTCCGAGCATTTCACCTCGGTTGCCCCTTCCATCAGGCGGGCAAAATCGTACGTGACGTGCTTGCTGGCGATGGCCCCGTTCAGGCCCTTGACGATCAGGTCGGCCGCCTCGTTCCAGCCGAGATAGCGGAACATCATCTCGCCCGACAGGATGACCGAGCCCGGATTGACCTTGTCCAGGTTGGCATACTTGGGCGCGGTGCCGTGCGTGGCCTCGAAGATGGCGTGGCCGGTGCGGTAATTGACGTTGCCGCCGGGCGCGATGCCGATGCCGCCAACCTGTGCCGCAAGGGCGTCGGAAAGATAATCGCCGTTGAGGTTAAGCGTGGCGATCACGTCGAAGTCCTCGGGCCGGGTGAGCACCTGCTGGAGCGTGATGTCGGCGATGGCGTCCTTGACGATGATCTTGCCCGCCTTGCCCGCCGCCTTCATCTCGTCGTTGGCTGCCGCCTCACCCTGCGCCGCCTTGGTCTTCTCCCAGATAGCCCACGAATAGGTTTGTTCGGCGTAGCGCGTGTCGGCCACCTCATAAGCCCAATCGCGGAACGCGCCCTCGGTGAACTTCATGATGTTGCCCTTGTGGACGATGGTCACGCTCTTGCGCCCTTGGGCGACAGCGTAGTCGATGGCCGAGGCCACGAGGCGCTCCGTGCCCGCGCGGCTGACCGGCTTGATGCCGAGGCCGACTTCCAGCCGGGCGTCCTCGTTGCCGGCCGATGTCTTCTCGCCGTGGAAATACTCGGCCGTGGCTGCCGTCGTGCCGAAACGGATCTTCTTGAAATCCGCCGGAAAATTCTCGGCCAGGAACTCCAGCACCTTCTGCGACTCGGGGCTCCCCGCCTTGTACTCGATGCCCGCGTAGATGTCCTCGGTGTTCTCACGGAAGATCACCATGTCCACCTTCTCGGGACGTTTCACGGGAGATGGGACGCCGGAGAAGTACTGTACCGGGCGCAGGCAGACGTAGAGGTCGAGCATCTGGCGCAACGCGACGTTGAGCGAGCGGATACCGCCGCCCACCGGCGTGGTCAGCGGTCCTTTGATGCCCACGAGGTAGTCGCGGAACGCTTCCACCGTTTCATCGGGCAGCCAGTTGTCGAACCGGTCCTTGGCGGACTGGCCCGCGAATACCTCGTGCCAGGCGATCTTCTTCTGGCCGCCGTAAGCTTTCTCCACCGCTGCATCCATCACGCGCACACTCGCCGCCCAGATGTCCGGGCCCGTGCCGTCACCGCGGATAAAAGGGATCACCGGCTGGTCGGGCACCTGGAGCGTACCGTTGGAAATCGTGATTTTCTCGCCCTCGGTCGGGGCGGCGTGAGTGGCGGTGGTTGACATAGGGTAGGGGAAAAGCGCCGCGGGGGCGCTGGTTGCGTCCTTGCAGACGGATGGAAGTGGGGAGCAATCAAACACCTTTTCAGGCGGAACGCCAAGAAAAGTCATCGCACCCCACACCGCGTTTTTGCCATTGCTCCCCGGCGGAGGTCTGCGCCATGGTGACGGCGAATGGACCCCGCGCTGCCCCTCTTTGATTCGTCGGCTCACCCCTCACAGGCGCGGACGGTGGAGGCCGCGCACCCGCCGCCCTGGCGTTACCCGCGCTGGAACTTCAGCCGCCACGCCGCCACGTTCCGCAGCGCGGAGGCGTTCGTCGTGTCCATCCAGAAGAGTGGCCGGACCTGGGTGCGGGTCTTCCTGACGGCGTATCTCTCCGAGTGGAGCAAGGCAAATCCCGGCGCGGGTGCCGCGCCCCGCCTGGTTTACACGCACGACCTGTGGGAACATGGGTCGAAGGAGCGTTTCAGCGAACGCCTGCGCGGCAAATGGCTGATCCCACGCCGGGAGGCTTTGGCCAAGCCCATCTTGCTCGTGGCGCGCGACCCGCGCGACGTGATGGTGTCGCTGTTCTTCCACCTCCAGAAGCGTGCCGGAACGTTCGGGGGCGACCTGCCCGCGCTGCTGCGCCACCCGGTGCTCGGGGTTGGCCGGGTCGTGGCCATCATGAACCGCTGGCTGGCGGAATGGAGCGGCCACCCCCGGCTGCACCTCCTGCGCTACGAGGACGCCCGGCGCGATCCCCTGACGACCTTCGGGGCTGCCTTGCGCTTCCTGCTGCCCCAGTTTGCGCCGGACACGGCTGCCCTGGCCCGCGCCGTGGACATCGCCAGCTTCGAGAACATGCGCCGTCTGGAGGCGGGCGACAGCAAGGCCCCGGGCTCCGAGTTGGTCGGCGAACTCAACAAAGAAGTGCTCCGACCCAAAAACGCCGACGATCCCGACAGCTACAAGGTGCGCCGCGGCAAGGTGGGCGGCTACTCGGATTATCTCTCCGGCCCGGACCTGGAATACTTGAACCGGGCGCTCGAACGCCTCGACGCCCGTTACGGGTACACCGCCCGCACCGACGCACCGGCACACTCCTGATCAGGCGGGCGAGCGCGTCCCGGCAGCCTTCGGCGGCCGGCCGGAGCGGCGGACCAGCCCCACGCCGGGAGAACGTTTCACGGTGGCGAGCCCACTAATTTTCACCGGGGGCTGGCTCCGCTCACGCCGGTCCTCGGACGCCTTCGGGTCGGACGGCGCATAGCCGGTCATGGCGCGGCTGATCGCCCGGCGCAGGGCGGCATGTGTCACGGGTTTGAGCAGGGTCAGGTCCACGGCGGGAGCCTCGATCTCCCCTTCACTGCCAGGGATGCTCAAGCCGGTGAGGAGGATCACGCGGGTGAGCGGTGCCAGCGCCTTGACCTCTTCTGCCAGTTGCTCGCCGTTCATGTGCGGCATCGCCTTGTCGGTGATGACGAGGTCAAACGGCTCGTCATGGATCCGGGCGCGGACTTTCTCCAGGGCCTCGCGTCCGTCCAGCGCCGTTTCGACCGAGTGGCAGTCGGCCGACAAGTAGTGGCGCAGAATATCCAGGAACACGGATTGATCGTCCACAGCGAGAATCCGGCGCGGGCGCTCGATCTCCACGACCGCCGGTGCCAACACGACCGTCTCGCCGACGCTATGCAGCGGCAGCCGCAGGATGAACACCGTGCCCACCCCCGGCGTGCTTTGCAGGTCGATGCTGCCGCCGTGGCGCTGCATCGTGCCGTACACCATCGCCAGCCCCAGGCCCGTGCCCTGCTTGCCTTTGGTGGTGAAGAACGGCTCCAGGCAGCGGCGGCACGTTTCCTCGTCCATGCCCACCCCCGTGTCGGCCACCTCCAGCACCACCGCGCCCGCGTCGTAGGGACTGCGGCCGCCGCTCTGGCAGGCACGCGCTTCAGCACGATCCACGGCCGACACCCTCGCATTCGACGCCGCCGCTTCCGCCGCGAGCGCCTCCTCCTCAGGCTCGAAGCGGGTGCGCAGGGTGATCGTGCCGCCCCGGGGCATGGCGTCCACGGCGTTGAAGACCAGGTTGGTGAGCATCTCGCGCAACTCCGCCGCGTCGGCCAGCAGTGGGGGCAGCCCCTCGCCGAGCACCGTCTGCACGTCGATGGTGACCCCCTGGCCCAACGCCTGCCCGTGCCAGCGCGGCCGGGTCAGCGCCACCGCCTGCTCGGTGAGCTGATTGATGTTCACGCGGCGGAATTCCTGTTCGTGATCCGCCTGCCGGTAGAAACCGCGCAATCGGTTAAACATCTTCGCGGCGTCCTGCGCGGCGGTGATCACCGTGCTCAAGAACTCGTCCGAGCGTGTGCCATAGGGCGTATCGCTCAGGTCGCTCATCAACAGTTCGCTGTAGCCGAGGATCAGCGAGAGCGAGTTGTTGAAGTCATGCGCCAGCCCGGCCGCCATGGACCCCAGCGCGCTCATGCGCTCGTGCTGAATCACCTGTTGCTGGGTGTCGCGCAGTTGGCGCACGGTTTCCTCCAGTTGGCCGAGCGTGTTGCGCAATTCGCCGGTCCGCGCGCGCACAGCGTCCTCCAGCGAACCGTTCTGGTAAGTCAGTTGCAGGTGTTGGGTGCGGATTTGCAGCAGGTGACGGATGCGCAACAGCACCTCGATCTGGTCGAAAGGCTTGGTCAAGAAGTCCGATGCCCCCGCTTGGAGCGCGGCGTGCTTGGTGGCGGAATTCACGTCGGCGGTCAACACCAGGATGGGCAGGCAATCGCCCGGCATGATCTCACTCTCTAATTGCCGCATGATCTCAAAGCCGCTGACGTGCGGCATCATCAGGTCGAGCAGGACCAGGTCCGGCTGGAACTCCCGGAACAACGGCACGGCCTGACGCGGGTCGGTCGTGCAGCGCAGTTCCTCGTACCCGGCGGCCAGCAGGATGTACTGGAGCAGGGAAATGTTGGCGGGTTCGTCGTCAACGACGAGGATTTTCATCCGTGAAAGGGCAGCGGCAGGAATCATGGCAGGGAAATTAGTCGGCCTAATTCAACGCGGGGCGAACGGCAGGCTCCCGCTCCGGGCGCAGGCCCAGGCCGGGCAAAAGCTCGTAGAAATTTTCGATGTTCAGCGGCTTGGTCAGGTAAGCACGTGCCCCGGCCTTGATGAGCCGTTCGACCGTGTCGGGCGTGGCATCGGCGCTGACCGCCACGACGGGGACCTGGCGCGTCCCCGCGCCGGCTTGCAACTGCGAAAGCACTTCCCAGCCGGGCAAGTCGGGGAGATGCAGATCGAGCAGGATGAGGTCGGGCTGGTAGCGCCGCGCGAGTGCCAGCCCTTCCAGCCCGGAGGGCGCCGTGAGCAACTGCACATGCGACAGGTGCGCGAAGAGGTGCTCGATCAACCGCAGGTTGGAGACGTTGTCCTCGATGCAAAGCACCGTGCAGCCCGCCGGGGCGTCGGAGACTGCCCGTTCCGCCGCCGGTTCCTCCTTCGGCCCCGCGCCCAGCAAAGGCAACAACGGCGCGAGCCCGGGACGCACGGGCCCACGATGCCGCGGCAACTGCAGCCAGAACGTGCTCCCCTCGCCCGGTGCGGACCTGACGCCGATCCGGCCGCCCATCTCTTCGATCAGGTGCTTGGAGAGCGCCAGCCCGAGGCCGGTCCCCGGGATGGCGGATTGTTCCGCACCCAGCCGGTCAAACGCCACGAACAACCGCTCCAGTTTATCGGCGGGGATGCCGGGGCCCATGTCGGCCACGCTGATCCGCAGTTCCCGCAGGCGCACGGCGTGGCATTCGATCTCGACCCGTGCTTCTTCCCCGCTGTATTTGACCGCGTTCGAGAGCAGGTTCAGCAGCACCTGCTTGCAGCGCTGCCGGTCAGCCATCAGGTGATGGCTGCCGCAGCCGTGCAGATTCACCTCGAAGACGATCCGGCGCTCCTGCGCCTGGCCCCGGATGAGGTCGAGCGTTTCGGCCACGAGGTTTTCCACCCGGACCGGCTCCACGGACAACTCAACCCGGCCTGCCTCGATGCGCGCGATGTCGAGCACCTCGTTGATGAGGTCCAGCAGATGGTTGCCCGCGTTGACGACGTGGCTCGCACAATCTTTCTGCGTCGTGTCCCCCGCCTGGCCGAGCAGGATCTGCCCGAAGCCGAGGATGGCGTTGAGGGGCGTGCGCAGCTCGTGGCTCATGCGCGAAAGGAACTCGCTCTTGGCCCGGTTGGCCTTCTCCGCCTCCTCCTTGGCTTCGGTGAGGGCGATGTCGGCCCGGTGGCGTTCGGTCACGTCGCGCACGAGCGCGAGCATGAAGCGGTGGCCATCTGCTCGGAACGAGCTGACGCGTGCCTCGACGGGAAAAGTCGTGCCGTCCTTGCGCCGATGGATGCCCCGGGTGCTGATCGCGGCCCCGGGTGCCCACGCTTGCCAGCGCGGCAGGGCTTCCGCGGGATCAAAGGTTGTCTCAATTGTCGCTATCGGCATACCCAGCAGTTCCTCGCGTTCATAACCCAGGCTGCCGCAGGCTTCCTGGTTCACATCCACGATGTGTCCTTCCAGATGGCACACGAAAAACGCTTCGCCCGCCTGCTCGACCAGGTGCCGGAAGCGTTCCTCACCCTCCCGAAGCGCCGCGTCCGCCCGCTGCCGTTCTGTGATGTCGCGCGCGATGGTGGCCAAACTGGCCGGCTCACCTGTGATCAAGTCGCGGACGTAGAAAACATTCCAGCTCACCGGGACCGGCCGTCCCGTCTTGAAGTGGCGGAAACGGAAATCCCCCTCCCAATGGCCCCGCGCGTGCAAGGCGGGCAGCACCGTGCTGCCCACGAACGCGTGGTCCTCCGGCAGAAAATAATCCAGCAGCGAAGTGGTCAGGGCGCTATCCAAACTGTCCAGACCCACCAGCCGCCGGCCCGCCTGGTTGAGATATTTTGCAGTGCCCTCAAGGCTGGCCAGGCCGATGAAGTCGGTGCTTTCCTCGATGAGGTTGAGCAGGTTGAAACGTTCCCGCTCGATCTGCTCACGCCGCGTGATTTCCGCGTTGGGCGATGAGTTCGCGCGGGTGAGTTCGATGGTACGCTGGCGGATGCCGTCTTCCAACGATCCGCTCAAGCGCTGGAGCAGGCGGTGCTGCTTGGCCAGCGTCCGCTCGTTGTTCTTGCGGCCCGTCACCTCTGTACGCAGGTTGCCTGCTACGCGCCGCAAGGTCATCTCATCCATCACGATGGCTGCAAGATCCTGGAGCACGCGCCGGTCCGCCCTGGCAAAAGTCCGGGGCTCACGGCTCAGAATGCAGAGCGAACCGAGTCGGTGGCCGTCGTCGGTGATCAGGGGTGCGCCGGCGTAGAAGCGAATCTTGGACTCGCCCGTTACCGCCGTGAGATGGGCAAACCGGGCGTCGGCGGTGGCGTCCTGGACGACCAACACCTCGTCGGAAAGAATTACGTGCGCGCAAAAAGACGTGTCGCGGAAAACATCCCTCGGACCCCGCAGGCCGCAGGTTGCCTTCTGCCAGGCGCGGTATTCGTCCACCAGGGTGATGGCGGCCATCTTCACACGGAACATCCGCGCAGCCATGCGGGCGATACGGTCGAACGTGCGCTCCGAGGGCGTATCCAAAATTTCGAAGTTGCGTAGCTTTTCGAGCCGCACCAATTCGTTTTTGTGCGAAAGCGTTCTCATACAAGCAGAAGCCCGTTCACTGCGAATGCTGGTCCAACGCGAGTGGACGCCATACCACCATTGCGCTTACGGGCGCGCTTCATTCCTTGCGTGTATCGGCGCAGAGTCCGTCGAGCCGTTCGGCCACGCACCGCACCAGTTTGGTCATCGTGACAGGCTTGGCGAGGACTCGCAAGCCATTAGTGTACATTGGGTTAAGTGCCGTTTCCTCTTCGCTGACGAGGCTGGTCATAAAAATGATCGGCAAGCCAGCCAGCGCCGATTGCGCGTGGAGGCAGCGCGCGACTTCGCCGCCGTCCATCTCCGGCATTTCCACGTCGAGCAGGACGAGGTCGGGTCGGAACTCTTGCGCCGTCCGCACGGCGGCCGTCGGATCGTTGAGTTCGCGGACCACAAAGGCGGGTTGCCGTTCCAGCGTCAGACGCACCATCCGCGTGGACGCGGGGTCATTGTCGATGACCAAAATTTTCTTTTTCACAGGCATGTTCGGAAGGGGCAGTGACATGAAACTCTAAGCGGGAACGATTTGCGATTGACCGTGATAATTTGGGTTGACGAAGCCGGAGATGGGTAAGGCCATTCCAGACAGCGGCGAAACCCTGATGGAGCGTACCTCATATAAGCGAATTGAGTGCCTGGCGGGAGGGGGGGAAATAGGTATTTTAAGTGGGGTAAATACCCCAGTGTCATCTTCCCCGGGAGCCAGTATTTTCTGCCTATCAAAACCGACACTTCCTCCCTTGCCCCACAACGTGTTACCCAGGTGGTGCTCATTGATGACCACCAGTCGATGCGTGACATGCTGCGCAACGCGCTCATGCGTCGTGAGCCTGCGGCCTACGACGTGGTTGGCGAGGCGGGCACGGGCCCCGGAGCGGTGGAAGTCTGCTTGGCGTTGCGGCCGGACCTCGTGGTGCTCGATGTCGTGCTGCCGGGTTTCAACGGAGTGGAGGTGCTCACCCAATTGCGACAGAAAGTGCGCGGCCTGCGCGTCGTATTCTTCTCGGGCTGTTTGCAGGAACAGCTCATCGCCCGGGCGGTGGCGCTCGGGGCGGACGCCTACGTGCTCAAGACCCAACCCTTGCAGCGGTTGCTCGCCGCCATCGACGCCGTCGTCAAAGGCGAAAAGTATTTCGACCCCGCCGTCGCGCAGTTCAACAGCGGTACCACGCACCTGATGGGCTGGCAGGCGCTGACCGTCCGCGAGCAGGAGGTGGCCCGGCTGATCGCCGAGGGCAGGACAACCAAGGAAGCGGCCACGATCCTGGGTGTCAGCGCCAAGACGCTCGACAAGCACCGCACCAGCATGATGAACAAGCTGGGTGTGCACGACGCCGTTTCCGTCACCCGCTATGCCCTCGTGGCGGGATTGATCTCGCTGGACTGATCCGGCGTCACCGCCTCACTTCACAACGCGGTTTTCCTCGTTGGCCACCACGAGGTTCTGACCGGTCATCTCCACCGGGCGCGGCAATCCGAGCAGGGTCAGCAGCGTCGGCGCCACGTCCGCCAGGATGCCGTCTTCCACCCGGAAACCGGCCGCGTCCGCCGCGGCATAGATGACGTGCACCAGGTTCGTCGTGTGAGCCGTGTTCGGACTCCCGTCCGGGTTGCGTGTGTACTCGCAATTGCCGTGATCGGCGGTGATCAGCGCCTTGCCGCCGAGTGCCAGCGTGCGCTCGACGACCTGCCGCACGGCGTCGTCGATGGTTTCGACGGCCTTGACCGCCGCCGCCGTCACCCCGGTGTGCCCCACCATGTCCGGGTTGGCGAAGTTGAGGATCACCAGATCGTAGTTGGGCAATGCTTCGAGCAGCGTGGCGGTGACCCCGGCGGCGCTCATTTCCGGCTGGAGGTCGTACGTGGCCACCTTGGGCGAGGGCACGATACGACGGTCCTCACCCGGATAGGGTGGTTCGACGCCCCCGTTGAAGAAATAGGTGACGTGCGGGTACTTTTCCGTCTCCGCGAGACGCAGTTGGGTCTTGCCTGCCTCCGAAATGACCTCCCCGAAGATGCGGTCCAGCGTTTGCGGCGGGAACACGTGCGGGCAGTCATAGGTGGCGTCGTACTGCGTCAGGGTGACATAGTGGACGCGCGGCCAGGTCTTGCGCTTGAACCCGGAGAAGTTTTCCTCCAGGAACGCCTCGGAGAGCTGACGGGTACGGTCGGCGCGGAAGTTGGTGAAGAACACCACGTCGCCGTCCCGGACACGCGGGCCGTCCGCCGGGGGCGGGGTAAACACCAGGGCAGGCAGGAACTCATCCGTCGTACCGCTATCGTAAAGTGGTGGAATGGCGTCCACCGGGTCCTGCGCGCAAATGATCCCCTCGCCTTCCACGATGGCGTCCCAGGCGAGCTTGGTGCGCTCCCAGCGCTTGTCGCGATCCATCGCGTAGTAGCGGCCAATAACTGACACGATCCGTACCCCCGTGGCGTTGACCGCCGTTTCCAGCCTTTCCAGGTAGTCGAGGCCTGCGGTGGGCGAAGTGTCGCGGCCATCCATGAACGCATGGATGAAGATCTCCCGCACCCCCGCCTCGTAGGCGAGATTGACGAGCGCGGCGAGATGGTCCTGGTGGCTGTGCACCCCGCCGTCGCTGAGTAGACCGAGGAAGTGCAGCCTCTTGCCGGGGGCTTTCGCTTTTTCAAACGCTTCCTGCACGACCGGATTCGCCACCAGTTTGCCCTCGGCCACGGCCTTGGAGATGCGCGTG
>CAXTVY010000014.1:0-4562 GCA_964247665.1 uncultured Chthoniobacterales bacterium | reverse complement strand
AAGTGGCCGACCTCCGAGTTGCCCATCTGTCCTGCCGGCAAGCCCACGTCCAGCCCGCTGGCACTGAGTTTTCCCCAGGGATACGTCGCCAGGAGATGGTCGTGAAAGGGCGTCTGGGCGAGAGCCGTGGCGTCGCCGTCGCGTTCGGCGTGCTCCGGCGACTCCGGGTTGATGCCCCAGCCGTCGCGGATGATCAGGATCACAGGTGCTGCCATGTGGATTGGTGGATAAAAAAGAAAATTGCCCTCGGCGGTGGATGCCGCACCGGAAACGGATGCCGTAAAGCCACCGGACGCGCAAGCATCCATGAATATTTCGTTGTGCGCGCCCGCTGGCTTCTGGCAGAACGGTCGCGGCCCCGGCGCTTCCATGAGACAACGCAACAACCTGCTCGCGCTGGCTCTGCTGGCCCTGTTTGCCGCCAGTGGCGTGTGGTATTTCCGTGTTTACGTCGAACCAAAGCCCTTCGGGATCGTCCTGTTCACGGGCGAGGGTTTGGTGCCCAGCCGGTTAACGATTGCGCGGCTCTATGATGGCGGGGCCGACCGGCGGCTGGCGATCAATTCGCTGCCAAGCGTGGCGCTTCTGAGCACGCACGCCGCCGATTTTGCCGTGGCCGATGCCGCCGCTGCCGCCAGCGCCCTGGCCTGCGGGGCCAAGGTCAACAACCGCGCCCTCTCGACCGATCCCGCCGGCAAGGCGCTGCCGACGATCCTGGAACTCGCCCGCCACCGGGGGCGAGCGGTTGGATTGGTCACGAACGGGCAACTGACGGACGCTGCGCCCGCCGCTTTCTACGCGCACACCGTGGACGCGCGCGACCACGCTCCCCTCGCCTCCCAACTAGCTGCCAACGCCTCCCTGGATGTGGTCCTCGGCGGCGGCGGCGGGGACTTCCTGCCCGGCAACGGCGGGGGAAGGCGGACGGACGGGCGCGACCTCGTCCGGGAAATGACCGCCGGGGGGAGGTACACGGCGTTGCGCACGCGGGCGGACCTCCAGGCCGTGCAACCCTGGCACGGGCGGCTCCTGGGGCTTTTTGCCCCGGATGCCCTAGCTTTCCACGATCAGCTTCCGGTGGGTAACAGCACGCAGCCCAGCCTTGCCGAAATGGTCGGCATGGCCATCGAAACCCTCCAGCGGCGCGCGGGAGGCTATCTGCTCGTGGTGGACGCGGGGCTCGTGGGGCGGGCGGCGCTCGGCAACCAGACGGAACGCGTCCTGGAGGAAACGCTCGAACTGGATCACGCCGTGTCCGTCGCGTTGCAGTACGCCGGCACAAAGACGCTGGTGATCGTGGCAGGTGGTGAAGCGACCGGCGGCATGGCGCTCAACGGCTATCCGCTACGGCAGGATCGTGGCGTTTCGCTGCTGGGCGGCATGAACGCGCAGGGATTTCCCTCGATCACGTGGGCCACCGGCCCGGCGGGTCCCGCCCCGGCTCCCGGCGTCAACGCAGATTTCAAGACACCGGCCGCCCCGGCGGCATTCGCCGCGCCATACGCGGATAACACCGCCGAGGACGCAATCGCCGCTGGGTTCGGACCGGGCTCGGAACGGCTGCGTGGCTTTGTGGATAACACGTTCGTGTTCGATCTCATCCGCTCGCAACTCTGAGCCGGTCACGCGCGCCGAATCGCCTTGCCGCACCGGCCAGCGGTGCGTTACCATTTTCGGGAGTGATGCCCCCGGACCCCGCCAGCGAGCCCGCCCACCTTTCCTCTGCCGGAATTTACCGCACACTGGGTGTTGTGGGGTTGCTGATCAACTTCGGACTGTTGGGGTGGCTTTTCCATGGACAGGCGCAAACGCGCGCGTCGTTATCCAAGCTGCAAACCGCGATGGACCACAGGCAATCGACGGCAACGGAGCCGTCGGACAATGACCTGCATCGCCCCGTGGCGGGTCGCCAGGAACGGGTGGCGCTTCTGCTGGCTGCCGCGGCTGACGCGGCACAGACGCACCGCATCTTGGAGCCGCTGCCGCTGGCCGAGTGCGTCGAGGTTGCCCGCGCACTGCTGGCGCAGTCTCCGGCCAACGACCGGAACGCGGCGCTCGGTGCGGTGTTCCAAAGAATTGCGGGCGACGATCCGGTGCAGGCGATCAACCTGGTGGCGGCCGTGCCGGAAGCCGGTCTGAAGAGCGACCTTGCCGCCAAAGTCGCCGCCGCCTGGATCGACCGGGACCCGGCCGCTGCCGCCGCGTGGCTGGCAGGCGACGGCGCGCCACTTCTCGCCCCCACGCCGCTCCGACTCCTGCTGGCCAGCGCCGTGGCCCGCTGGTCGGCGTTCGACCCGGCGGCAGCTACCCGTTTTGTTGCCGCCAGCCCACTCGAGAACAGCGCCGATGCCCAGGAACTGCGCGTGGTCAGCCGGGATTGGGGGCGCAAGGATCCCGGTGCCGCCCTAGCCTGGACGCAAAGCATCCCGCCGGGCGACCCCCGGAAAGCGCCCGCGACCTATGGCGCGCTGGAAGGTTGGACGGACCTCGCACCCACGCAGGCGGCGGGTTATGTCGGTCAACTCGCCTTCGGCACCGGCCGGAGTTACGCTGGCGAGGCGGCGGCCGTGGCGGCACGCTGGACGGAACAGCAGCCGACCGCCGCGGCGCAGTGGGCCGCTGGTCTGCCAGACCGGCTGGCCCGGCGCGACGCACTGAAACAGGTGGCGGCCACCTGGGCCAAAGTGGACGCGCCCAGCGCTGCCCGTTGGGCTGCAGGCCTGCCCGCCGGCGGCGAGCGGGGGGAAATCTGGCAAGGTATCGGCGATTTCTGGGCGGAAACCGATCCGGCCGGGACAGAATCATGGCTGAGCACGCTGCCAGCCGGGGGCGACCGCGACGCGGCGGTGGCGGCTTACACTGCGAAGATCGTTGCAGTCAATCCGGAAAAAGCGCTGACCTGGGCAAAAACTTTGTCCGTCGAGCCATTTGCGACGCAGCAAATTCAGACCCTGCTCGCCGCCTGGTCACGCAAGGATGCGGTCGCAGCCCGAAACTGGGCGGCCACGAACCAGTTCGCACCCACCCCACTGGGCGCTGGCCGTTGAGAAAGAGTTAAGTCGTTGATCTGTAGATAATTACCGGGTGAAATGGCGTTCTCGCAAACGAACGTCAGGTGGCCTCCCGCCCCAACGACAAGATAAATCAAGAAAAAATACATCGGATGGTTTGACAGGGTTGCCAAAGGCGCGTAGAAGTGTCCTTCCGCCAAACGGAGATTTCGGCACCTACGTGTCCAGACATTATTAAAGCCCCTACCTGCTCCTAATCGTTTCTGCAAAGAACAATGATTTGGGAGTGGGGCTATTTTGTCTAAATCCCTAACCGCGCCACCACTATCTCTATGCCAGAACGCCTCTATTTTGGAAAGATCAAGGAAGCCAGCGAGCCACCGAACCTGATCGAGGTTCAGCTCAATTCGTATGTGGATTTCTTACAGAAGGACATCGCTGCGAGCAAGCGTAAAAACAGTGGCCTCCAGGCGGTCTTCAAGGAAGTTTTCCCCATCGAGAGCTACGACGACAAGGCGACCCTGGATTTTAGTCACTACGAGATTGGCGAGCCCAAGCTCAGTGCCCTCGATGCCCAGCGCGAAGGCCAGACCTACAGCGCCCCGCTGCACGTTACTTTCCAGTTGAAGGAGGAAAAGGGCACGAAGGAAGAAAAAGTGTACATGGGTGAAATCCCGCTCATGACTCCGCAGGGCACGTTCGTCATCAACGGTGCGGAACGCGTCGTCGTCTCCCAACTTCACCGCTCGCCGGGCATCGCCTTCGAGAGCAGCCTGCATCTCAACGGCAAGACGCTGTATTCCTTCCGCATCATCCCGGATCGCGGTTCGTGGCTGGAGGTGCAGTTTGACACGAGCGACCTGCTCTACATCTACCTCGACCGACGCAAACGCCGCCGGAAGTTCCTGGCGACGACGTTCCTGCGCGCCATCGGTTCGTTCTTCGGCAAGGATTACGGCTCGGACGAGGCGCTGGTCCGCATGTTCTACGACATCGAGGAACTCAAGCTCAGCGACGAACTGGAAGACGAGACCCTGGCGACCAAGGTGCTGATCACCGACGTGCGCGACGGCGAGATCACCGTGGCCCGCGCCTTCGAGCCGCTGACCCGCTCGGCCGTGCGCCAGTTGCTCGACCTGGGCATCACGAACGTGCAGGCCGTCGATATTAAGACGGACGACACGATCATCAAGGCCATCAAAAAGGACCCGGCCCACGACGAGGAAGAGGCCCTCAAAGACATTTACCGCCGTCTGCGCCCTGGCGATCCGCCCACGGTGGCGAACGCCCGCGCCTTGCTCAAGCGCCTGTTCTTCGACGCCAAGAAGTATGATCTGGGCCGCGTCGGTCGTTACAAGCTCAACCAGAAGCTCTCCATGGAGGCCGATCTGGCCAAGCGCGTGCTGGAGCCGGAAGACTTCATCGCCGCGATGAAGTACCTCATCGGCCTGCGCAACGACGAGGGCACGCTCGACGATATCGACCATCTCGGCAGCCGCCGTGTGCGGACCGTGGGCGAACTGCTCGCCAACCAGTGCCGCGTGGGCCTCG
>CAXTVY010000013.1:6023-30661 GCA_964247665.1 uncultured Chthoniobacterales bacterium | reverse complement strand
GATCGGTGGCGACCGGCTCGGCTCGGCCATCGTCGGCAGCATGTTGGGGCTGGTTTTCAGCCTTTCGCTCGTGCTCATGGACCGCGTGCTCAAGGGGCTGACGCTGCGGCTTTTTTCCAGCGCGACCTTCGGCCTGCTGCTGGGTCTCTTCGCCGCGACCCTGCTGCGCGCCTCCGACGTGTTGATCTACCTTTCGCACGAAGCCCAGTGGCTCTGGAGCATCGTCATCTACGCCACTTTCGGCTACCTGGGCATGATGCTGGCCATCCGCAGCAACCGCGACGAGTTCAGCCTGCTCATCCCCTACGTGCGCTTCACCCGCCAGGCCGTGCAGGAAGCGCCGCTGCTCGTGGACACGAACATCATCATCGACGGCCGCGTGCAGGCCGTGTGCGCGGCGGGCTTCCTGAGCGGTTCGCTCGTGGTGCCGCGCTTCGTGCTGGAGGAACTCCAGCGCCTGAGCGACTCGGGCGATCCCATCAAACGCGAGCGCGGGCGGCGCGGCTTCGACAACCTGGAAAAGATGCGCCGGACACCATCGCTCGATGTCGCCATCCACGAGCATACCAGCGCCGACCCACCGGAGGACCATGCGCCCGTGGACACCCAACTGATCAATCTCGCACGCTTTCTCCAGAGCCGCCTCCTGACCAACGACTCCGGCCTGACGCGGGTGGCGCGGTTGCAGAATCTGCCCGTGCTCAACCTCAACGACCTGTCCACGGCCATGCGCCCGTCGCTCTCGGTGGGCGACGAACTCGACCTGCCGCTGGTCAAGGAGGGACGCGACGTGAATCAGGCCGTGGGCTACCTGCCCGACGGCACGATGATCGTGGTCAACAACGGCCGCGCGCACATCGGCACCACGGTGCCCGTGCAGGTGGCCAGTGCGTTGCAGACCTCGGCGGGTCGGCTGATTTTCGCGGAAATCCGAACGGCGGCCAGATAGGTTTGCGGGGAGGCGGCGGTTGCAATCGTGGCGGCCCTCCCTAACTTCACGGGATGACCCCCGTCCGACGCATCCTTTCCCTCGTGCCGTCGTTGTTTTTTGCGGCGCTGTTTTCCGGTGCCGCCCTGGGGGCGGAAACCCCGCCGAGCATCGCGCCGGGGGGCAACCTCATCGTGGACGGCGTGCCGCCTGTCCCGGCCGAGGTCGCCGAGCAGGCCAGCCGCTACGGCGAGGCTCGTGCGGCCCTGTTCGCCGACTGGCACCCCACGAACGGCTCAATGCTCATCCTCACGCGCTTCGGGGACACGAACCAAGTGCATCTCGTCAAAGGGCCGGGCATGGCTCGCACGCAGTTGACGTTCTTTCCGGATCGGGTGGAAGGCGCGAAGTTCGAGCCGACCAAAGGCAATTATTTCGTGTTCCACAAGGGCGCGGGCGGGGCGGAGTTCTTCCAGAACTACCGCTACGACGTGGCGACGGGCGACATCACGCTCATCACGGACGGCAAGAGCCGTAATTCCGAGCCGACATTCTCGCACGACGGCCGGTTCGTCGCTTACACGAGCACCCGCCGCGACGGCACGGACACGGACCTGTACGTCGAAGACCCGCTCGACCCGAAGACCGACCACCTGCTGGCCCCGGTGCAGGGCGGCGGCTGGGAAGTACAGGATTGGTCGCCGGACGGCACCAAGCTCCTCGTGCTCGAAGAAATCTCCGTCCAGGAGAGTTACCTCTGGCTGTTCGATGCCAAGACCGGCGAGAAGACGGAATTGACCCCGCGCCCCGCGCCCGGTGCGCCGACCGTGGCTTATGGTAAGGCGCTCTTCGCCAAGGACGGACAGAGTTGCTATGTCATCACCGACCAAGACAGCGAGTTCCTGCATCTTGTCTCCTTCGATCTCGGCACGAAGCAATCCCGTCGCCTAACGCCTGATGTGGCACCTTTCAATGCCTGCGATGCGGAGAACTTCGATCTTTCCCTCGACGGCAAGCGGCTTGTGGGTGTGCTCAACGACAGGGGCACCAGCCGCTTGTTTTCTGTCCAGGCCGAAGCGCCCGGCCGCACCATGAAGATTTCCGTTGGTGAGGCGATGGCGAACACGGTCATCAATGCTCTCAAGTGGTGCCCCGATGGCAAGACGCTGGCGCTCAGCGCCGCCGGGGCACGCTTGCCATCGGATGTCTTCACCTTCGACGACGATCCCAAGTCCAGAACCGTGAGTGCGGAAATGAATGGCAGTATGGTCACAGACGGCCCGCTAACGGTATCAATGCGCCTGATCCGCTGGACCGAGAGCGAGACGGGCGGCATTGCCCCGGCGGCGTTCGTCGAGCCCAAGTTGGTGACATGGAAATCCTTCGACGACCGGGAAATCAGCGGCTTCCTCTACGCGCCCGACGCGAAAAAATTCTCCGGCAAGCGTCCGGTGATCGTCAATATCCACGGCGGGCCGGAAGCGCAGTTCCGCCCGACCTTCCTGGGACGCAACAACTACCTCGTCAATGAGTTGGGCTGCGCCATGATCTTCCCGAACGTGCGCGGCTCGTCCGGGTTCGGCAAGACGTTCCTGAGCCTCGACAACGGCTTCCGGCGTGAGGACAGCTACAAGGACATCGGTGCGTTGCTCGACTGGATTGCGGCGCAGCCGGGCCTGGATGCCGGGCGCATCATGATCACGGGCGGAAGCTACGGCGGGCACATGACGCTGGCGGCCTCGACGCTCTACGCCGACAAGATCCGCTGCTCGGTGGACGTGGTGGGCATGTCCAACCTCCGGACATTCCTGGAGCACACCGAGAGCTACCGCCGCGACCTGCGCCGCGTCGAATACGGCGACGAGCGTGACCCGAAGATGGCCGAGTTCCTGGAGCGCATCGCCCCGCTCAACAACGTGGCGAAGATCACCAAACCCATGTTCGTCGTGGCGGGTTACAACGACCCGCGCGTACCGCGCACCGAGGCCGAGCAGATCGTCGGCGCGCTCAAGAAACAGGGCACGCCCGTGTGGTTCCTGATGGCGCGCGACGAGGGCCATGGCTTCGCCAAGAAGAAAAACGCCGATTACCAGTTCTACGCCACGGTGGAATTCATCCAACGGTACCTGCTCGGCGGCGAATGAGCGGACCAGTCCCCTTGCCATGCGTCACCTATTCCAGCGGCACCCCTTTGGGGTGGAGGCTCATTTTGATTGGACGCTGGTGCTCACCTACGCCTTCCCGGCCGCGACGTTGCGCCCCCTGCTGCCGCCGGGACTGTCGCTGGACGAGCACGAGGGCCAGGGCTTCGTGGCCGTGGCCCTCGTGCAGACCCGGGGGCTGCGCCCGGCGGGCTGGCCAGTGGCGCTGGGACAGGATTTCTTCCTGACCGGCTACCGGATTTTCGCCCGGCACCGCACCGCCGCCGGGCGCACCCTGCGCGGGCTGCGCATCCTGCGCTCGGACACGGACCGGCGGCGGATGGTGTGGTCAGGCAACCTGCTCACCCACTATGGCTACCGCTTCGCCCGGATCGTCCGCGAGCGGACCGGCGACCAACTGCGGCTCGCGGTCCGCACGCCCGGCGGGGAGGCCGACCTGCGCCTGCGTGCCGACCTGCGTGGGGACACCGAACACCCGCTGCCGCCCGGTTCGCCGTTCACGGACTGGCACACGGCGCGGCGGTTCGCGGGGCCGCTGCCGTACACCTTCGACTACGAGCCCGAGACGCACTCGATCATCCGCATCGAGGGCGTGCGCCGGGAGTGGCACCCCCGGCCGGTGACGGTGCAGGTGGAGCAAGCCACGTTCTTCGACCGTGCGCCCTTCGCAGGTTCCGGGGCCGCGCCGCCGGTGCTGGCGAGCGCGTTCTACGTGGAAAACATCCCCTACCGTTGGAAGCGCGGCGTCCGCGAGCCCCTGCCGGAGCCTGCCCCGCCCGTGGAGCTGCCGGTGCGGGGGCCTTTGCAGGGGGTGGCGAACATCGTGCGCTTCAACTGGCCGTTCTACGCCGCCGCGGCGGGGACAGCCGGTGCGGCGCTGGCACTGGCCGGAAGGCTGCGGCGGCCCTGGTGGCTGCGAACCTTGCTGGCGCTCGGCGCAGGCGGCGCACTGTTCTACCTGGCGGGTTCGCTCGTCGTGTCGTGGTGGATCTACGACCGCTCGCCGCTCTACCGTTGGGGGTGGCTGCGGCGGATGGCGGCGGGCAATCCACGCCAGATCGTCAACGTCCACAGCGGCTTCGACGAATCCAGCCAGGCGGTCCGGGCACTGTTCCCGGACGCGGAACTGATCGTGCTCGACTTCTACGACCCCGCCCAGCAGACCGAGGCCTCCATCGCCCGCGCCCGCGCCGCCTACCCCGCGACGCTGCCAGCCCGGGCCGTGCGCTCCGACGATCTCGGGCTGCCCGACGCCAGCGCGGACCTGCTCCTCTTGATTCTCGCCGCGCACGAGGTTCGCACGGCCGCCAGGCGCGACCGGCTCTTCGCGGAAGCAGCGCGCGTCCTGCGGCCCGGCGGACAGGCCATCCTGGTCGAGCATGGGCGGGACGCGGCCAACCTCCTCGCGTTCGGCCCGGGGTTCCTCCACTTCTTTCCGCCTGCAGAATGGCGGCGGGCGGCGCGCGGGGCCGGGTTCACGCTTGTAAGTGACACCCGGATCACCCCGTTCGTGCGGGTGATGGACCTGCGGCGCTGACCGGAAACCGCGTGGGATGAACCTCCTCGCCGTCCTCGAACCCACGCTGCGGGTCATGGGTGTCTCGCAGGTCGCCTTGAGCCTGCTGCACCTCGCGTTTCCGCGCCGGTTCGGGTGGCGCGCGGAACTGGCGGCGGTTTCATTGCTTACCCGGGAGATTTTCTACGTCCACACGTTCTTCGTTTGCCTCGTCGTAGCCGGCATGGGTGCCCTGTGCGCCGTTGACCCGGGTGCGCTGCTGGCACGCTCACGCCTGGGGGCATGGGTAGCGGCGGGCGGCGCGCTGTTCTGGGGAGCACGGCTCTACATCCAGTTTTTCGTCTATTCGGCGAGCCACTGGCGCGGACGCCGCTTCGAGTTTGGCGTCCATGTGGCTTTCAGCCTGCTGTGGACGTTCTACACGGTCGTCTTCGGCGCGTGCTTCGCGTCCCAGCACGGTTGGCTGAACTGAGGGTCGGCCGCTCCTCAGACCAATCCCACAGGCTTGAAGGCGTGTGAGGGCAGGATCGTCTGCAGGTTCTTGTTGCCCAGGTGCGCGGCCACCACCTCGCCGAGCACGTCGCGGAAGTCCGTCGTGTGCAGCAGGTCGCGCTTCTCGTGGAGCTGCTCGGGCAACAGGCCCGGCCAGCGGCCCATGACGTTGCGCGGGCCGTTCCCGCTCGCCGCCAGCACGGGTCCGCCCATGGCGAACATGCAGTTCGCCCAGCCGTGGTCCGTGCCGTTCGTGCCGTTCTCGGCCGCCGTGCGCCCGAAATCGCTCAGGGTCAGCACGAGCACATCGTCGAGGTGGTTTTCCAGATCCGCCGCGAATGCCGCCAGTCCGTCCGCCAGCCCGCCGACGAGCTTGCCGTAGCTGCCGCCGCTGTCCGTCGTGCCGCCCTGGTTCTGGTGGGTGTCCCAACTGCCGTAGTCCACTTCCACGACCTCCAGGCCGATGTCCGATTTGATCAACCGGGCCACCTGCTCCAGCTTGCGGCCGAAGTCCGAGTCCGGGTACTTGGCCGCCGGGGTGTACGGGCGGCTGGTGACGGCCTTGAGCTGCTCCATGCCTTCAAAGGTCGTGTGCGCGGTCGAGGCCAGCAGTTCGCGGGCGTCCTGCGCGTCGGAGGCGAAGCCGGGCGGCGTGCCGTGGGCTGCCGCGGCCGCCTTGGCCACGCGCGGATCGCAGCAGTAGGCGTGCTCCAGCGCGGCGAACACCTTGGCCTGCTCGTTGTTGGGAAAGCCACCCTTCACGTTGTCGGGGAAGAGCCCCAGGTCGGTGATCCCGCGCACGGAGAACGCCGGGGCCTTGCCCCGCAGGATGCGCGGCAGCACGTCGCCGATGCTGACGGCGCGGATGGGCCCGTGGCCCTGGCTGGTGAGCAGGTGGCGGTTGAGCCAGCCGTCAGACGAAAGCGTGTTGCCGCTGACGCCCGTTTCCCAGGTGTCCTGTTCCTCGAAGTGCGAGCGGGTGTTGAGATCGTAGCCCACCGCCTGGAGCGCCACCGCCTGCCCCTTCTTGAACAACGGGGCCAGCGCCGCCGCGCGCGGGTGCAGCCCGAAGAAACCGTCCAGATCAATGACCCCGCCGTCCTTGCCCGGCTCGGCCAGGGCGATGTTGCGGCGGAGCTGGTAGTAGCCCGAGTCCTTGAAGGGTACGACGAAGTTGAGCCCATCCATGCCCCCGCGCAGAAAGATGGTGACAAGCGTCTTGCTCTTGCTGACCTTGACGAGGTTGTTCGGGTCGAGCCCCACGTCCGCCAGCAGGCGGCCTGGGCTGATCCCGCAATAGGTGGCCGCCAGGGCGGCGGAGGATTTGAGGAAGAAACGGCGGGTGACGTTCATGGGAAGAAAGGCAGAAGGCGGCAGGTGGAATGAGTCTGATTGGTTTTCGGTCAAAGTCCGAGCCACGTGCGAACACCCGCTTCAATGAGCGCGAGTTGTGCGGACGTGAGTGTCCCGAGTCAGCGAAGCGCGTGTTTGGATGGGATGGTCGTGACGCTCTGCACCGCGAAAGCGCCCTCACGCAAAAATGGAACTGGGACAGCAATCTCGAAAGGTGAACTGCGGAGTGAAGTGGTATGGGAGACGATGGTGATAATCGCTCGGTCAGTGTCTCCGTATGGCACGCTAAGGATGACTGCGGGACGAGTCTTCTGAGCCATGCCGAGATCGACGAGCCAAACTTCACCTCGCCCGGGCATCTTCCTCCTCGTCAAGCATGGCGAACATTCGGGCGGCGGAAGCCGTCATCTCATCCTCGGAGACATCGCCATAATCGAGTTGGACAACCCGGTGAACAATTACGGCGCTGAACTCGTTCTGCTCCTCCGGCGTGAGTTGTTCAAACGCCTCAAGAAGATGTGCGGTGGCTGTGCTCATAAATTAGATAGCTGGCACTTGTCTGAACTTATTACCGCAAACTCGTCTCCGGCAGCAGGGCGATGAACACTAGTGCCGCGTGCATCTGGTCGGGTGTGCCTTGGGCAAGCACCTCCAGCGCGGCCTGATTCGAGTCGGGTGCGAGCAGGTGGCCCGTCAGACGCGCGGCGGCGAGGTCGATAAAACGCTGGCCCGCGTCGGGCGCGGCCGGGACGATGGAGCCACCCTCGTTGGCCGCGCGGGTCATTGCCCCCTCCAGGGGGGGCGGCGTGCGCCACTGGATAGGCACCAGGCGGTTGAGCGGCTCGTTGAGCGTCTGCATGAAGCGCCACCGCTGGAGCAGCGCGTTGGAATCAGCGTAGTCCGCCCCGTCCTCCGGGTAGCCGTCGGGCGTCACGCGGTCAAAAAGCCCCATGCCGCTCTTCTTGAGAAAGCCTTCGAGCTGGTTGGGCCGGTAGACGAGGGCCTTCGCCGCTTCCGCCGGGGGCAGGGCGCTCTGGCAGAGCCGCGCCACGCGCAGGCCGAAGTCGAACGGCGTCGCCAGCCGCGGCGGGGCCTGCCAAAAGCCCGGCTGCGCCACCAGCGCGCGCAGAACCGCGCGCATGTCGCCGCCGCTGGCCAGGAACGTGTCCGCCAGGGCGTGCACCAGTCCATCCGGCGCGGGCACGCCGACGTAGTGCTCCGCCAGCTTGCGGCAGACGTGGTCCGCCGTGCCCGGGTGCGAGGCGAGCATCTCCATGGCTTCCCGGATGTGGTCGTGCCGCTCCCCGGCGTCCTTCGCGGCGGGAAAGCGCAGGCCGAACACCTCGCGCGCCTTGCCGTCGTTCATGAACGGATCGAAATGGAACGTGCTCTCCACGCCGCCGCCGTTGCCGCCGCCGGTCGGCACGAGCCCCAGCGCGCCGCCGTCTGCCTCCTGCGGCAGCGCCACCTCGCGCGTGGTCGTCCAGCCGTTGAGCACCCCGGCCAGCGCCGTCACGTCCGTCTGCTTGTAGCCGCCGTGCACGCCGAGCGTGTGCAGCTCCATGATCTCACGCGCATAGTTCTCGTTGAGCTTGCCCGCCGTGCTCTTTTCCTGGTCGAGGTACTTGAGCATCGCCGGGCTGTGCGCGCTGGCGGAGAGCAGGTCCGCGAACGGCGCGATGCCCAGGCGGCAGAACGCGAGGTGCTCGGGCCACTTCCAACCGGCTTCGGTCTTGTTGATCCAGGTGTTGAAGTGGTTCTCGGCCCAGGCCGTGAAGCGGGAGCGCACGGGGTTGTCGCTGCCCAGCCACTGGTAGAGCGCCCGGTCGATGACCTGCTGCTCGCTGTTGATCTGCGGGTACTGCTTGCAGGCCGCGCGCAGCAGCGTCTGCTCCGCCGGAGCGTCAAACGAGGAAACCAGCCGCTGGTCGAGCCACGCCGCCGAGCCCTGCGTCAGCACGGCGGCCAGCTCGCGCCCCTCCACGCCGAACGCGAGGCGGTCCAGCAGGAACACCGAGTGGGCGTAGGGCCCCGGCACGGCGGGGGCCTGGGCAAGCACGTTGAACTCCCGCGTGGGCGAGTCGGCCGTCTGGCCGCTGGCATCCGCCACGCGCAAGCCCAGGCGGTGCGGCCCCGGAGCCAACTGCCGGGCCAGCAGCGGGAACACCAATAGTTCGCCGCTGGCGAGGGCCGGGCCCTGCGCGCGCTCACCCTGCGGCTGGCCGTCCACGAGCACATCCACCCAGGCCGCCCGGGCCGTGGCACTGGCCAGCCGGGACACGACGGCGTCCAGGCCGAACACGTTCGCGCCGTTGGCTGGATAAAGCAGGTCCGCCGCCGGCGGCAGCGGCGTCAGGGCCGGAAAATCCGGCGGCCGGGGCGTCAGACCCGACCCGGGATTCCCCACGGCCAGCCCCGGGGCGGCGGGGGCGGCCGGGGCGAGGTTGGGCTTGGGGCGCTTGTCGTCCTTGGCAGGGTCCGGCGGCAGGTCGCCGACGCGGGCTACCTCCCAGCGGTCCAGGTAGAGGTCACGGCTCTCCTTGTTCTGGCCGAAGTCGTTGCGGTAGGCGACCGCGAACATGCGCGGCCCGGCCTCCAGCCGCACGGGAGTACCCACGGGTACCCGTGCATACGCACCGCTGCTCAGCCGCACCGTGCCAGCCGCCAGTTCCGTGCTGCCGAGGTACAGCGCCAGCGAAGGGAATGCCCCGTCGGCCAGGCTGCCGCGCGCCTGGACGAAGAGTTGGTACAGGCCCGGGCTCTCGACGTTGAAAGGCAGGCACCAAGCGGTCTGCCCGCCCTTGACGAACACGGTCCGGCCGCCCGAAGCCACGTTCTCCGGGCGCACGTCCGGCACCCGGGGGTCGATGACCCCCTGGATGATCGTGTGCGCCGGGGCCAGGAGTTCCTTGGAGGTGCCCATGATGACCGGGTCCTCGCACTCACCCGACCACAGGGCTTTGGGCGGCACGGGCAGAGCGTCGAGGACGAGCGGCTCGCTCTCCATGATCAGGCCGGGCCGCTGCAAACGGCGGTCCACGTCGCTGAACCCGATGGGGCAGGCGACCGCCACGAGCCGCACCGGCCCGGGCGGTAAATCCGATGCCTGCACGCTGAACTGGCAATGGCGCTCGGGCCCGAATTCCAGCCCGGTCTGCATCACGGGGTCGAGCAGCCGCCCATCGGGCAGGCGGAGTTGCACGCGCGTCCCCGTGGTGGCGAACGAACCGGCGGGTCCGGGGATGTGGTCGAAACGGTCGAACACCTCCACCCCCCCGGCGAACCGGCCCCAGACGACGGCGTCGGCCGAGGGCGAGATGATCCGCGGACGCCCGGATTCCGGGTTGATCTGGGCGTCAACCGCGGCAGCCGGGTCGGGCTTGATTTCCAGGTCGATGGCCGCGTCCCCCTGCATCAACAGGCGGGTGCGGCCCGGGAGCAGGCCGCGCACGCGCAAAAAGCCGGTACTCTGGCCAGCGAGCACGGTCGGCGGTTGCAGGATCTCGAACAGGCCGTGTTCGTGGACGGACGCTGTGAGCGTCGAGTCACCGGGGGCGGGCCGGGACAGCTTGAAAGGAATCACCGCCGTCCGCCCGAGCCAGAGCACGGTGCGCGGCGAATAGAAGCGGGCGACCGGCGGCGGGAGGGCAGGCGTCGCGGCGGGGGCGGGCGGGACGGAGACGTTGGGCACCGGGGCGGTGGCCGCTGGCGAGAGGGCCGAGGCCGGGGCGGGGGACGCGGTGGCGGACACCGTTGGCTGCTGCGCCTGGAGCGCGGCCGGCGCGGCGGCCAGCAGCCAGGCCGCGACCACTGCGGTGGAGACGAGCAGGCGGCCGGAGAGCGGGACAAGGTACATACAGTGGCGCGGCCAGGATCTTCGGGGGAAAACCGCCCCTGTAATCTAAGCGGCAGAGTGGGGACGGGGTCAAGGCGGGATTTCGCCCTCGTGCGACCCCATCATGCGTTTAAACCCGCCGGGAATAGGAAAGTTGCGCCGGTCGTGAACAAAGGTAGGGATGGCCGTCCGAGCCATTCTTAACCCTTGATACGACTGGCGCTTTCAGCAGATGCCCGCCCCTGGCCCCTGCTGGAAATTGCCCTTCTTAGTAGTAGCCGGAATGCACCCACCGGCGCGTCGTCGAGTAGTACGTCCAGACGGTCAGGCCAGGGAGCGAGCCCCGGGTGTAGCCGAAGGTCAGCGCATACGATCCATCCTTCAGGCGGCGATAGGTGCCGTAGGTCCGATTATCCGGCAGGTAGCGCGGCACCAGTTCCCGCTCCCGGGCCGGGTAGCGTCCCTGGTCGTGGTGGTACTTCTCCAGTGCCGCCACCACCGGCGCGGAACGTCCGAAGCCCCCTTGCGAGGCATCCTCCCCAGCGATTTCCGCCGCCGGGCCAGCAGCCACGGAAAGCCAGAGCAGCACCAGCGGAAACAAGGCAACACGGAAGCGGCGGTTCAGGGCAAAAGTGCTCATGGGGTTTCCTCTCGGTGCTACGGCTTGGTCAAGGGCGGCAGGGGCGGCAGGCAGAGGCTGCGGGCGTAGTTGACCGTGTCGATCTCGCCCGGGTTCTTGTCCCGGCGTAGCGTCTTGATGCGCGGGAAACGCATCGACAGGCCGCTCGTGTGCCGCGTGCTCGGCTGGATCGAATCGAACGCGATTTCCAGCACCACGTCCGGGTTGACCTCGTGGTACTTCCCCCTCGTGGCGAGGATGTTCTGCTGGAAGTGCGTCGTCAGTTCGAGGATCTCGGCGTCCGTCAGGCCGCTGTACGCCTTGCCGATGGTCCGCAACTCCCCGGTGAAATCGTCCTTCACGGCGAACGTGTAATCGCTCAACACCGAATTGCGCTTGCCGTGCCCCCACTCCGCGCCGACGACCACCACGTCCAGCGTGGCCAGTTCCTTCTTGAGCTTGAGCCACGCCAGCCCCCGGCGGCCCGGCGTGTACAGGCTGGCCGGGTCCTTGATGATCAGCCCCTCGTTGCCGTGGGCGCGCGCCCCGTTGAACGCCGCCTCGATCTCGTCCGCCGACGACGCCTGGATCACGTCCACCCGGCGGATGGCCGGAATGGGCAGGTGCAGGCCGTCGAGCAGGCGGCGGCGCTCGGCCAGGGGCTCGGCCAGCAGCGAGCGGCCGTTGAGGTGCAGCAGGTCGAACACCAGCAGGATGATCGGCACCGATTCCTTCATGAACAGGTCCGGCGCGCGGCGGCCCAACCGTTTTTGCAAGTCGAAGAACGAAAGGCGCTTGCCTTTCTCGTAGGCGACGATCTCGCCGTCGAAGATCACCGTGTCGCGCAGGCCGCTGGCGGCCACCTTGGCGATCTCCTCGAACTGCCCCGTGACCCGCCGCAGGTCGCGCGAGTAAATCTCCACCCGCGCCGTCCCGTCGGCCTCCACGGAACGGTGGAGCTGGGCGCGCACGCCGTCGAACTTGTCCTCCACCCAGACGACCAGCGCCGCCTGGGCCGCCACGGCTGGAGCCTTGGCCGGGCTGACGAGCGGCGTCGCGCGGGCGTCCTCGGTCGCGGCGGGCTCGCCGGGCGGGGCGGCGTGGAGTTCCTCGTGGCGCTTCCAGATGGCCTCCGCCGTGGCCTCGGGGCTGGCGAGCATACTTTTAATCGGTTGGAAGAGAGTCAGTTCCGCCGTTTTGAGTTCACCCGCCCGCGCCATCCGGGCCACGCGGCCCAGGTCGCCCAGGAGCATGTTGGCCTCGCGGATGTCGTCGGCGGGTTGGCCGAAGGCGGCGGCCAACGCCTCCTCCAGCAGCCCTTCCTTCAGACCGATGCGCAGCTCGCCCGTCAGGATTTTGATGACGTAGCGCGCCTCGACGGGCTCCAGCCGGGCGAGCGTTTCCTGAAGCCGCTCGCCCTTGGCCAGGGGGCCGCGGGTGCGCTCCAAGGTGTCGAAGAACGCCATGCTCGCCACGAGCGAGAACGGCTCCGGCCGCGTCCGCCCGGGCAGCACCTCACCCGCCACCTCGGAGAGGTCCGCCAAGCTCGTGCGGAGGGCGCGCAAAGCCGCCTCACTCCGGCCGCTGACGGCTTGCAGGGCGCGCTTGATGACCGCCCCGCCGACGTTGAGCACGCGCGGGTCGCTCTGCGCGAACGCCCGGCCCGCGAGGTACAAGGTCGCAACCGGCAGGGCGTCGTCGTCCAGCGTGCGGAAGTATTCGCTCAGGATTTCGATCTTCTTGAGTTTGCCGGTCGTCGCGGCGATCCGGTCGCCGACGCAGGAAAACGCGAAAAACTCGCTGGAACTCTCCATTTTAGCGTCAGGAGCGTCGGGAGCGCCGGGCCGTTCAGAAACACCACTTGCCCCCGCCGGAACCGCCAAACCTTCCTCGGAACCGACCCCACCGAGGGAAAGCGTCAACTCCATCTGGTTTTCCTCGCTCAACGCCCACGCCTCGATCCCCCGCGCCCGCAAATCCCGCGCGAACGCCGCCGCGTACCCGTGCAGGGTCAGCACCCGCCGGGGCCGGACCAGTTCGACGTAGCGCAACAGGTCCGGATAGTCGGCGTGGTCGCTCAACGGGAAGCAGGCGTCCGTCTGGTAACGGTGGACGGCCCCGGGGGTCAGCGCCCAGCCGGTCAGCATGGCCGTGCGCCGCGCCTTGATCTTCTGAAGCATCCGCGATTGGTTGGCGCTCGGCGGGCAGATGAGCACCTTGCCCGCGAGCGCGCCGGGATCGTACCGCTCGAAGTGCGGGAAGTCCGGTTGCAGCTCCCGGTATACCTCGGTCATCTTGTAGACGGCCCCGTGGAGCATCGCGGGCAGCCCGGCGCGGTCCAGCGCCATGAGGATCTCCTGGCTCTTGCCCAGCGAGTAGCCGAAGAGCACCGGCACCACGTCTTCCTCGATGGCTTCCTGGCAGAACTTGACCACCTGCGCCAGCACCTCCTCCGTCGGCGGGAAGGCGAAGCGCGGCAGGCCGAAGGTCGTCTCCATGATGAGCGTGTCGGCCTGCGTCCAGCCGGTCGGCTCGGCGCTCAGGCCCGGCCGCAGCTTGAAGTCGCCCGTGTAGAGCAGGCTGCCCGCGCCGTCGTCGCTCTCGATGAACGATTGCGCTGACCCGGCGATGTGTCCGGCCGGGTAGAGCGTGATCCGCAGGCCGGGCCGGATGTCCGCGGCCGGCTGGCCGAATTCAAGCCGGTGCTCCAGCCGGCGGCGGTCCGGCAGCCGGGTGTGCATGAGCCGCGCCGTGACGGTCGAAAGGACGACCTCCCGGTGCATCCCGATGTGGTCGGCGTGCGCGTGCGAGACGAACGCGAAGGGCTGGTTGTCCTGGGGGTCGAGCCAGAGGTCGTGCGCGGGCAGGTAAACGCCGCGCTGATAGCGGACGGCAACAGGGGAAAGGCTCATCGGAAACGGGCGGCAGCGCGCCTGCTCCAAGAGATAAGCGCCCCGCCCGCCCCGGGCAAGCGGCACCCGCGTTTTCTTGCGCCCCACCCGGGGACCCGGCACGGTGCCGGGTCCGCGTCATTTCTCCTTCGTGCCGGGGCAGGACGAACCCCGGCACGGACGGCCGGTCAGGCCAGTGCGGAGAACGTGCTGCCGCCGGAAGCGGTGGTCGAACTGCCGGTCGCGTTGTAAGCGGTGCCAGCGGGCGGCAGGGTCTCTTCCAGGGGCGAAGGGGCGCCGCCTTCGGCCGCGGCGGGGTTGGTGCCGTCGGCGCTGTCGGTGGACGCCGCCTTCATGTGGTGGTGATGGTGGTGGCCGACCTTGGGGGTGGCCTGCGAAGCGGTGCCCGTCGCCTGGGTCAAGGCGGCGGCGTTGGTGTTGATGCTGGAGATAGACATGGGTCGGTTGCGTTGGGCAAGGGCGTCGGCGCGGGTGCCAGGGCGTGTCATCGGCTGTTGCGGACGCGACTTTAGAAGTTTTTTAGGCTATTCGGAAGATTTGGTTAAAAGCGCGTTCCTATCACCGCTTCAGCATAGGGTAACTTTCCAAACGGGGGTCGATTTTCTATAACTTGCTAAATTTGACAATCTTGCAGAAAGCGTTATGCGACATGATGCAGCATAAGTAGAGTTAGGCCCAAATTTTGCTAACCAGATCAATGCTATGACCTACGAGTACGAACTTGAAAACTCACTTTGGCTTGTTTCCCACGCTGGTGGCTTGGCCATCTGCTGCTACGCGTACTATCGCCAGCGACTTCCCGGCTGGTTGGCGTTGACTCTCTGGAGCTTCTGCCAAGTCCTTGCCGCCATCGGCATGTGTTTACTAACATTTGAGTCTAGCCTAATCAGGCAGGACATTGTGCTTGCTTTTATGCGTTACGACGGCTTCGTCTGCGATCTTTTGCTGGTGGCTGCTCTCGGTTTGCTCGCAAAGCGGCATCTGCCACGTCTAGGCAACGCACCGATCTAACCACGCGCTCCAGCGAACAGAGGCTGGCGTCGGGCTTTCTTCGGACCATCACGCTTGACTTCGCCGGCCTCCGTCGCTGAGCTAGGTCCGTTAGGCGAAAACCCTCTTTTGACTGTACGATGAACACAGACAAACCAAATTCCGATTTCGTGCTCTCCCCCACACATCAGCGTGGCAGGCGATTGTTGCTCCGGGGGGTTGTCATCTACTTTTTGCTCTCGTTCATTCCTGTTATAGCCGCCATTCTCAATCCAAGTTTTGGGCTCGTGTTTGGCTTCTTCTTGGCCGCTTGCATCTTGGTTGCACCGTTGATGGCTTGGCGTGGCTCAGAGGGCTGGAAGCTCTTTGCCGGTGTCATCGCGCTTCTACTGGCTATGGGCACCTTCCTGGGCGGATGTACTACCATCCAAGAAAACACATCATTCGGAGTTGTATCCTTCGCTGTTTTTGCTTGTTCGTCTTACCTAGTCAACATTTTCATGATCAACCAGGAAGTGAAGGATTACGTCGCATCGTCACGCGAGCAGCGCAGAATAGGACCACCTACACCCCCAACCGCTTAGCATCAACTTTGCAGTACAACATTGAAGCACGTTTTGGGAGTTTGGTAAGCACGTCTTTTTCTGGGTCGGGTGTCGAGGGTTTCAGCGATGGCATCGCATCGTTTTTGGGTGAGTGCAGCCAAGCTGATTCCCTTGGGCAGGTACTGGTGCAGCAGTCTGTTGGTGTTTTCGTCTGTCCTCGCCAACCGCTGTCGCTGAGCTTGAGTCCCTTGAGGGCGCACGTTTCAACCAGAACTTCGGTTTTCGACTCTGGTGCAAGTCGCCGTGTTAAGGTGGCTTTCAACCAGAACTTCCGAATACCCCAATTTCTCTGGGGTCTTCCGGCTCAGTCGTTCGCTGCCGCCAACGCTGCCAAGCCGCGCCGCAGCAGCGTCAACAGCAGGTCGATCTCCTCCGGGGTCACTTCCAAGTTCGGGCGCAGGCGGATCGTGTGCGTACCGGCACCGAGCAGCAGCAGGTTTTCCACCTGCATCGCGCGGTGCTGAAACGCCTTCTTGTCGTCCCCGCGCCGGAAGCTGAAGCCCTGGTAGAGACCCATCCCGCGCACGTTGTGAATCACGTCCGGGTAATCCCGCGCCAGCGCCTCCAACCCGGCGACGAGTTGCCCGGTCTTCGCGGGCACCGCTTCGATCAGCCGCTCCTCGCGCACAATCGTCATCTCCTGCATGAAACGCACCATGTCCGCCAGCGACCCGCCCCAGGTCGAGTCGAGCACCCCGATGTCCTCCATCGGCTTGAGCATGTAGATGACCCCGTTCGCCAGCTTCTTGGCCGCCGCGACGGCCGTCGGCGGGTGCGGCAGCTCGTACTGGTCGATGGCGAAGAAGGAGCCCGTCGCGCCGCCCGCGGTCTGCACCTCGTCGAAACCCAGGCTGACATCGTAGCGGTGCGCCAGCGCGCTGAGCCGCCGGAAGAACTCCGGCTCGGCCACCCGGTGCCCGCCTGCCCCCTGGATGGGTTCCACCACGATGCCCACGACCTCCCGGCCGTAGCGCGAGAGCGTTTCCTCGACAATCTCCAGGCTGCGCAGGGTGCGCGCGCGGTTTTCCTCGTCCGGCCGGCCCGTGTCGACCGCCGGGAACAGGACCTGGACGTTGCCGGGGGCGAACCCGTGGAAATCCTTGGTGGCGACGGGGTCGTGGCTCAGCTCCGTGACGTTGAGCGTGTAGATCGTGCGGCCGTGGAACGCCTGGTCGAAATAAATGACCCGGTGCGTGCCCGACTGCCGCCCGGCGCGCAGCAGCTTCTGGTTCTTGAGCACGATGAAATACTTGAGCATGTTCTCCACGGCCTCCGCGCCCGAGTTGAGCGCGTAGACCTCCAGCGCCTCGTTGCGCATACACAGCGGGGCCAGGGAATGGAGCAGTTCGTAATATTCCAGGCATTCCAGGGTCAGGAAATCCGGGTTGGCGACCTTGTTGTTGGCGGCCAGGGCGAGCCGCCGGGCGTAGGCCGGGTCGAGCAGGCTCGGGTGGTTGTGGCCGATCAACTTGCTGGCGTAGTAACCCGCCCAGTCAAAGAGCCGCTGGCCGTCCACCGTGGCCAGCCACATGCCGCGCGAGGCCGCCAGGTCGATGACGAACGGCCAGGGCTCCGAGAGCACGAGTTGGCGCAGCCGGGCGAGGGCGGCGGCGCTTTTCGGGCCAGGGTAAACGGTGGGATAGGAGTCGGCGGTCATGGGGGAACGGGCAAGGTAGAACGGTGGTCCGAGGCGTCAACCGGCCGACGGTACACGGAACCGGCGGAAATCCGGTGCTCCTGAAGCTTCCGAAGCTCCTGAAACCACGGTGGTTTTCGACCCGGTTGAACGGCAGGTCCCTCCCCGCCCCGGGCGGGTCACGCAACGGTGATGAGATCGGCTGTCAATCACGCGTCGTTCCGAGATCAAACCGGGTCTTCCGGCAAAACGGCCGCCTCACTTTCCGGCTTCCGCGCGCGGCCGGGTTTCGGCGGTTTGGCGGCCAAGGTCTTGAGCCGCTCCTGACCCGACGGGCACAGGTCGAGCAGCACGCACCGGGCACATTCCGGGTTCCGGTAGAAGCAGCAGCGCTGGCCGTGGAACATCAGGATTTCGTGGTCGTCGTACACCACTTGGGCGTCCCATTCCGGCGGCAGCATGTCCTCCAGGACCCGGTGGGCGGGGCCCACGTCGAGGCTCATGGGGATCAGCCCCAGGCGCTGGGCGACGCGGTGGTGGTGGCTGTCCACGGGCAGCGCCCGGCGGCGCAGACGGCTGAAGATGAGGACTGCGGCGCTGGTCTTGGGGCCGACCCCGGGCAACTCCTCCAGCCAGGCGCGGGCGTCGGGGATGGAAAGGTGTTCGAGGAAATCGAGCGACAGGTCGCCGCCCCGGCGCTCGGTCACCAGTCGCAGGATGTGCTGGATGCGCGGGGCCTTTTGCTCGGGCCAGTTGCAGGCCGCGATGGCCTCCTGCACCTCGGCCGTGGGGGCGTCGCGCACGGCGGTCCAGTCCGGGAAACGGCGGCGCAGTTCCTTGTACGCCGCGCCGGATTCCGAGTTGCGGGTGCGGTGGGAAAGCAGGGAAGAGACGATCTCGTCCAGCGGTGAGAGTTCATGGAAGTACCCGACCGGGCAGCCATACTCGCCGCACAGGCGTTCGTGGACGATCACGAGCTTGCTCCGAGCCACCAGCCGCGCCTCCCCGGCCGGATCGGCGGCCGGGGCGGTCGGCTCGGAGGCACCGAAGAGATCATCCTGAAAATGGGCAACCATTGGAGGGGTCAAGATGGGAAAACGCTTCCCGGTAAGGGAACGTTCCCGCCTCCGGCGGCGGATGCACGCCACCGGAAGGCTGGACATCGGCGGTTCCTTCCCATTAAAAGAGCGCATGACCAGCTACATCGCCTTGTTGCGAGGGGTCAACGTCGGCGGCAATAAACTCGTCGCCATGGCCGAACTGCGCGATTTGCTCGCCGGCCTGGACTGCGCGGACGCACGCACCTTGCTCCAGAGCGGCAACGTGGTCTTCCGCAGCGCCGACGTGTCCCCCGCCGCCCTGGAAAAGCGGCTGGAAGCCGAGGCGCTCCGCGCGCTGGGGCTGCGCACGACGTTCTTCGTGCGCGACGCCGCCTGCTGGGGCGAGATCATCGCGGGCAACCCGTTTCACGAGGAGGCAGCCCGCGACCCGAGCCATTTGCTGGTGATGCTCTTCAAGAATGCCCCGCAGGCGGCGGCGGTCGAGTCGCTGCGGGCGGCGATCCAGGGGCCGGAGGTCGTCCACGTCACCGAGCGCCGGGCGTACATCACCTATCCCGAGGGCATCGGCCGCTCCCGGCTGACGAGCACGCTCATCGACGCCAAGCTGGGCACGCGCGGCACCGGGCGGAACTGGAACACGGTGCTCAAACTCGACGCCCTCGTGCGCGCGTGACTTTGCCAATCAGATCAGAACGGTATGTCATCGTCATCATCTTTCGGCACCTCATACCGAGGCAACGCATCCAAAGACATATGAACTCCGGCCAAGACAATGCGCTTTTTCGCTGTTGACGATGATTTTAGCAGCTGGATAAAGTTTTTCACGTCTTCGACTGGAAAGCCCGGACGTTTCAGATAATAACCACCTAATAGGAAGCAACTGATTATCACACAAGCGTCAGGCACCTCCTCATCAAGCATAAACCCTTGATAGTTCTTTTCCAAATCCATCAAGATTTTTTCTGGATCATCTTTGTAACGCGCTCCCTTCGCTACTTTGCTTGTATGTTTCTTTAGGCACCCAACAAATTCTCTATATGCAGCTTTCTCTTGATCAGTAAAGTACGTCTCTGAGAACTTCCCACCTTGCATTTCCTTCTGCACATCAAAAAAGCTCGCGATACGTAAACCTGCATTTCGTTCGCACATCCGTGCTAACACATTTTGGTAGCTAAACGATTCCACCTCAAAATCGTGAACAATCTGTTCAAACAACTTTCCAAGAAAGTACACTTCAGTACGAAAATCGTAAATTGCCTGCCTAAATTCTGAAGGCGGGGCGCACCAAGCACTTACTTCGATGCTTTTCTGGAAATCACTGGGCTTTTTTGCCTGTTTACCAAATCCTAGATCTATTATCTTCACCGTCCCATCCTCGCGGACCATCAGATTTTCAGATCGGACATCCCGATGCAAAATTCCGTTTTCTTCCAAGTACCTAAATCCATCAACGGCTTGAACGAAAACATCGTCAATCTTATCTGGGTTCTCTTGAAGAAATTTCAGCACGTTATTGCCTTCCACATATTCCGTAATCAAATATCCCGCACAAGTAGATGGATATAAATAATGCCCAAAGATACGTACCACATTTTTGTGACATACCGCATAGAGCACTTTAATTTCCCTCACAAAGTTGTTGTACAAATCAATCCTGTGCCCATGACTCGGACTGTATTTCTTACATACAAAGTGCTTATCTATAGATTCATCCCAAAGCAGAACGGTTTTGCCACAGGCTCCCTCGCCAAGTTCCTTAACGAACTTATAGTTCTTTTGCCGAATAAATTCGATGATTTTGTCCGACATAAGAAATACATCATTTATTGCACAACACTACTTTGCCTAACCAACCATGCTCGCTAAGAGGCTACAAACACACGGGCTTATAGCCCCTTATACGAGCGCTGTATAATCTACCAGTTCAGTGCCCCGCCGGTCTGGTACTCGGTCACGCGGGTCTCGAAAAAGTTCTTTTCCTTGCCCAGGTCGATGGTTTCGCTCATCCACGGGAACGGGTTCTTCGAGCCGTACTTGGGTTGCAGGCCGATGCGCTCCAGCCGCCGGTCGGCGATGTGCTGCACGTACTCGCGGAACAGGTTCGCGTTCAGCCCCAGGATACCCTTGGGCAGGCAGTCCTGCGCGTAGTTGATCTCCAGTTCGACGACCTGCTCGATCATCCCTTCGATCTCCGCCACCAACCCGGGCGTCCACGCCTCCGGGTTCTCCGCCTTGATGCCGTTGATCAGGTCCGCGCCGAAGGACAGGTGCGTGCTCTCGTCGCGCATGATGTACTCGAACTGCTCGCCGATGCCCGCCATGCGGTTCTGCCGCTTGAAGGAGAGGATCATCACGAAGCCCGAGTAGAAGAAGATCCCTTCCATGATCACGTAGAAGCCGACCAGGTTCTTGATGAACTTCTGGATGCCTTCGGTCGTGTCCGTGGAAAAGTTCGGGTCCATGATGTCCGCCGTCAGCGTCATCTCGAAGGCGTCCTTCTCGTGGATGGAGTTCACCTCGTGGTACATGTTGAAAATCTCGCGCTGGTCCAGCGAGAGGCTTTCCACGATGTAGTGGAAGGTGTGCGTGTGAACGGCCTCCTCGAACGCCTGCCGCAGGAGAAACTGGCGGCATTCAGGGTTCGTGACGTGCTTGAAGACCGCCAGCACGATGTTGTTGCCCACGAGGCTCTCGGCCGTCGAGAAGAAGCCGAGGTTGCGCATGATGACGCGGCGCTCGTCCGGGTTGAGCCGGTTGGATTTCCATAGCTCGATGTCGCGCTGCATGGAGACCTCCGTGGGCATCCAATTATTCGCGCAGCCGTTGAGATAATGCTCCCACGCCCAGGTGTACTTCAGCGGCATGAGTTGGTTTACATCCACGGCCTGGCAGTTGATGAGCCGCTTGTCGTCGGCGTCGATGCGCTTGGTCAGGTCGTGGAGTTCGGCGGGTGCGCCGGTGGAGTTGCAGCAGGACATGGCAGTGTAACGGTGTGGCAGCGGACGTGGACGCAGGACGGGAAACAGCTCGGTCAGTTTAGCCTTCTTTCGGGTGGATGACCTCGGAAATTTTCTCCGGGATCGACGCCACCGCCGCAGGAATTTCCTTGATCGGCTCGACGACGGCGTCAACGACCTTCGCGAACGTGGATTTCGGCTTGCCCTTCCCTTTGGCCTTGGGGGCCGGGTGGGACTTCGGGGCGGCCTTCGGCGTTGCCTTGGGCGCAGGTTTGGGCGCGGCCTTGGCCTTCGGCGCGGGTTTGGCCAGCACGGCCTTCTTCACCGCAGCAGCCTTGGCCACGACCGCCTTTTTAGCGGGGGCCACCTTGGCCTTGACGGTCTTCACCACCGCCGCCGCCTTGGCTTTTACCACGGTCTTGACCGGCTTGCCCTTCGGCGCAGCCTTGGCTTTGGGGGCGGGCTTGGCCGTGGCCTTACTCTTAGCCTTGGCGGGCAGCACCTTGGCGGCGACCTTCTTGACCAGGGGCAATTTGGCCAAGGGCTTTTTGGAGGCGAGCGCCTTGCCCGCCAGGGTCTTGACGACCGATTTCTTGGCGGGGACTGCCTTGCTCTTGGCGGCAGGGGCTTTGGCTTTGGGAGCGGGTTTCTTGGCGGCGGGTTTCTTGGCCATGATCGTGGTGGGTCTAAGGAGTAAGGTGGTGGTTAGGGTGCGTGGTGATGGCTGACGGATCGGACGAACGGCAAAACGGGTGCGACGGCGGCGGCCCTTATTGGCACGCCTCGCACGTCGGATCGAGCAGGCTGCACATCTGCGCCGAAGCGGGCTCGGCGTCGGCGGCGGGCATGGCTTCCCCGGCGGGCGCGGCTTCCGGCATGGCGGCGGCGGCGGGTGCCGGCTGGAGCTGCTGCGGCTGGCGCTCGACCTTGACGGCGGCGCTCGCGCTCTTGTTCTTCATCCAGCGCGGCTGCGCCCCGCGCCGGTTGACATCGACGGTGCTCTTCTCGATCTGCGTCGCGGCCAGCGTGCGCAGGTAGTATGTCGTCTTGAGCCCCTTGCGCCACGCGAGCATGTACATGTCGCTGAGCTTTTTGCCGTTGGGCGCGGCGAGATACAGGTTGAGCGATTGGCCCATGTCGATCCACTTCTGGCGGCGGCTGGCGCATTCGATCAACCATTTCGGCTCGATCTCGAACGCCGTGCGGAACACTTCCTTCACGTCGTCCGGGATGCGCTCGATCTCGGTCAGCACGCCGTCGTAATACTTGAGGTCATCGACCATCTCGGCGTCCCACAGGTCGAGCTTCTTGAGGGCTTCGATCAGGTACACGTTGATCGTCGTGAACTCGCCCGACAGGTTCGACTTGGCGAACAGGTGCTTGTAGGTCGGCTCAATGGACTGGGCCACGCCCGAGATGTTGGAGATCGTCGCCGTCGGCGCGATGGCCATCGTGTTGCTGTTGCGCATCCCGTGAAGCTTGACGGCGGCGCGCACCACTTCCCAATCCAGCGTGGACGATTGGTCCACTTCCAGAAAGCCGCCCCGCTCCCGGGCGAGCAGGCCGCGGGAATCCATGGGCAGGATGCCCCGGCTCCACTTGGAGCCCGGGTAGGTGGGGTACGTGCCGCGCTCGCGGGCCAGTTCCGTCGAGGCCAGGATGGCGTGGTAGGAGATGGCCTCCATCGAGCGGTCGGCGAAGTCCACCGCCGCGTCGCTCGCGTAGGGAATCTCCAGCTTGTAGAGCGCGTCCTGAAAGCCCATCAGGCCCAGGCCAACCGGCCGGTGGCGCAGGTTGGCGGTCCGGGCCTCGGCCGCCGGGTAGTAGTTGATGTCGATGACGTTGTCGAGCATCCGCATGGCGGTGCGGATCGTCGTTTCGAGCAGGGCCATGTCCAGGCCGCCGTCCTTGATGTGCTCGCCCAGGTTGATGCTGCCCAGGTTGCACACGGCAATCTCGTCCGCGGACGTGTTGAGCAGGATTTCCGTGCACAGGTTGGAGGAGTGCACGACGCCCTGGTGGTCCTGCGGCGAGCAGATGTTCGAGGGGTCCTTGAACGTCAGCCACGGGTGGCCGGTCTCGAAGAGCATCGTCAACATCTTGCGCCACAGGGTCACGGCTTCCACCCGGCGGTGGAGCGGCATCTCGCCGTTGTCGGCCAGCGCCTCGTATTCCAGGTAACGCTTTTCAAACGCCTGGCCGTACAGGTCGTGCAGGTCGGGGCAGTCGCTCGGGTTGAAGAGCGTCCAGTGGGCGTTGGCGGCCACGCGCTTCATGAACAGGTCGGGAATCCAGTTCGCCGTGTTCATGTCGTGGGTGCGGCGGCGCTCGTCGCCGGTGTTCTTGCGCAGCTCCAGGAAGTCCTCGATGTCCAGGTGCCACGTCTCCAGGTAGGCGCACACCGCGCCCTTGCGCTTGCCGCCCTGGTTGACGGCCACGGCCGTGTCGTTGGCGACCTTCAGGAAGGGCACGACGCCCTGGCTCTCGCCGTTGGTGCCTTTGATCGTGGCCCCGGTGGCGCGGATGTTCGTCCAGTCGTTGCCCAGGCCGCCCGCCCACTTGGAAAGCTTGGCGTCGTCGCTGATGACCTTGAAGATGTGCTCCAGGTCGTCCATGACCGTGCTCAGGTAGCAGGAGGACAACTGCGGGTGCAGCGTGCCGCTGTTGAACAGCGTCGGCGTGGAACTGGTGAACCGCTGGGAAGAAAGAAGCTCGTAGAACTCGATGGCGCGCTCGTTCTTCTGCGCGGGCGTTTCCTGCACGGCGAGGCCCATGGCCACGCGCATCCAGAAATACTGCGGCGCTTCCAGGCGGCGGCCCTTCTCGTGGATCAGGTAGCGGTCGTACACGGTCTGCAAGCCCATGTAGGAGAAGCGCGTGTCGCGGTCCGGGTGCAGGGCGGCGCTGATCCGGGGCAGGTCGAAGGCCAGCAGGCTGCTGTCCAGGCGGCTGAGTTCCACGCCCTTGCGCAGGTACGCGCCGAAGTGCTCGCGGTAACGCAGGGTCAGGTCGGCGGTGTTCTGGTTGTCGTTCGGGTCGGCGGGCAGCACTTCCCGGTAGACGATGTTGAGCAGCAGCCGGGCGGCGACGAAGCTGTAGGCGGGCTCGCGCTCGATGCGCGCCTTGGCCGCGTAGATCATCGCCTTATCGACCTCTTCGAGTTTCACGCCGTCGTAGAGGTTCTGGAGCGTTTCCTCGGCCAGTTCGCGCCAGTCGGTGCGGTCTTCCAGCCCGGCGCAGGCGCGGATGAGCTTGCGGCGGACGTGCTGGGCATCGAGGGGCTCCACGTTGCCGTTGGGCAGCGTGATGCTCAGCGCGGGCGCGCTCACGTCGGCGGCTTCCTGCTGGCCGCGCAACAGGCGGGCTTTCTTGCGCTCCTCGCGGTAGACGATGTAGCGCCGCGCGATGGCGTGCTGGCCCGCGCGCATCAACTCGTTCTCCACGAGGTCCTGGATCAGTTCGACTTCCAGTTCCTTGCCGTCGGCGGCGAGGTCCAGGGCCTTCTGCGCGACGGCCTGCGCCATGTACGCGACGTTCGCCCGGCATTCGGGCGGCAGCGTCTGGTCTTTATC
>CAXTVY010000013.1:0-6013 GCA_964247665.1 uncultured Chthoniobacterales bacterium | reverse complement strand
CAATGCCGAGTTCAGCCTTGTAGGCGCTCTCCAGCGCGAGGTGGATGCGGATGTCGTTGAACGGCTCCGAGTGGCCGTCCCGCTTGCGGACGAGGAAGCGTTCCGCCTCGGCCGAGGCGGCGGTGGGCAACAGATCGAGCTGGGTCTGGGTTTCGTTGGCGGTCATTGACGAGGTCTCTGCGGGTGCGAAATGAGAAAACGGGGTGGGTGGCAGGTTCCGTGAACGATCAGCCAGGAAATTTCGAGACGGGCAACGGGAGCGGCGCACCCTGCCTTTCCGGTTTGACGCGAAAAGTCTCCAGACGCGGAATTTTCGGTTTCCGCGCCGGATCAAACGGGTTTGCTGGCCCCGGCCGCCGTGGTGGAACCCCGTGGTTCCAGCACAGTGAACATCCCCCCTTGGCAGCGGCCGGTCATTGCTTTTCTTTCAGCTTCCTGGAGTTCACCGAAAAGGAGTTTCAACAACCCTCGAATCCCCTCTTCCGTGAACGGCCCTACATATTGGTTAGTGCAAGTGCACTATACCATATGTAGGACGGACATTCAAAGAACTACCCAACAGATTGATTATTATCCAGTTCGCTGTCGAAACTTTTTTGCGCGTGCCCATGAAAAATTTTCTTGCCTCTGAGGCGCTGCGCCGTGCGCGTTTCAGGCACCCAGATTGCTAAAGGCCCTGTGAATAACCGGGGATAAATGGCGGTCTACCGTCCTTGGGGAAACCGCCTGTGGCAAGCCTGGGGAGAGCACTCCCCGTGGTAGCAATCCCGGTGGACCCGACGTGACCCCACGCCTCCAAGTCGCACCGGGAACGATGGGGCGGGAGTACCCGGCGCAAAAAATGCGCTTGCGGGCTCAGAAGCCCGAGTTCGCGCTCACGCTCCCGCCGTCGTCCCGGTCGCTTCGATGGATGCAGGCTCGGTGCCTTCCTCCCGCACCTCGTCGCCCAACCGCCGGTCCGGGACGAGGTAATTCTTCACGTAATCCTGCACGGCATCGTGCAACGGCGTGATCTCCAGTTCCTTGCAATACCCCCGCAGCTTGGTCAGGTCGGCCTGGGTGAAATACTGGTATTTGCCCCGCAACGCCTCGGGCATGTCGATGAACTCCACGTTCGGTGGCCGGTCCAACGCCTCGAAGATCGACGAGGTCAACTCCAGCCAGGTGTGCGCCCGGCCGGTGCCGACGTTGAACAACCCGCCCGCCGTCGCCGTCTCGGCCAGTTCGATGGTCATGTTGACCGCGTCCTTGACGTAGAGGAAATCGCGCATCTGCTCGCCGTCCTTGAAGTCGGGCCGGTGGCTCTTGAAAAGCTTCACCTTGCCCGTGTCGAGGATCTGCCGATACGCCTTGTGGACCAGCGAGCGCATGTCGCCCTTGTGGTCCTCGTTCGGGCCGAACACGTTGAAATACTTCAGGCCCACGATGCCGTCGAGGAACCCGTGCCGGGCGGCGTACAGGTCGAAGAGCTGCTTGGAATAGCCGTACATGTTCAGCGGCCGGAACACGCTGACATCCAATTCCAGGTCGCTCATGCCCGCCGCGCCGTCGCCGTAGGTGGCCGCGCTGGAGGCGTAGACGAAGCGCGCGTCGTGCGCCAGCGCCCAGCGCGCGAGCGTCTTGGTGTATTCGAAGTTGTTGCGGATGAGCAGGGAAGCGTCCCGCTCGGTCGTGGCCGAGATCGCGCCCAGGTGGAAGATCAGCTCCACGTCGGCCAGCGCGGGATCGTTGAGTTCGATCCGGCGCAGGAGGTCGTCGGCCTCCAGGTAGTCGCTGAAGCGCAGGGGCGTCAGGTTTTTCCACTTCTCGTCGGTGCCCAGGAAGTCGGCGACGATGATGTCGTCCACCCCGCGCTGGTTGAGGTCCCAGATCAGCGCGCTGCCGATAAATCCGGCGCCGCCGGTGACGAGGATGCGACTTTGGGTGGAATCAAAAACGTTCATGGGTTCCGGGGAGGTGGGGGAAACTCGACGGTACACCTTAAGCAAAACGGGCAGCGGGAACCTAGTGGAAAGTTTGGTCTTTTCGTGCCGCCCGCGGCGATTCGCCTCTGTAAGCCGCGGTTTTACAGGGAGAAAAGGCATTCGCCTGCGCCGGGCATCAAACCCAGCGCGGCTCCGCGAACGGCCCGCCGGGGACGACGCCGTGCCCATGCAGCAACCGGGCGTATTCGCGCAGAGCCGCCTTCTCGGCTGGACCCAGATGAAAGCGGATGCACTCCGTCAGGTAGAACCGGCTCAACTCGGCCGGATACCGCGTTTCCGCCGTGATGGCTTCCTCCACGCGGGCCTGCCCTTCCGCGCGCCAGCCGCGCAGCCGTTCGGCGAGCCGTTCGGGCTCCGGCGTGTCCGGGCGCATGAGCCACGCCGCGAAGAGGAACGGCAGCCCCGTCGCCTGCCGCCACGCCTCGCCCAGATCGAGGTAACAGCAACGGTCGCCGTGCGCCAGGCGGTAATCGATGGCCGGATCGCCGATGATCAGCGCGCCTTCGCCCGGAAGGAGGGGGTCCGGGGGGCGGCCCCCCGGGAAGGGCACGTTGCGGGGGGTCAAACCGTGGAACTCCGCCAGCAGCACGCGCTGGAGGTTGGCCGACGAGCGCGAGTCGCCGTGCAGGTAAACCGTGTGCAGGTCTTTCAACTCGCCCTGATAAGCGACGTACACGCTGAACACCGGCCCGTCGCTGGCGATGGCCACGTCGTCTACGACCAGATAGCCCGGGTGCGCGATCAGCTCGAACACGGGGGCCAGCGCCACGTCGAGCCGCCCCGCGCGCAGGCCGTCCGCGAGGCTGGCCGGCGTTTCGAAGGAGACTTCCCCGTGGTGCCCGTGGATGAGCGGCTTGGAATTGAGGTAGCGCACGCAGCCGATGCGCGGCGGGGCTGAAACGATCATGAGGTAATCTCCGGGCAGGCGGCGAAGCTGCCGGTCGTTTAAGGTAGGGATACCTCTTCGAGGCAGTCCCTACCCCGGTCACGACACGCTTGCCAACTCCCCCGCCGCTACCGTCTCCACCGGCACGGCCCGGAACGTCGAAGCGATCCGGTTGTAGTGCGAATCCCGCTGCATCGGGTCGCGCCCGGCCTCGCGGATGGCGTCTTCCAGGGCGGCCACCGTCTGCTCCTGCGGCGTCTTGGCCCCGGCCATGTGGAAAATTTTCTCCTCCATGATCGTGCCGTGGAGATCGTCCACGCCGTACCCCAGTGCCACCTGTGCCAGCGGCAGGCCCATGCTCACCCAGTACGCCGTGATGTGCTCGAAATTATCCAGGTAGATGCGGCTCACCGCGAGGTTGCGCAGTTCGTCGAACCCGGTCGTCGGCCGGATGTCGCGCAACTCGCGCGTCGTCCCCTCCGGCACGAACGCGAACGGCACGAACCCCGTGAACCCGTGCGTTTCATCCTGTAGCCCGCGCAATCGCCGCAGGTGGTCCACCCGTTGCGCCATGGTCTCAATGTGTCCGAAGAGCATCGTGCAGGTGCTCCGGCCGCCCATGCGGTGCCAGGTGCGGTGCACGTCTAGGTATTCGTCGCCCGTTTCCTTGCCGCGGCAGATGCGGTCGCGGATTTCCTGGTCGAAAATCTCCGCCCCGCCGCCCGTCAGCGAGCCCAGCCCCGCCTCGCGCAACGCGGCGAGGGTCTCGCCCAGCGGCAGCTTGAACACCCGGTCCGCCAGGTGCCGCGCCTCAATGGCCGTGAAACACTTCAGGTGCAGATTCGGGTCGAGCGCCTTCAGGCTGCGCAGCATTTCCAGGTACCACTCGGCTTTGAGCGTCGGGTGCAGCCCGCCGACCATGTGAATTTCCGTGATTCCCTGCGCCAGCGCCTTGCGCACCGTTTCAACGACCTCCGGGATAGCCAACTCGAAGGCGTGGGCATCCCGCTTCTTCGCCGCGAACGCGCAGAACTGGCAGGAAAGGATGCAAACGTTGGAATAGTTGATGTACCGGTTGAGCAGGTACGTCGCCACGTTGCCGTTTTTGCGCTCGCGCACCACGTTGGCGATGGCCCCGAGGGCGTTGAGATCGTGGCTCGCGTAGAGCGTCAGGGCATCCGCGTCCGTGATGCGCTCGCCCGCCAGCACCTTGTCGTGGATCGGGCGCAGTTCGCGTCCCAGCAGGGCGGGGATCACGCCCACCTCCTTGTGAAATTTTTCACAAGGAAAACCTCGCATACCTTGTGCTGGTTGCAAGGCCGCCCGGTGGCGAAACATGCTTGCGGCCCAACACACCTTTGACGACCTTGCGCCCGGCGGCGACAGGCGGAAAATCGCGCAACCTTCCTGGTGGCGTCGGGTTTTAGAGACCATATGCCTATGGCCCTTGCGCGCCTGACCGCGGCCTTTTCCTGCATGGACTCCCCCCGGCCGTTGCCTTCCGTCTCCGCCTCGCCGGACGCCGCGTTTCCAGGGATCGAGCGCGCGCCCAACGCCACGCTGACGGCGGACGAGCAGGACATCATCTGGATGATGCGCGTGCGCACGGGCGACCGGCAGGCGTTCAGCGATCTGGTCGAATGCCACCAGCAGCGTGTGATCGGCACCGTGGCGCGGATGCTCGGAAGCGACAGCGCCGACGCCGAGGATATCGGTCAGCAGGTGTTCCTGCGCGTGTGGAAGTCCGCGGCCCGGTACGAGCCGAGCGCGAAGTTCACGACCTGGCTCTACACCATCACGCGCAATCTCGTATTCAACGAGTTGCGCCGCCGCAAGAATCGTCCCGTGGTCAGTCTGGAGGCCGAATCCTCGCGCGAGCCGTCCGGGCGGGACGGTGCGGATGCGTTCGCGCGTTTCGAGGATTCGCTGGCTCCCTCGCCCGACGCGAGTCTCCTGCAGGCGGAACTCCAGGGGGCCATCAATGCCGCCATCGCGGAACTGCCCGAGACGCAGCGCCTGGCGCTCGTGCTGCGCCGTTACGAGGAGCTTTCCTATGAGGAGATTGCCGACGTGCTGACCTTGACGGTGCCCGACGTCAAGAGCCTGCTCTTCCGCGCCCGCACGCTGTTGCGCGAGAAGCTTTCGCGCTACCTGGAGGCTTGAGGAAGGCAGAAGGCAGAAGGGCCGTGAGATGCAGGTGGCAGAGGAGTGCGTGCCTCCTACCAGTTGCCACAAAGCGTGTCCCCGCCATAGCGCGTGTCCTCCTGAGCACAGCGAGTCCGCGAGCATAGCCGAAGGACCTTTCGGCTGGCAGCAGCCAAGCGCACCCGGGCGGTTCGACCCACCTAGCCACTCTGAGACGCTCGCCTCCGGTGGCGGAAGGTCCTTCGGCTGCACTCGCCGACTCGCCATGCTCAGGAGGACTGCCAAAGAGAAGCCGCTGGCTGCGGTTGTTCCAAGATCACCAGGAGCACGGCGGGAAAACATGGCCACCTGCATCCTGCATCCTGCATCCTTCTGCCTTCTGCCTTCTGCCTTCCCACTTCTGCCTTCCCACTTCCGCCTTCTGCCCCTATTCTCGGCGGCCATGACTACCGGGCGGAGCGAGGAAATGGTGTTGGCGGTCCGCCGCAGCCTGTTTGATCAACTGGGCGCATTCCAGGGACTGAACTTCGATGTCGCACGCTACCTGACGCCTTTCCTGGCCCGGGAGAACAACTTTTTCCTGCCCCGCTCCAGCGCCGAACAGGACCCGGGCTGCAAGCAGATCATCCCCTACGTGATCCTGACCCACGCCGGGAAAGTCCTGCACTACGTCCGGGGCAAAAAGGGCGGCGAACAACGGCTGACCGCCAAGGGTTCCATCGGGATCGGCGGCCATCTCAACGACGCCGACGAGAACCTGTTCTCGCTCGACCAGCGTTCCTACCTGGCCGGGGTCCGCCGGGAGGTGGACGAGGAACTGATCCTCCAGAGCGGCTACCAGAACCACATCCGCGCGCTGCTCAACGACGACTCTAACGAGGTCGGCCGCGTGCATCTGGGCATCGTGCACGTCTTCGAGCTGGACGGCGCGCAGGTCACCAAGCGCGAGGCGCAGATCACCCAACTGGCGTTTCTGACGCCGCAGGAGCTACACGCC
>CAXTVY010000012.1:24380-31361 GCA_964247665.1 uncultured Chthoniobacterales bacterium | reverse complement strand
GTCACTTGGTTGTTGATTCCCTGCGCGTGGGCGGCTTCGTCCTCGACCCCACGGACGCATCGGAGTGCATCCAGGCCCGCGTCCGCCAGCGACGTGGTGACAGACGGAATTTGCAGGTGCTCAATCAGCAGATTGGTGGCGAGATTGCTGCTGCGGACGATCATCGTCTCGGCCAAAGACTGGAGGCTGGCGGTGCGGCCGACGAGTTTGTAGAGGTCCGGGTCGCCGTCGCGGTCGGCCTGGAGGAAAAACGGCGTGCCGTCTCCCTGGCTCCGGAAACGGTTGCGCACATGCAGGCGGTCGGACAGACGCAGGGTGCCACTTTCCGCCGCGCGGAACAGGGAGAAAAGCACGGCCAGCTTGATCGTGCTGGCGGCGTGAAATACGCGGGCGGCACCATAAGAAAAACTGACCTCGGCCGCGTAGTCGTACACCGCCACGGCCACGGAGGACATCTGAGTGCGGCGGGCGGTTTCCAAGATTTGTTCGAGCAGAGGCGGCCCGGCCCGGCTTGGTTCAGACATGAGCGCGCGAGCGTAAAGGAAAACGACGTGCTAAACAACTGTCTTTGCAAAACGTATTCCGCAGCGGCAGAAGCGGGGTCCAGTCAAATTTTGTGCACGCTGGTAGCGCATTCGCCTTTGAAATTTGTGCCGAGCACGTAGCCGACGCGATCCCCGACCTCCAGCGCATCGAAGGGCACATCCTGGAGATCGGCCCAAGAGAAAAACAGGTTCTTGGCGGAAGATTCCGTGCTGATAAAACCATAGCCCTCCTTCAACGTTTGGATTACGCCCAGGCGCGCCTCGGCTCGTTCCGGATCGGCGCTGCCTTCCACCACCAGCAACCCAGCCGCAGTTTCACCGATGCTCGTCTCGTCGCTCAGCGCGCGGGGAGAGCTTTCGCGGACATCCCGGCTGCGGTGGCCGATGTCCTCGACAAACAGGCCGTTGACGAGCGGATCATCCGGGGCGCTACTCCCGATAATTTCGTGCATCGCCAGCGGATACGCCGCTTCGGCGAGCAGATCGACGGAGGTGACGGTCTGTCTCTCCACGCCCATCTCGTCGGTGTGGGTGAAATCCCAACCCAACACCATGACAGCTCCTCCGAGCGCGTTGAGCTTGCGGACCAAGGGCAGGTAGTCCCGGTCGCAGGCCACCAGCACGGTGACATCATACCGTTTGAGCAGGGTTGCCTCGTAGGCTTCAAGCGCGAACCACACGTCCAATCCCTTTTCGGCCAGGGTTTGATCCCGCCGCCGCACGAGCGGCAGCGAATGCGTGGTCACGCCTTCCTTCATCAACACGTCCTCGAACAACCGCTCGTTGAGCAGCGAATCTTTAGCCGCCGCGTCCATCGCCGCGAGCCGGCCGCGGAAATAATGAGCGTCGATGACCTGACACCGGCGCATGCGCTCCGAGTCATCCCGCGAGACACGCCTTCCCGCCACCCCTTGTGGCCGAGGCTGGGCGCCTTCCTGAGACGGGCGGTCTTTCTCGCACCGGTCACCCGCCACGTAGGCGCGGACGAAGCGGTGCAGCCCTGCGACACTTAGCCGGGCGCGCCGCTCGTGGGAATACTTGTAGTAAGTGCTGACGTGATTGAAATAATTCCCGTCGTAGAAAACTCCGATGGTCGTTTGACGGGGAACCAGTGTTTCGACGGCGGCTTTGGTGATGGGCATGGAGAAAGTGGCAGGGGGAAAGCCAGCACGTTCATGGGAGGGAAGCACCGGCGGAGATCGATTCCGGCTCCAACATGCAACGGGTTCGGCAGATTTACCACCGGCGGGCACTTTCCAGCCCGGGACCGCCCAGCGACTTTTGGGAGAAAAGTCGCTTGCTTATCCACAAGATACGACGATAAATTGGCGCTCGTGGCATGCACCTACGGCAGCAGTACCACAAGCATCCTTAGCTCAATTGGTAGAGCACGTGACTCTTAATCACTAGGTTCTGGGTTCGAGTCCCAGAGGGTGCACTGCCGGGTTGCTTCATCCCTTGCTACCGACTCTCCCTTAACAAAGGGACCACACAGTCTCCTTCCGTGCGTTGTTTTGCGCCTATTTCCCCGGCGCGTATGTTTGAACCAGCGAGCCTGGCCAGTGTCGAAACTGAACGGCTTTCCTCCACATCCGCAGAAGCAGCATGAATCCATCTGACCGATCCAACGAGTTTGATTCCTCCTACGGCACGGGTCATTCGGGAGCCGATGAAATGACGGCGCTCGATCTCCTTGACCGCACCATCGCTTCGCTGCCCATTGGCGATCCCATCCGCAAAGCCTTGCTCAACACGCGCGCTCAGGTCGCGGAACAGGAGGATACCATCAACGAGGCCCGCCAGACCATCGAAAAAATGGAGGAGGTCATCAAGAAGGTGACCTCGCCCGCGAACCGCATTGGCATCTTCCTGGGCAGCCCGAGCCGCGAAACCGTGCAGATTGTCGTGGGTGGGTCGGACTACTATTGCAACGTCGATCCACGCATCAACATCAACAAGCTTAAGAAGGGCACGCGGGTGCTTGTCAATGAAGCGTATGTCGTGGTGGGCGAACTGGGCTACGATATGTCGGGGCCCGTGGCCAAAATCACGGAAGTCATCGGCAACGACCGGCTGCGGGTCGGCCAGGATAACGGGATGCAGTCGCTGGTCCTCCAACGTTCCACGGAATTGCTCAAGGAGACGCTCAAGACGGGCGATGAGGTCCGGGTGGACCCCAATTACCGGATGGCGATGGAGCTGATGAAGCGGCCTAAGAGCGAGGATCATTACCTCGACGAGGTTCCAGAACTGCCGTGGGAAAAAGTTGGCGGCCAACAAGAGGCGCTCCAGGCCATCAAGGATGCCATCGAGCTGCCGCTGCTGCACGCGGATTTGTTCGCCAAGTTCAACCACAGCACGCCGAAGGGTTTCCTGTTGTATGGTCCGCCTGGCTGCGGCAAGACGTTGATCGGCAAGGCGACAGCCTATAACCTCACCGCAAAGCTCAAGGAAAAATCCGGTCAGGAGATGAAAGAATACTTCATGCACATCAAGGGACCGGAAATCCTGAACATGTGGGTGGGTGAGAGCGAACGGATGGTGCGCGAAATTTTTGCCACCGCCCGCGAAAAGCGCAAGGAAGGTTTCCTACCCTTCCTGTTCATCGACGAGGCCGAGAGTATCCTCGGCACCCGCCGTGCCTCCCGTTTCTCGAATATTCTTTCCACGCTGGTGCCGATGTTCTGCACGGAGATGGATGGCATCGATTCGCTGAACGATGTGGTGATCATCCTCGCCTCGAACCGCGCCGATCTCATCGATCCGGCGATCATCCGGCCAGGTCGGATCGACCGTAAGATCAAGGTGAACCGGCCGACCAAGGAAGGGGCGCGGGAAATTTATAAAATCTATCTTTCCGAGGACTTACCGTTCGACCCCGCGCTCATCAAAGCCGCGGGGAGTGTCAAGGTGGCGGTCGAGCAGTTGGTTGATGGACTCATCGAGCAACAGTTCAGCCACCGTGACGAGAACAGATTCTTGGAGGTTACCCTGCGGAGTGGGCGCAAGGAAGTGCTCTATCGTGGCGATTTGATCAGCGGAGCAATCATTTCCTCGGTCGTCGAGCGCGCGAAAGGCTTGGCAATCAAGCGCGCCATTGCCACGACGCAGGAGGAAGGAATCAGCGCGAGCGACCTGACGCTTTCGCTCAACGCCGAATACTCCGAGAACGATATCTTTCCTCCCACGGATATCGTGGAGGACTGGCTAAAGCTCATCGATTACGACGCTGAGAACGTGGTGCGCGTATCTCCGGTGAAAGCGACTTCCCGCGAGGAGCGGCCCACGAAGAACCGCACCGTGATCTGATCCGGCTGCCACCAAAACACCAACGTTGGTTCCGGAGGAAACACCCATTGTCAAAGCCCGTTGAAGAAATAATGAATCGCGTTTTCGGGATCGAGACTGAATACGGGATCACGGTGGATGGCGTGGACAACGTGGACGTGGTCAGCGAGTCCATCGAACTGGTGCGCCGCTACACCGAACACGGCACCTTGATGAAGTGGGATTACACGCTGGAAGATCCTCATCAGGATGCCCGCGGGTTTCGTGCTGCCGAACTGTTGCAGGACACCGACGAATCGTCCTACTTCGAAATCGACAAGAACCGGCCCTTGAGTTTCGAGGAAATCAAGAGCGACCTCGTCCTGAGCAACGGCGCGCGCTTTTACAACGATCATGCGCACCCAGAATACTCGACGCCCGAGTGCACGAGGCTGCGCGAGATCGTCGCACAGGACAAGGCGGGCGAACGCATCGTGGCGGAGTGCGCGCGGCGGCGGAACAAGAAACTGCTCCCGGAGCGGGAAGTACGGCTTTACAAGAACAACACGGATTTCATCGGACACAGCTACGGCTGCCACGACAACTTCCTGATGAGTCGGCACGTGCCGTGGGACCGCGTGGTTGGCGACATTCTTCCATTCCTAGTCACACGGCAAATCTTCGCGGGCGCAGGGAAAATGGGCGTGGAGGCGGAAAGCATTGCCAGTCAGTCGGGGCTCTACCAGATTTCGCAACGGGCCGACTTTTTTAGCGTCATCGTCAGCATCGACACGATGAATCGTCGGCCGTTGATTAACACACGCGACGAGCCGCACGCGGACAGCAGCCGCTACCGGCGTTTCCACGTCATCATTGGCGACTCGAACATGAGTGAGGTCGCCACCGCGCTCAAAATGGGCACCACCGCGCTGGTGCTCGAATTGATCGAGGCCGGGAAAGCGCCGCCGCTGGAGTTCGCGCAACCCATCGAGACGACCAAGGCGATCAGCCGGGACCAGACCTATTCTTGGATCATCGAACTCAAGGACGGACGGAAAATTTCGGCCGTCGACGTGCAGCGGATGTACCTCGCGGCGGCGATGACCCACTGTAACCGCGACGACAAGGAAACCGCCTGGCTGTTGCATGAGTGGGACAGCGTCCTGAACGATCTGGAAAAGGACGTGATGCTTTGCCGCGACCGCGTTGATTGGGTGGCCAAGAAATTTTTGCTCGACACTCTCCGGGAAGAGGAAGGTCTGGCCTGGACCGACCCCTGGCTTCAGTCCATTGATCTGGAGTACCACAACGTATCCATGGATCAGGGTCTGCATTATGCCCTGCTTCGGGATGGGCAGATGCGCCGGTATGTCACGGAAGACGATATCCGTAATGCGATCTTCACACCGCCCGAATCGACGCGGGCATTCTTCCGGGGGCGTTCCGTGGCGAAGTTCAACAACGAGGTGTCTTCCATCCATTGGGATGAAGTTGTTTTTAATCATGCGGGAGCGACGCGCCGGGTGTCGCTCAATCAGGCATTCAACGACAAGAAGCTCGACCAATTGAATGATGCCATCCGCAATGCCAGGTCGTTCCCGGACTTCATGCGGGAAATCGGCGCGCTGGATCGTTAGGCGTCCGCGGTGCCACCGTGGCGGCGATGGCGCGGCACAGTAGCAGCTTTCATAGCTGCCATGTCGTCCCTCGCAAGCGTCCCGGCTCTTCCCACCGCCTCCATTTTTTTACGGCGAACCCCTGCGGCGGGTGAGCGTGCGGTGAATTGGCCGCTGATCGCGCGTTTCGTCGCTCTGGTCGCGTTGACCTGCGCCTGCTACTGGCCGGCCTTGAACGGCGAGTTTCAGTGGGATGACGGCGTGCTGGTGCGAGACAACGAGATGCTCCGGTCGCTCGCCGGCTTGCGGGACATCTGGGCCTCGACCAAGCCATACGATTTCTTTCCGCTCACGTACACGACGTTCTGGCTGGAGTGGCCGCTGTGGGGCGCTGACCCCACCGGCTATCATCTGGTCAACCTTGCCTTGCATCTCGCGGGTGCCTGTTTGTTGTGGCGGCTCCTGCTCGTGATGCGGGTGCCGGGAGCCTGGTTTGGTGCCCTGCTTTTTGCCATTCATCCGGTAAACGTGGCATCCGTGGCGTGGATCGCCGAGCGCAAGAACACGCTTTCCATGGTGTTCTACCTCGCGTGTTTGTTGAACTACTGGCAATCGGAAGTCACGGAGGACGTTGTGCACCGCCGCCGCCGGTATCGGTGGGCTCTTGGCTTCTTCGTGCTCGCTGCCCTGAGCAAATCCTCCGTGGTGATGCTTCCCTTTGTGCTCCTGCTCCTTGGTTGGTGGCGCACGGGCAAGCTGCGCTGGAACGAGCTGGCGCGCAGTGTGCCGTTTTTCATGGTTTCCTTCGCCTGCGGCTTGGCGACGATGTGGTTCCAGTACCATCGGGCGATGGACCCCGAATTTCATGAGGAGGGCAAGCTGCCGATGCTGATCCGGGAGCTCATGTGCGGGCACAGCGCCTGGTTTTACCTCGGCAAAGCATTGCTACCCGTCCGGCTCGCCATGTTGTATCCGCATTGGAAGCTGGCGACCTCCTTTCCCGGAGATTATCTCCCGGTGCTCGGTTGGTTCGCCCTGCTGGCAGTCGCCTGGGCAGGGCGGTCGCGCTGGGGCCGCAGTCCGTTCGCGGTGCTGACATATTTTCTCGTGACGCTTGTGCCGGTGACCGGGTTGTTTCACATGTCGTATTTCACCTATTCCTACGTTTCCGACCATCTGGTTCATCTTTCGCTGATCGGGATCATCGTCGGAATCGCGGCCGGGTTGGGCGCATGGCAACAACGGGGGGGAGCTTCGGCGCGGGCGGCTGGGATTGTCATGGTCGGTCTCGCCGGACTGTGCGCTGCTGCGACGTTCAATCGGGCGGACCAATTCAGTTCTCCACGCCAACTATGGGAAAGCACCCGGGACGTGGACCCGAATTGTTTTGCGGTCTACAACAACCTCGGGGCCGACGCACAGAGCCACGGCAGGATTCCGCAGGCCGAGGCGTATTACCGCGAGGCTCTTCGCCTGGAACCACGGTCCTTCTCGGCGGCCAACAGCCTGGCGAGCGTGCTCCGGATGCAAGGCAAATGGCGGGAGTCGGCGGA
>CAXTVY010000012.1:23981-24370 GCA_964247665.1 uncultured Chthoniobacterales bacterium | reverse complement strand
CAGCCGGATGCGCAATGTTACAACAATCTCGGAGTCGTTTTTCTGGAATTGAATGATGCGGAGCGGGCCCGCGAACAGTTCCACCGTGCCTTGATGCTGGAGCCAACCATGGTCAGCGCCTATCTCAACCTTTATCGAACGGAGAAGAACCAGGGCCATCTTTCTGCTGCCGCCGACGTATTGCGTGGTTGTCTGCGGATAGATCCGGCCAACCCGGCGGCCATGACTAATCTAGCATCACTCAGCCTAGAGAAAATTCCTGCTCAACCTGATCTTGAAGAAGCAGGATCTCTGGTGTTCGACTCCGCCATAGTTCTAGCGGAACGCGCCTGCCAGTTGACTGGCTACCGCAATCCGCAGTCACTCGCGGTTCTTTCAAAGGCACTGTT
>CAXTVY010000012.1:0-23971 GCA_964247665.1 uncultured Chthoniobacterales bacterium | reverse complement strand
GCGCTCATGCTGGCGGTGGAAGGCCGCCAGATGGCGTCCGCGAATGACTTTGCGGTTTTGGTCTCCTCCATGGAAGGGAGGAAATAGAACGCCAGCTCATGCACGAAGTCCCGGACTTGTCCGCGGTCCGTTACTTCTCAAGCAATCCGGCCACCGCACCGTTCAGTTCCTCGGGCTGTACGCCCGCAGACGCGACGCGGCCATCGCGCGCGACGATCCACATCTCGGGGATGCCGCCCACCCCATATTTGGTGACGAACTCACTTTGCCAACCCTTGCCGTCGAAGTATTCTGGCCAAGGCATGTCGCGCTTTTTCAGAAAGGAAACGAGAGCAGCCTGATCGTTGTCCAGAGAGATACCGACCACCTCAAGTCCCTTGTCGTGATATTGGCGATACACGGCAAGCACCTGCGGCAGGGCGCGCAGGCAATCCGGACACCAACTCGCCCAGTAGTCGATGAGGATCACTCGCCCACGTAGATGGGTGAAATCCACTTCCCGTCCGTCCAAAGCAGTGAATTTCCAGTCGAGCGGGGCTTTTCCAAGGGCGATCAGGGCGATACGCCCACGGGCTGCGGCAGCCACTTTCGGGTTTGCACTTCCGGAAAGTTCGTCCAAGAGAGGCCGCACCTTGGCCGGGTCGCTCCGGGCGAGCAGGTCCGCCCGACGCACCTGCATGGACGAGCCGCGGGGGTCGTCCGGATAATCGTGCAGAAAGGCCACCATCCGCTGCTCCAGCCCCGAGGCTTCCTGCGGACTATCGACGAGATCTAGGTGGTCAAGATGCTGGAATAGGATCGTGCGCTCGGCGTTCTCCTTGATCTCGGGTGGGGCGTCCAGCGCGGCTTTGATTTCTGTGATAATCGCCTCGTTCTTGCTGAACAGGTTCTTGCGCTCGGCGGGCGGCGTAGGAAAATTCGTGGTCTTGACCTCAAGAAGCTTCGCCTCCCAACGCCGTGGATCTTGCGGATACGCCGCCGCGAAGTCCACGGCGGCAGTGTGGAGTTCCGTTTTCAACGGCGCAAAAAACTCGATCTCATTGGCTCCCTTGGGGGCGTTTTTCGAAAGCTGCTCCTGTAAGTCCTTGAGGTGATGCCAGCGTTGTTCCTGATCCGGTGCTGGCTCGGCCGCCGGTATTGCTGGGCTAAGCCCCAACAGGAACACCGCAAAGATGAACGGCGTGAAAGCGGCAGCGTTTGCCAAGCGGGAATTGCGCATAAAGTAGCAGCCCATCCGCATCAACGGGTAGAAGCGGTCAGCCAGCCTTGAGCAGAAACAGTCGCTTGTCAAAAAGCGCCGTGAGCTGCTCGCGGTAGATTTCCATGTGCTCCTCCAGCTTCTCCGTGATCGCCAGCCGGACCGGCCGCCCATCCTGATCGACGCCAGCCATCAACGCGGCGGCAATTCGCACCAACGCTGCCTCGGGATCGGGTTCACCGAGCCAGTCTTGCTCCAGATCTCTGTTGACGGCGTGCAAAAACGCGTTGGTTAGCCCGCTTGACGAAGTATCCGGTGAAGCCGCGACGATCTTTGTGATCCGCTCAAACAGGCTGGGCTCCGTGCGGTGAATCACCCGCAGAGCTTCCAGAAAACTGAGATGGCGGGTTTTAACGTGCAAGGCGTCACCGCAACATTCCCCCAAGACCGGGTAGAGCGAGGGAAGCAGCGAAACATTGTGGAAACTCAGCTTGTAAGGTCCACAGAACTCGGCGACGGCGGCGTGCTCCAACAGGCGTGCCTTGGTGGCGGTGGCATCACCGGCCTGGACCCTGGTTGCATCTTCCGGGCCGATCAACCTCAACGCCAAGCTGGTCAGCCGGACCCCGCGCGCTTCCAGCTCAAGTCCGATGAAGAGGTGCTCCAGCGCAGTGGCGGCGAAGGGCATCGCCCCGAAAAAAGCCTCGGTTTCGTAAGGACGGCCGTGATTTGCCCGCGCAATAGCCTCAGACAAGCGGGCGCAATGGCGAATCGCGCGCGAGTACCGGACGGCGGCCCGCTGCAACGGGCCGAGTGTGAGGGTCAACTGCTGATTGCCGGGCAGGTCGATGGTCCGGTCCAGATAAGGCTGCGACCAATCCTCGCCCAGCGTACCTTCTTCGATGAGGGCGGCCAACGCCGAAGCAATCTGCGGTTCGCTGAGAGCATCTACGTCGGGCCGCAGAAACCCAGATGGATCAATCGTGAAGTACGTGAAACCTGCCGCCGCGGCGGTCTCAATCTCTTGGGGGCTGGCGAGCAGGTTGGCGTCAGCCCCCCAAGGCGGACGAAAACGGACGTGGCCGACCGCCCGCATGGCATTGGCCATCGATTCGGTGGGTGAGCGCCCGAGAGTTTCCGTTTCGGCAAACGATTGTTGGACGAAGATCGGCGCGCATTCCGGGTGGAGCGCCGCAGCACCGAGATGACCCCGTGCGGCCACACCGAAAGGATCATCGAACCCGAAAGATTTTCTGACTCCCAACACCTGCGGCCGATACGCGCCACCTGACCCGGGCTGCCCGGAGCGACGCACCCGGGGAGGGACGATAATTCTGGTGGTGTATCTCACAACGTTGGATCTTCCGGGGCAAAGCGTCGGACGGGTGCGCCAGATTACCTGACAATTCACGGCAGAGAAGCTCTATTCACCGTCAAATGTTCTCGTTTAATCGACTGATCTGCAGTGGGCGGTTAGCCCACGGCCCGACTCACGCCTCGCCGAATTTACGGCGTGCTTGCTGGTGCGCGTTGTTCGTGGTCGCGTTCGTCCTTCCATGGTGCGCGCCGCTGCTGGCAGCCGAGGAAATGCGCGCGGCCTGGGTCGCCTCGGTCTCCAACCTCAATTTCCCCAGCCGGCCGGGCCTGCCAGCGGCAACCCAGCGCGAGCAAATCCACCGCATCGTCTCCGCTGCTGCAGACTGTGGGTTAAATGCCTTGATGGTGCAGGTACGCCCTGAAAGCGATGCCTTGTACGATTCGAGCCTGGAGCCCTGGAGCCGGTATCTGACTGGCGCGCAGGGGAAATCACCCGGCTACGACCCGCTCCAATCTTTCATCGAGGAGGGGCGTGCTCGTGGGGTGGCCATCCACGCTTGGATCAATCCTTTTCGTGCGGCGACCAACCGCGCTGCCACCGCTGACAGGCATATCAGTCGCACCATGCCGGACGCGGTGCGCAAGGTGGGCTCGTGGCGCTGGATGGACCCGGGCGATGCCGCCGTACGTGATCAGGTAATTCGCGTGTGCACTGACCTACTGCGGCGTTATCCCCTGACAGGCATCATCCTCGACGATTATTTCTATCCCTATCCTGGCAGCGGCTTACCCCGGGGCACTTTTCCGGATGAGGCCACCTATGGCCGTTACCGCGCCGAGGGTGGTAGCCTGGGGGTGGCCGCGTGGCGGCGGTCGAACATCGATGGATTGGTGCAAGGTCTCCACCGGGCGGTGACCGCCACCCGGCCCGGAGCGAAATTCGGGGTTAGCCCGTTCGGCATCTACCGGCCCGATGTCCCGGCGGGTGTCGAAGCCCGGGTGGATCAATTCACGGAACTGTATGCCGACCCGGTCAATTGGCTGCACCAAGGATGGGTGGACTATCTCTCGCCGCAGCTCTATTGGCCGGACGCAGGTCCGCAGAGTTATTCGGCTCTGCTGCGCTGGTGGCGCAGCCCGGAGACGAACCCACGGCGCATCCCAATCTATCCGAGCATCGCGCTCGACCGGCTCGGCAGCCCGTTCAACTGGCCGGTCGCCGAGATTGGCCGCCAGTTGGAACTGGAACAGACCATCGGGCCGAAGGCGGAAAGCGGCGGATTTATTCTCTGGAGCATCGGACCGGTGCTGCGGGATCAGAAAGGCGTGGCCAAGGTCGTGGCTGCCGCGGCGCAAAATTCGCGCTGAAGCCTTGCCGGGCGGAAGATTAGAGAGGATGGGTGAACCATGTTTTCTCCGGGCCAGAAAGTAGCGTGCGTGGATGACCAGTTCCCTCTCGGCATTGGGAAATTGTACACGGCGTTGCCCAAAAAGGATGTGATCTACACGGTACGCGACCTTCTGCCTGGGGTCAGCCTGTCCAACTCGGAAGGCGAAACCGCGCTGTATCTGGTTGAGTTGGTGAATCCTGCAAACCGCCACGGGATCGAGTACGGCTTCAATGCGGAGCGGTTCGCCCCTCTGCAGACGGACGAGGACGAACTCGCAGAGGTGTACACCGAGCCCGACTACGTCGAGGAAGCAGCGCCGATGGCGGTTTGACCCGGAACGCTGCCACCATGCTCGCATACGATTTCGCGTCGTTGTCGCCGCACGACCGTTACAACCTGATCATTGGCTTGGTGACGCCGCGCCCGATTGCCTTGATCACGAGCCTGGATGCAGCGGGCACGGTCAACGCCGCCCCGTTCAGCGCGTTCAACTACGCGGGGATCGATCCGGTGCTCGTTACCATCGGAGCTGGGGACCGCCCCGGCTCAACGGACGCTGCTTCTGATCGGCCGGTGCCCAAAGACACCGTGCAGAACGTCCGTGCGCGGGGCGAGTTCGTGATCAACCTCGTCAACGAAAGGATCGCCGAAGCCATGAACGTGTGTGCCATCGACTTTCCGTCCGGCGTGGATGAATTGGAACAGGCAGGACTGACCACCCTCGCCTCCGTCAGAGTGAAAGTTCCACGGATCGCCGAGGCCCCGGCAAATCTGGAATGCCGCGAGGTGACCACCATTGAGGTAGGGCACTCGCGGGTGATCGTGGGCGAGGTGCTCTGCGCACACATAGGCGAGGAGTACATCGACCCGGCTGGTCCCTACGTCCGGGCCGACCTCCTCCACACCATCGGCCGGATGAACGGGGGCGGCAGTTACGTCCGCACCCGCGACGCGATCTTTCACATGCCGCGCATCCCGTACCGCGAGTGGACGCAAAAACGGCGGGCCAATTGAGCCCGCCGTCTGGCGATAGGGTCAATAGGCCAGCCGCCTACTTCTTGTCAGCGTCCTTTGTTTCGAAAAGCGACACATATTGACCATACCCTTCGTCCTTGAGCTTATCCGCCGGGATGAAGCGCAGGGAAGCCGAGTTCATGCAATAACGCATGCCACCCGCCGAGGCAGGGCCGTCATCGAAGACGTGGCCGAGATGCGCGTCGCTGTCCTTGGCTTTAACCTCGGTACGGTCCATTCCAAACGACGAGTCGGTGTGTTCAACGACATTTTCCTTTACTAGTGGTTTGGTGAAGCTGGGCCAGCCGGTGCCGCTGTCGAACTTGTCTTTGGAACTGAAAAGGACTTTGCCGCTGATTACGTCCACGTAGATGCCGTCCCGGTGATTGTTCCAGTAAGCATTGTGGAAGGCGGGTTCGGTGCCTGCTTCGCATGTTACGCTATACTGCTCGGCGGTCAGTTTTTTGCGCAGGTCAGCGTTGCTCGGTTTGATGAAGGTGCCGTCAGGCTGGGCAGGATTGGTCATAGGGGTAGAGGATGGGGCGGGAGAGGAACTTGCGGCTGGGTTGGGTTGCTGGGCATGACCGATGTACGCCCAAGCAGCAAAAACGAAGATGAAAGCCAAGCCGGCGTACCAGGGAAGTAGCTGGCGCAGGAAGGAAGCAGGTGGTTCAATGGAGCTCATGGTTTGGACGGGGAAGGGGTGGTTTTTGGTTGGTCATCGTTCCAGGTCCGCTTGATATAGCCGACCCGGCCGGAACCGACCTCGTAAGCCTGGAAGTGTTCCGGGTTCTTGCGGTAGTACTCCTGATGGTAATCTTCGGCTGCGTAGAAGGACGATAAAGGCACGATTTGCGTGGCCACGGGCTTGTCGAACTTGCCGGATTTATCCAGGGCAACCTTACTAGCTTCCGCCGTGGCCTTATCCTGGTCGTTCGTGTAGAAGATCGCCGTGCGGTACTGCGTCCCGTGGTCTGCAAACTGCCCGTTCACGGTCGTCGGGTTGATGTTCTTCCAGAAGACATCGACCAGATGCTGGTAAGACACGGTTTTCGGATCATAGAGCACCTGGATGGATTCCGCGTGCCCGGTGGTACCACTGGAAACCGACTCGTAGTCCGGCTTGGGCAGGTCGCCGCCGGTGTATCCAACCACCGTTTTCTTGACGCCGTTGACCCGGTCGAAAGCGTACTGCATACACCAGAAGCACCCACCGGCAAAGTAGGCTGACTGCCATTCCTTCGCAGTGGAAGCCGGGGCGGCGGGTTGGGCATCCTGGGCGTGGACAGGGAGCACAGAAAACAGTAGTCCGGCGAGAAGGGCAAAGGAGGTTTTCATGGGGAAGCTAAACGCCAGTGACGGACTGCATCAAACAACCGGCGTTACTGCGTTTGAGCATCCCATCACCCGTTTCGTTCACATAAAGCCAACGACGACGCGCAACACTGGGTCAACTCTGGTGAGCCAAGCAAGCCCCGAGGAACCCGCGGAACAGCGGATGAGGCGCGTTCGGTTTGGAGAGGAATTCGGGATGGAACTGGCTGGCGAGGAACCAGGGATGGTCCTGGAGTTCGATCATCTCCACCAGCGTGCCGTCGGGCGAGGTTCCCGCGATGATCAACCCTTTGCTGGTCATCAATTCCCGGTACTCGTTGTTGAACTCGTAGCGGTGCCGGTGACGCTCCTCGATCTCCTCGCGGCCGTAGACGTGCGCCGCGAGCGTTCCCGTGGTAATCTTTGTCGGCCAGACACCCAGCCGCATGGAAGCGCCTTTTTCCCGCACTTGGCGCTGCTGTTCAAGCAGGCTGATCACTGGGAATGGAGTGTCGAGGTCGAACTCCGTGCTGTTGGCGTTTTCCAGGCCACAGGCGTTGCGGGCGAACTCGATGGTCGCCACCTGCATCCCAAGGCACAAACCCAGATATGGGACCTTATGCAGCCGCGCGTACCCAGCCGCTTGGATCTTTCCTTCGATCCCCCGTTCCCCGAAGCCGCCCGGCACCACGATGCCCGTGACCTCGCGTAATGCGTCGGCGACCGCCTCACCACCTGCTTCGAGCGCCTGTGCATCGATCCGCAGCAGGTTGATGGCGCTGTCATGGCTGGCGGCGGCATGTGTCAGCGACTCGTAGATGCTCTTGTAAGCATCCTGCAACTCGATGTACTTGCCGACAATGGCGATGGTCACGCTCTTCTTCGGCTGCACCACCCGCCCAACGAACCGCTTCCAGTCCGTCATCTCGGCTGGCGGGGCTTTCAAGTCGAGCAGGTCGCACACCGTCTCGTCCACGCGTTCCGCTTGCAACATCAACGGTGCTTCGTAAATCGTGTGTGCCACGTCGCGCATTTCCACGACGGCACCCAGTGGAATGTTGCAAAACATCGACAGCTTGGCACGCACATCCTCTTCGAGCGGGTGCTCGGTCCGGCAAATCAGGACCTGCGGCTGGAGCCCTATCTCGCGCAGCCGGGCAACGCTCTGTTGGCTGGGTTTGGTCTTTAGCTCACCGGCGGCCTTGATGTAGGGCACGAGGGTGACGTGGATCACGATGGCGTTACGCGAGCCGACTTCCAGCGTGAACTGGCGGATGGCTTCCAGAAACGGCAGACCCTCGATGTCACCGGTCGTGCCGCCAATCTCGGTGATGAGCACATCGGCCGGTTGTTCGCGCTCGACCAGGCGGATGCGCGCTTTGATCTCGTCGGTCACGTGCGGAATGACCTGCACGGTTTTTCCGAGGTAATCACCCCGCCGTTCCCGTGCGATGACGGTTTCGTACACCTGGCCGCTCGTGAGGCTGTTATGCCGCGTGAGCACACTGTTCGTGAACCGCTCGTAGTGCCCGAAATCCAGGTCGGTTTCGGCCCCGTCGTTAAGCACGTAGACCTCGCCATGCTGGAACGGGTTCATGGTTCCCGGATCGACGTTGAGATAGGGGTCGAACTTTTGCAGCACAACCTTCAAGCCGCGGTGTTCCAACAAGGTGCCCAGCGCCGCCGCCGCGAGGCCCTTGCCAACGGAACTGACTACGCCGCCCGTGATGAAAATGTATTTCATATAAATGCTCAGACCAAAATTTCGCTCCCGTAGCCGGCTAGAAGCTGATCCTCGACGCGCTTCACGTCTTCGGGAGTGTCCACGCCCAGCGAAAGGTGCTCGGTCACCAAAACGCGGATGCGGGTCCCGTGTTCAAGCGCGCGAAGTTGCTCCAGGCGTTCGGCCACTTCGTACGGCGTTGATTTCCAACGCACAAATTGAGCGAGGAACCGTCGCTCGTAACCGTAGATCCCCTGGTGACGGTGGAAAATAACGCCCGGAGCGTCTGCTTCCATCCCGAACGGATGGGGGATCACGCTGCGGGAAAAGTACAGGGCACTGCCGTCTTTTGCGAGCACGACTTTCACGCAGTTGGGGTCTTGGATCTCGTTCGGGTCGCGCAGGATGTTTGCCGCGGTGATCATTTGCAGGGTGCGGTCGCGCTTGAGCGTGGCGGCAAGACGGTCGATCAAGGCGGGGGCGATGGTCGGTTCATCCCCCTGGATGTTGATGACGTGGGACACTTCTCGTCCGAGACGGGCCGCCACCTGGGCGATGCGGTCCGTGCCGCTCTGGTGGGTGCTGGAAGTCATGGCCACTTCCGCGCCGAAGCCAAAGGCTGCTTCGGCGATGCGGAGGTCGTCCGTGGCGACGATCACGCCGTCGAGTTTGCTGGCTGCCAGGCAACGTTCCCAGACGCGCTGAATGAGTGATTTACCCGAGATGGCCGCAAGCGCCTTGCCCGGGAAACGGGTGGAACCCCAGCGTGCGGGGATGATGCCGATGATTTTACCCATGATGAACACCCGGCTGAGCTAGAATCCAATCGACCGCGCCGGTAAGATCGGCGACCACGCACGCAGGTTGGCAACATCGCTGTTGGTCGGAACCTTTGCCGGTCAGAACGAGCACCGAGGCCGCTACCTCGGCACGATGCCCACACTCCACGTCAGTGCCGCTATCTCCGACTAGGTAAGAACGCGCAAGGTCAAGCCCGAGGTCGTGCGAGGCTTCCAGCAGCATACCGGGCCCCGGCTTGCGGCGGAGAGAAGCCCCCTCCGGCACTTCGGGGCAGTGGTAGCAGGCGTCTAGCGCCACGGGTGCCAACTGGCGAAGAAACTCTACCTGCACCCGCTCAAAATCCTCCTCGTTGAAGTAGCCGCGGCCGATGCCACTCTGGTTGGTGGCCATGACAAGGGCGAAGCCCCGCCGCTGCAACCGACCCAAAGCCTCGGCAGCGCCGGCAAACACACGGACCTGCGCCGGGTCGCGGCAGTAGTCCACCTCCTCCATCAGGGTGCCATCACGATCAAAAAATACGGCGGGACGTGTGAGCGGAAGATTCAAGGTCGGAGAGGCCAGGGACAGATTATCGCTTCTGTTGGAGGCTGGCCAGCAGTTCGTCGGAGGTCAATGTGGCCGTGCCTAGTTTGCCGACGACGACGCTGCCGGCGTGATTGGCGATGTCGGCCGCTTCCTCCGGCGTGGTCCCGGCCGCCAGTGCGAGGGTGAACAATGCGATGGAAGTATCGCCCGCGCCCGAAAGATCGAAAACCGCGCGGCGGCAGGGCTCCACCGGATAGGCGGGGTACCCACGGCGAAAAAGCATCATGCCCTGTTCGCCGAGGGTGATCAACACCATTTCCGTGTCCCACAGGTTCAAGAGACGTTCGCCCGCCTGCCGCAGCACGGGGTCATCGATAACCGGTTCCATCAGGTCAACCAGCGGGCAACCTGCCACGTGGAAAGCCTCCGCGCGATTTGGTTTGATCGCCGTGACGCCGTTCCAGCGCAGGGCGTTGCGCGGATTGGGATCAACCGTCACGATTTTGCCCTGCGCTCGGGCAAGCGTGCTGACGCGATCTACGAACGGTTGGGTGAGAAATCCTTTGGCGTAATCCTCGATGATGATGGCGTCGAGATCGGGAAGGAGGGCCTCGAAGCTGGCGAGCGCCGACTCCTGGCAGGAGGGTGGTGGAGCAAATGGGCTCTCCCGGTCCACGCGAACCACATGCTGCTGCCGGGCAATGATCCGTGTTTTGACGATGGTTTGGTAGCCGTCGTTTTGTTGCAGGCCGTCGAGGCGGATGTCCTGTGCCGCGAGCAGTCCTTTGAGGATTTCAGCGTGGATGTCATTACCGGTGATTCCCATCACAGTGACCGAGTCCGTAAACTCTCGAAGATTGCGTGCCACGTTGGCTGCGCCGCCGGGATAATACGAATGTTGGCTGACCTCGACGATGGGCACCGGCGCTTCCGGGGAGATGCGGTTGACCCGGCCCCAGACAAATTCGTCGAGCATCAGGTCGCCGATCACCAGGATGCGTTTGGAACGGAACCGCGCCAGAAGCTCGGTGTATTCGCCACTCGCGTGCATACGGATTGATGGTGTCAAAAAAGAAGCGGTGATAAGGCGTCGCCTGACGACAAGCAAGCACGAAGCGGCCTGTCCGGTTGGAAAGTCGGGGTTGACGGTTCGACGGGGCTATGGTCTTTATCCCTCTCGACCGTTCCCCGTCGGTTCAACGTAAAGACTGTTATGATGATGACGCGCTCCCGGCTGTTGTTCGTTCCTGTGGTGTCCTTCGCGGCGGCTCTCGTGCTGCTTCCGGCGACGGGAAAGACGCAGTCCACCCAGCCGCCGCCACCGCAGAAAATCGATGTGACCAAGCTGAGATCTTCGGTTGACGAAGTGGTGATCCCGGTTCCGAGTGAGATTTTCAACGCTCTGGACAAAATGGGCGGTAACCTGAATTGGGCGAGTGAAGTGGCACCCGATTCAAAACTTCATCCGCGGAAGCCGGAGGAAATTGCCATGCTGCTCGGAGATGTGATCGCGAACGGCTTTGTCGCCGTGGAGGCCAAGCAGGCCGACAAGGTCCAGGAGATTGGCCGCCGCGTGATTGACCTCGCCAGCGCGCTCGGCGTCCGCGAATCGGTCATCAAGCATTGCAGCGCGATCATCGACGCTTCCAAGAAAGACGATTGGCTGGGGGTGCGCAGCGAGCTGGACCGGGCGCAAAGCAGCGTGCGTGAGGCGATGGGTGGCCTGAAGAGCAAGGACGAGTCCGAACTTGTTTCCATTGCGGGCTGGCTGCGCGGCACGCAGGCGCTCGCTTCGCTCGTCAGCAAGGATTACAAGCCCGAGCGAGCTGAATTACTCCATCAACCCGACATGCTCGGCACCTTCGAAAGCCAGTTCAAAGGCATGAAGGAGTCGGTCCAGAATAACCCCAAGGTAAAGGATTTGCGGGAAGGCTTGCAGAAAATCAAGCCGCTCATCATGCAGGAATCCGATGGACAAATCTCGTCCAAATCGGTGGAACAAATCAATTAGATCACTTGTAGTTTTGTGAAAAGCATCGCTCCCTGAAACACTGGTTTTCTCTCCCTCGCAGGCATCTCATCCAATTAAGCAATCCGATATCGTTGCCGTGAAGAAACTTACCTCGCTTTTGATGGTCGCCGTTTTCGGCCTGTGTGCGTTCGCTACGCCAGCCAGGGCGACGGTGGACGATGCCTTGTCCTTTGCCTTGGAGGCGATGGATAAGTACATCAAGAACGGGTATACGCTACGTGAGGACACATGGGGCGGTGATCTCCCCGTAGGCGAGGCGAAGGCGATCAGCCACCAGTTGTTCAAAGGCAACAATTACTGGTTTTGCATGGGGACGGACACCAAAGGGGCTAAAATATCCATCCACGTCTACGACAGCGACGGTACTCTGGTCGAAGAAAGCACCAGTTGGCAGAACGAAAAGGCGGATGGCTCGTTTGCGGGCGCGGAAGTCCATTGCAAGCGAACTGGCACGTATTTCCTCATCGTGAAAATTGAATCCTCGAAGGAGGAGCGCACAGGTTGGGGTTTGGTGTACAGCTACAAGTAAGTGCTTGACGGACGTGCCGCCTCGTTGAGCAAACCTGTGGAACTGGATATGGAATTGCCTGCTGATGGTTCTGCGGAGCCGCCTGGGGCGGTTGCATCCGACAAGTCTCCGTCGTCGGATACTTTGCACTTCGAGAATGCACGCGTGCTGTCCGCGCTCTGCGCGAACGACATGGGACTGATCAAGGTCTTGGAAGAAAAGATCGGCGTCAAAGTGACCTCGCGGGAAGGTTGGATCAAATTAGACGGCGAACCCGAAAAGGTCGCGCTAGCACGCAAGGTTTTCGAGCAACTCGACCAGGCCCGCCAAAACGGTGTGGCCATTCGCAAGCACGAGTTCATGTATGCCTTGCGTTCGGTGTCCGATGCTAGTGAGGCGTCGGCTCCCAACCTGACCTCGTTGTCCAGCGTCAAGATCCTCACGTCCGCCAAGCGCCCTCCCGTGGTCGCAAAGACGGCTGGTCAATTGGAATATCTCCGCACCATCGCGTCAAACGACGTGGTGTTCGGCGTCGGCCCAGCCGGAACGGGCAAGACCTTCCTGGCGATGTCCAGCGCTTTAGCGGCATTGCGCAAGGAAGAAGTAGCGCGCATCATCCTGACACGCCCTGCCGTCGAAGCGGGCGAAGCACTGGGATTTTTGCCCGGTGACTTGCAGGAGAAGATCTTCCCGTACCTGCGCCCCCTCTACGACGCGCTGCATACCCTGCTCGAGCCGGACGAACTGCAACGCTACATGGATCGGCGGATGGTAGAGATTGCTCCGCTGGCTTACATGCGCGGCCGGACCTTGGACCACGCTTACATTGTGCTCGACGAGGCGCAGAACACGACGACAGAGCAGATGTTCATGTTCCTGACTCGGATGGGCCAAGGGTCTAAATGCGTGGTGACGGGTGATCGCACGCAGATTGATCTCCCCTCCAACAAACGGTCTGGACTCGTCGAAGCGATCCAAGCTCTCAAGGATATTCCCGGGATCGGCTTCATGTATTTCGAGGAGAGCGATGTCGTTCGCCATGAATTGGTTCAAGCGATCATCCGCGCTTACCGCAATCATCGTTACGGCGACGCACCGCCGGGAGCACCGGACGAGCGCATCCGGCGCAAAAATTAGCTCGCGGCACCCTACTTTTTGAGGCATAGTTGATCTCCGCGCGTTTTATATGGTTGGCCCTATGGGTGTGTTCGCATCGCTGAAAAAGAACCAGCTCGTCAAGAAAGGTTTTGCTTGTGGCAAAACACGGCGCAAGCCCGCCCAGAGCCAGTTTCTGCGGTCACTGGAAACTAGTGGCCAAGTCAAAACGTTGATCTTTCTCGGGTTTCTTGCCGGCTTGGCATCGTTGATCTTCTACGGGGCGCGACCGCAGCAGGCGGAACAATTCCTTTTTGCGCTACTGGTGTTCTTCACTGCACTGGCGCAACTCTGGATCAACCACCCGCAGACGTTCGCCAAGAATTCGCGGATCGTTCTGCTGTTCGGCACGTTTCTCGTGCATCTCACAGTCATGAAGGCACTTCGTGTGTGCGTGGCCAATGGAACCATTCACCCGAGCATCGGCAACTTGCTTTTTCCGTATGCTTTTGCTCCGCTGGTGATCTCCGCTCTGCTGGGTAAAAACCAGGGGATTTTTGCGGCCATCTTCGTCAGTTTGTGGGGGTCTATCCTGTGGAGCTTGGTGGACGCGATTTTCTTGGCAATGAGTCTGATCAGCGGTTTTGTGGCGGTCTTCGTCACTTTGCAGGTACGTCGCCGCGGGCAATTCATCCGTGCAGGGTTCTACGTCGGTGTGGCGACATGGCTGTTGGCGCTCTCCTTCGGCCTAATCGACATTTATCGTCTGGCTTTCGGCGATACGAACTGGCACATGGTTGCTTACCAGAGCTTGGCCGCCATCGGCAGCGGCCTCGTCACGGCGATGCTCGTCAGCGGGGCGCTTCCGGCCCTGGAACAAATCTTCCACCTCACAACCGCCATGTCATGGCTGGAGTTGACGGATTTGAACCATCCCTTGCTCATGCGCTTGTCGATGGATGCTCCTGGCACCTATGAGCATAGTCAGGCTGTCGCGCGCCTCGCCGAGGCGGCGGCGGAACGCATTGGGGCAAATGCCAGCATGTGCCGCACGTGTGCGTACTTCCACGACATCGGCAAGCTTGTGAAGCCAGATTACTTCACGGAAAACATGCGCACGGAGCGAAATCCGCATGACGATCTCGCTCCGACCATGAGCGCGCTTATCCTGATTGCTCACGTGAAGGAAGGTGTAGATCTGGCGTTGAAGCATAATCTCAACCCTGTCATCATTGATGTGATTCAGCAGCATCATGGTAATTCTGTGGTGCGCTATTTCTACAACCGGGCCTTGCGTTTACAGGAGGAAGCACGCGCGGACAGCAAGGCACTGCATCACCGCGAGGAGGATGTGCCCGAGGTCCGCATCGAAAACTTCCGCTACAGCGGGCCGCTCCCGCAGACCAAGGAAAGCGCCATCATCAGCTTGGCCGACGCCGTGGAAAGTGCGTCGCGTTCACTGGAAAAACCTTCTCCGCAGCGCATTGATGAACTGGTGAATGAGATCGTCGATGACCGGGTTGCCGATCACCAACTGGACGATTGTGAACTCACGTTCCACGAACTGCGCGGGGTGGTGGAAAGTTTCTGCTTCACCTTGAGCAGTATGCTCCATCGACGCGTGGCATATCCCAAAAAGGCCGCGATCACCGCCACGGGCTCCGCTTCGCCTTCCGCCGTGAGTGCCCGGGAACAGAAAGCCCAGGAACGTGCGCGGGAGATCGCTCCGGCAACCGTCCGATTGACCACCTGAAGGATAAGGACGAAGGCAGGTCGAAAGACGTGGTCGGTGAAACGTCCGGCACGGCTGTGTTAGCCATTTCAAGTCAGGTGCGCCCCGAACTTTTCAACCGGCAACGCACCGTCCGGGTCGATTTTGCCCGGTTGCAACTGTTCGCGGAAAATGCCGTCACGGCTTGCCTTCCGCACCACGGGATGGCCCCGGTGGTCTTGGCGCAATTACCTGCCGTAGAAATTTCTATTGTCTCCGACCGGACGATTGCTCAGGTCCACCGGCGCTTTCTCCGGGTACCCGGGGCCACCGATGTCATCACCTTTGAGCACGGTGAAATTTTTATCAGCGCCACCACTGCTGCGAGACAGGCGCTTCTGGAGAGCGAATCCACGGACCGCGAACTTGCCCGTTATATCGTGCATGGTTTGCTGCATCTGAACGGGCATCTGGACAAGCACCCTGCAGATGCTGCTGCGATGTGGCGGGCGCAGGAGGGCATCTTGCGGACCCTCTGGCCGCCACGCGCATGAAGGTGGGGCAACTTTTCACCGCCCCGGCATGGCTTCAAACAGGTAGCCTTGTAGATATTCTGTTTCCGGCAGAGTCGGAACAATCGGGTGATCGGCCGCTTGTGTGAACCGGTCAATCTGGCGGACGGTGCGTTTGGCGTCCACCGACGCATCGACGATCATCTGCCGGAACTCCGACGCGCTGACGTGATGCGAGCAGCAGAACGTGGCAAGCAGTCCGTCCGGCGAAAGCAGCTTGAGTGCGCGCAAGTGCAGTTCCTTGTACCCGCGCATGGCGTCGTTAATCTGGCTCTTCGATTTCGTGAACGAAGGAGGGTCTAAAACGATTAGATCGTATTGAACGCCCCGTCTCTCTTCGTTGGAAAGCAGGTCGAATGCATTCGCCTCGCGCCAGTCAATCGTGTTCAGATCGTTGCGCGCGCCATTTGCCCTCGCGAGTGCCACGGCATCATGACTGATCTCCACCGCCACGATGGATGCCGCACCGCCCTTCGCACAAGCGAGGGCAAACGCACCCTGGTTGCTGAAGCAATCTAGGACGCGCCGATCTTTGGCGAAGCGAGCCACCAAGCCGTAATTCTCGATCTGGTCCAGGTAAAACCCGGTTTTGTGGCCATGAAGGAGGTCTACCGAGAATTGCAAGCCATCCACCTCGATCAACAATTCATTGGAGGTCTTGCCATGCAAGGTTTCAGTGACCAGTTCGAGACCTTCCGCACGGCGGACGGGTGCGTCGTTCCGCTCGACGATGGCGGCGGGCGAGAGCAATTCGACCAGTGCCGCCACCACGAGAGATTTCCGTTGATCCATTGCCCGGGTCAACGTCTGTAGCACCAGATGGTCCTGGTAGCGGTCAACGATTACGCCGGGAATGCCGTCGCTCTCGCTCCAGACGAGCCGACCAAGCTGCGGATTGATGCCCCGGCGGCGGCGGTATTCCAGCGCCTGCGCGATACGGCGTTTGAAGAAGTCGGCGTCCAGGTCCTGGCGGTGGCGCGAAAACCGGCGGGCGACGATCTGCGAGGCCGGATTGTAGACCGCGCTGCCCAAAAGGTGGTCCTTGCCATCTTTGAGCGACACCACATCGCCGGGTTGCGGATCACCGAATGTCTTCAGGACCTCGCTGGAATATACCCAGTCGTGCCCATGCAAAACACGGGCGCGTGGTTTGATGATGAGTCCGGCCACGGGGGAATGAAAAACAAGTGCTGCAACAATACGGAAGCGCGACGCGATTTGTCGCGCTTCGACGGACCAATGTCCACGGAAACCCGTCAGGGTTCGAGGATAGCCGGTTCCGGGTATTCGAAGACTTTACCCTCGTAGTTGCGGACAACCACTTTTTCCTGATCGTGGTAGATCGTGTAATTGGGGTTCACGGGAACTTTACCGCCGCCGCCTGGAGCGTCGATCACGTACTGGGGAATCGCGTACCCGGTCGTATGCCCCCGGAGCCCTTCGATGATCTCCAGGCCCTTGGATACCGGCACTTGCAAGTGGGAAGAACCTTTGATCAGGTCGAGCTGATAGAGGTAGTAGGGACGTACCCGGCAGCGCAACAGCTTGTGCACGAGGGCGCGCATTACTTCCACGTTATCGTTCACGCCGCGCAACAACACGCTCTGGTTCCCGAGGGGGATACCCGCGTTTGCCAGACGTTCGAGCGCCGCCTTGACCTCCGTCGTCAATTCCCGCGGATGGTTGACGTGAACACTCATCCAGAGTGGATGATACTTTTGCAACATGCCGCAGAGCGCGGGCGTGATGCGTTGCGGGAGAAAAATTGGCACACGCGAGCCGATGCGCAGGAACTCGACGTGCTCGATGGCGCGTAGCCGGCTCAACAACAGTTCGAGTTTATCGTCGGAGAACAAGAGGGGGTCGCCCCCCGACAGCAGGACATCACGCACCTCCGGGTGGGTTTCGATGTATCGAATCGCCTCGTCGAAATTGGTGTGCAACTCTTGTTCACCCGCGCCGCTGACGACGCGGCTGCGGGTGCAGTACCGGCAATAACTTGCACAACGGTCGGTGATGAGGAAGAGCACGCGATCCGGGTAGCGATGCACGAGTCCAGGCACCGGCATGTGGCTATCCTCGCCGCAGGGGTCTGCCATCTCGAAGGGAGTGGTCAGCGATTCCTCCAACCGGGGAACGACCTGTCGCCGGATGGGACAATCAGGGTTATCACGCTCGATGAGGTTGAAGAAGTGCGGGGTGATAGCCAAAGAAAGCTTGCTGCCTGCGACCAATACGCCCGCGCGCTCGTTGGGAGTGAGGACCAGATGCTTTTCGAGTTGTGCCAACGTGGTGACCCGGTTTTTGAGTTGCCACTTCCAATCGTTCCATAGTTCGGATGGAACGTCTGGCCAATAGCCGGGGGCCAGGGAAGCGAAGGCTGCGGTGTCGCCAAGTACCGCGTTGAGTGTGGCAGAGGCCGTCGAGACGGCAGGGTGCTCTTGGAGAGCGGGGGAGTTCATTTCAAGAATGATTTCCTAATCGCCAAACGGTAAGGGGATGGACGGGGTTGTCAAACGGTCGGCCCGTGGCAGGTTTCCGTTGGCTGACCGACGCATCCGTCCGCTTTCCGACTCGGCTCGCACAGATTACCATCATTTTGCCATGAGAAAATGCCTCTCCATCTGCTTTTTTCTCCTCTTTGTGATCCGGGGAGCTGACTGCCGGGGGCAGGACAGTAACAAAGCATTGGAGAAAGCGCCGTCCGTCATTCCCGCGCCCAAGCCCGAGCCGGTTGTGCCCGCGTCTCCCGCGAAGACCATTGCCCAGCAACTCAACGATGCGTTTGTCAACGTTTTCGAGCGGGTTGCACCTGCCGTGGTGATCATCGACGTGATCAAAAAACCAGCCGGGGAGGGGGAAAGCTCTGACTATTTTCCAGACTTCTTCTACCATCAGGGACCTGGTGACAGCACGGGCTCAGACCCCGACGGAGCGCGCCGCAAACCGCAAAGCGAAGGCTCGGGGTTTATTATCCAGTCCAGCGGCTACATCCTGACGAACAATCATGTGGTAGCGGGCGCGGAAAGAATCAACGTCCGGTTGAAGGATGGACGGTCGTTTCCCGCGAAGCTGGCGGGAACGGATGAAAAGTCCGACATTGCCGTCATCAAAATCGAGGCGGGCGAGCTGCCGGTCGCAGAATTGGCCGACAGTGACAGCGTGCGGGTGGGGGAGATTGCCTGCGCCATCGGCGTACCGTACAACTTGGATTACAGTTTCACTACGGGTGTCGTCAGCGCCAAAGGGCGCAATAAGCTCGAACTCGGCCCGAACGCGGAGAATTACGAGGATTTCATCCAGACCGACGCGTCCATCAATCCCGGCAACAGTGGTGGGCCGCTTGTAAATCTGGACGGCAAAGTCATGGGGATGAACACGCTCATCAACGGCCAGAACCGCGGACTCGGGTTCGCTATTCCAAGCAACATGCTCCGCGAGGTGGGCGATCAACTCATCCACATGGGTCGGATGATCCGTCCGCACATCGGGGTCCGCATCATGTCGCTCGGCGAAGATACGGTCGAACGTTACGGCACGATCTTCAACGGTGTGAAGCGGGGTGCCATCGTCGATACCATTCTCTCCGATACTCCCGCCTTTCGGAGCGACTTGCGGCCAGCGGACGTGGTGACGGAAGTTGACGGGATACCAGTAGGTTCCGACCGGGATTTCCAGAAGCAAATCCTCGGCAAAAAAGTCGGGGTTCCCGTGCAACTCACCGTGTACCGCAAGGGGAAATTTATCAAGGTGCCGGTCACGACGGGCGAACTCCCCGCAACCGTCGCACAATTCGGCGGGATGGCACCGGTGGAAGGAACGGAAAGCAAGACTGCGCAACAGGAAAGCGGCCGGGTCTACGGGATGCAGCTTCAGGAACTAACGAAGGATCTTGCCCTGAACCTCGGCGTCTCCACGACTACGGGTGTGCTCGTGACCACCGTCTCGCCAGAGAGTCCGGCGGCCAAGGCTGGTATCGCAGCAAAGGATGTCATTACTGCTGTGGACGACAAGCCGGTGAGAGACACGGCCAGCTTCAAGGATGCCGCGAGGGCAGCGGACGTAAAACGGGGTTTGGTTTGTTACCTTGAACGCCCTTCTGGTAAAACGTTTGTTGTGGTCAGAACAGAGTAGCTTGTCGTGTGCGATTGAGGATTATTCCCGCAGCCGGTTTTTAGAATTGTCATCTGGCGAAGCATTTGCATCGGAATGCACGTTATTTGCGTGCAAAAATGTTGGCATGGATAGATGCTCGCTGCACGGGCCGGACGAGGTGGTTTCGCGTGTGGCCGCGTGTGCCCATGAACCAGAAGCTGATCCGCGAAATCGGGCGCAGCCAGCGCCTGGACATCCTTACCACGCTAAAACGCGATGGTGGTAGATCCGTCAAGGAATTGGCTGCCCAATTTGGCATGAGCTACATGGGCATCAAGCAGCATTGCCTCGAGTTGGAACGGGAAGGTTATCTGGACACTTGGCGGCGACCCAAGCCGATTGGGCGCCCCGAAATGCTCTACCGCTTGACCAAGCGTGCCGAGGCACTGTTCCCAGAAGTGCGAAACCCGCTTACCGTAGAAATTCTTGAGGCTGTCCAGCAAGCTTACGGGATTGCGGCACCAACCAAGATTCTGTTTGGCATCTTCAACCAACGGGCGGAAACTTACCGCAGCCGCGTTTCTGCGACCGCGCTCCGTGATCGGGCGTCCGAGTTTACCGAGTTGCGGGCGGCTGACGGCTACATGTCGCAGTTTGGCGACTGTGGTTATGGGCCGGATCATGCGCCGACCCTCCTGCAGCCATGCATCATTGAACGACACTCGCCGATTGAGGATGTGCTGCGCCGCTACCCGATCATAGCCCGCCTGGAAAAAGAATTATTCGAGCGGGTCCTTAACTGCCGGGTGAACCGCGAAGAAGATTCGAAGCCGGGAGTTTACCAATGCACGTTCTTCCTGGAATGATCTGGAATAACGGCGAATCAAGAAGCTGCTAGCCACCGTTTGTGGAGAAAGTCTGCAGCGCAACAAGTTCCGCCTCAATGTCTGCCTGTCGTTCCTGAAGCTTCTTGAGCCTTAGTTGGAGGCGATGAAGCTCCATGGTCGCGCGGTTGACGTGTCCGCGCATCTCGGTGTCCTGGGAACGATTTTCCTTGAGTTGGTGCTGAAGTTCACCCGTGCGACGGTCGATTTGCTCGGGCGTCTGGCCGGCAAAATTAAAGGTGCGCAGAGGGGATGGAACGGGCAATGCGCGGGCTTCAGTCGGTGCATCGTCAACGGATGGACCTGAAAGCGGCCGGAGCTGGTATGGCGGGATCGTCAGGTTTTCACCACAGTGGGGACAAGGCACCTGCATACCTGCTCCTTGGTGATCCACCACCAACTCACCGGAACAAGCAGGGCAGGCGAACACGATGTCCAAATCCCCGATCACCGGCGGGGCCTTGGGCACTCCCGCTGTATCTGGAGTGTTCACCATGTCAGTAGAAGCCATAGAAGGTGCTGCATCCTAGGCAAGCCACGAAAAAAAGGGAACTCCAAACTCGAACCCGACGACCGACTTTGAGAACACTTTTTGTTCTTGGCACCAAGGTGAGCCTCAAGATTTAGGTACGTAGCAAGAGCGGACGAATGTGTCACGCATTCCCAAGACCGTGTGACAAGGGAGTGACAATATGTCTCGCACCTTCAAGGCTTCGTTTGAATAAATCACTTATAAACCTCTGCGAGAGATTGTATTATGACAATCAAAACATTTTGGAATGAGCTGTGCTTCGATGACTCGCAGATCTCTTTCATTAACTTATGGCTAAAATTCTAGGTATCGACCTTGGTACGACCAATTCGTGCATGGCCGTCATGGAGAACGGCGAACCAGTGGTCCTTGAAAACTCCGAGGGTGCCCGGACGACCCCCTCCATCGTTGCTTTCACCAAAAACGGTGAGCGGCTCGTTGGTCAGGCGGCCAAACGTCAAGCGGTTACTAACCCCAACAACACAGTCTTCTCGATCAAGCGGTTCATGGGCCGGAAGTTTGACGAGGTCAAAGACGAAGAGCAGCGCATCCCATATAAGACAGTGCGCGCCGACAATGGCGACGTGGCCGTGGAAATTACGATCAACGGCGAAAAGAAGTCGTATTCTCCACCCGAAATTTCCGCGATGATCCTTGCCAAGCTCAAGGCGGATGCGGAGTCCAAGCTAGGAGAGAAGATCACGCAAGCTGTCATCACGGTCCCTGCCTACTTCAATGATTCTCAGCGTAACGCCACCAAGGATGCGGGCAAAATCGCTGGTTTGGAAGTGTTGCGCATCATCAACGAGCCGACGGCTGCCTCCCTTGCCTATGGTCTGGACAAGAAGAAGGACGAAAAGATCGCTGTCTACGATCTTGGTGGCGGCACGTTTGACATTTCCGTGCTCGACATCGGTGACGGTGTCTTCGAGGTGCGCGCTACTAACGGCGACACGCACCTCGGCGGCGATGATTGGGATAACAAGCTCATTGATTACGTCATCAAAGAGTTCAAGAACGACACTGGCATTGACTTGAGCAAGCAAGTGGATGCGATTCAGCGTATCAAGGAAGAGGCGGAAAAGGCTAAGATCGCGCTTTCGTCAGCCCAGACTTACGAGATTAATCTGCCATTTATCACGGCGGATCAGACTGGCCCCAAGCACATTCAAAAGCAGATCACTCGCGCCAAGCTCGAACAACTCACAGACGACCTTTTTGAACGCACGATTAAGCCGGTCAAGGATTGTCTGCGCGATTCCGAGATCAGCGCAGATAAGATTGATGAACTTGTGTTGGTTGGTGGCATGACCCGGATGCCGAAGGTCATTGAGACGGCGCGCCGTCTCGTGAACAAGGAGCCGCACAAAGGCGTGAATCCCGATGAGGTCGTCGCGGTTGGCGCGGCAATCCAGGGCGGCGTGCTCAAGGGTGACGTGAAGGATGTGCTCCTGCTCGACGTGAGCCCGCTCACGCTGGCCATCGAAACAGCCGGTGGTGTGGCCACCCCGATGATCCCGCGCAACACGACAGTGCCCACTCGCAAGTCGCAGATTTTTTCGACTTATAGCGACAACCAACCTGGCGTCGAGATCAAGGTTCTTCAGGGGGAACGTCCACTGTCCCGCGACAACAAAAACCTCGGGACGTTTCACCTCGACGGCATCCCGCCAGCGGCTCGTGGCACGCCGCAAATCGAAGTCACCTTCGACATCGACGCGAACGGCATTCTGAACGTTTCGGCCAAAGACCTTGGCACCAACAAGGAGCAGAAAATTTCGATCACTGGTTCCAGTGGCCTGTCCAAGGACGAGATCGAACGGATGCGCAAGGAAGCCGAATCGCACGCTGACGAGGACAACAAGGCGAAGGAAAGCATTGAGACGCGTAACAGCGCGGACAGCCTCGCCTACCAATGCGAAAAGCAGCTCAAGGACCTGGGCGACAAGCTCCCGGCGGACAAGAAAACTTCCATCGAAGAAGCTATTACCGGGGTCCGCAAGGCACTGGAAGGCACCGACACGGATGCCATCAAGAGCGCCCAGGAAACGCTACAAACTCGTTTTCAGGAAATCAGCGCTGACCTTTACCGCCAAGCGGCCGCGGCGCAGGAACCGCCGCCAGGTGGCAGTGCCCAGCAGCCGGCCCAGCCTGACGACGGTGGCACCACCGCCCCGCACGGCGACGTGGTCGATGCCGAGTTCGAGATGGTGGACGACGACAAAAAGCAGAAATAAGGCGTTTGCCTTTCTACCGGCCCCGAACATTCAGCCAATTTTTGCCCGGCAGCCTGCCGCAGACACGCTTGTGTGCGTCTGCGCGAAGGCTGCCGGGTCAAACACCCAAACCAGATAGTAAGAACCTACCATTAATATGGCCATCAAAATGCAACCTCTCGCCGACCGGGTGCTCGTTCATCCCCTCGAAGAGAAAGAACAGAAAAAGGGCGGGATCATCATCCCCGACACCGCAAAAGAGAAGCCCCAAGAGGGCGAAGTCGTCGCTCTCGGCACCGGCAAGCTTGACGACAAAGGCGCGAAGATCGCGTTCACCGTCAAGCTGGGTGACCGCGTGCTCATCAGCAAGTACGGCGGCACGGAAGTCAAGATCGACGGCGAAAGCTACCTGATCATGCGCGAGGACGACATCCTCGGCGTCCTCGGCTGAGCGCTTTCGTCTCCGCCACCAAAACCCATTTCAGATTTCAACGCAGACATCCTCTAAAATTATATGGCAGCCAAACAACTGCAGTTCGATGAATCAGCGCGTCAGGCGCTGCTCCGGGGCGTGGAGAAACTCGCTCGGGCCGTCAAGGCCACGCTTGGGCCAGCTGGCCGCAACGTGATCTTGGACAAGAAATTCGGCAGCCCGACGATCACCAAGGACGGCGTCACCGTCGCCAAGGAGATCGAACTCGAAGATCCGTACGAGAACATGGGCGCGCAGCTCGTCCGTGAGGTCGCATCCAAGACGAGCGACATCGCCGGTGACGGCACGACCACCGCCACGGTGCTCGCCGAGAGCATCTACCGCGAAGGCCTGCGCAATGTGACGGCCGGGGCCAACCCGACCAGCCTCCAGCGCGGCATCAACAAGGCCGTCGAGGCCATCGTGGCCGAGTTAGCCCGCATCTCCAAGAAAGTCAGCGATCGCACGGAAATCGCGCAGGTTGCCACCGTCTCGGCCAACTGGGACACGAACATTGGCGAGATCATCGCCGACGCGATGGACAAGGTCGGCAAGGACGGCACCATCACGG
>CAXTVY010000011.1:29474-33321 GCA_964247665.1 uncultured Chthoniobacterales bacterium | reverse complement strand
ACCCTAAACAGCACTGGCAGCGTCACGTTCGCCAACTTGGTTGGCGCTCTCCGGCCGTTGAGCGGGCTCCAGTCAACGGCGGCGGCCGGCACCAACTTCAACATGAACCTGGCAGGCGGGCAGGCGGGTGTGACGGTTAGCACGGCCGGCGCAAGCGGCACGGCCGGTACGGGCAACGTGGTGGTGACCGGTCCGGCGAACTTCAACGGGCTGAACTCGACCCTCCTGAATCTGAGCCAGCCAACGATCAAGGCGAGCGGGGCGATCACGTTCAACGGTCCGGTGACGCTCAACCAGGATGTGTCGCTGCTCGGCACAGGCACGGGCGACATCACGTTCAACGGCGCGGTGAACAGTGGGGCGGGCGGCAATCGCGGTCTGGCGCTCAACACTTCCGGCAACGAGGTTTTCAACACTCTCGCCGTCGTGGGAGCGACGGGCCCGTTGGCCAGTTTCACGTCAGACGCGCTGATCGCTCCGGCCGGACAAACGCAGTTCCTCATGGATGTGACGGGCGGGCTGTCGGGCGTCGCCGGGCTGCGGGTGGGCGCGGGCGGGGTGCTGGTCAACGACGGGGTGCGTTTTGGTGTGGTGGGCAGTTCGCTGGTGAACCCGAGCGTCCTGGTCTTTGGTGGCGGCGCGCAGACCTATAACGGCGCGGCGAGCGTCTCGGCGAACACCGTTCTGGTCGGCGACGCTTCCGCCACGGCTCCGGCCGGGGGAGTTTATACCGGGGGCGGGGCCATCTCTTTCAGCCAGAGCTTGACCGGGTTGGGTGGAGCGCCTGGTTTGACGATCAGCACCGGCGCGGGCCTGACCTCGTTCCTGAGTCCGGTCAACGTCGGTTCGCTGGACGTGACGGGCGCGCAGGTAACTTTCACGGGCGCGGTCAGCGCGCTGGGTCCGGTTGTCATTGCGCCGAACGGCGGCGTGGGCAGCATCGATCTCCAGGGTTTCGCTGTGACGACTTCCAACGGACAGATCTACCGCAGCCCGGTCAGCCTGACCAATGCGGCCACCCTGACCGATACGGGCGGCCAGGATGTCACGTTCACTTCTACCGTGGACGGTGCGGTCGCTCTGACGGTCAACACGGCTGGAAACACGGTGTTCGGCGCTGCGGTCGGCTCCCTGGCACCGCTGCTTTCGATTCTGACTGATGCGCCCGGAGCCACATCTATCAACGGCGATGTGACGACCGCCCCGGTGGGTGGCGTCTCCGGATCGCAAACCTATAACGACCACCTCTTCCTCAATACGGGTGTCACGCTGGCCGACGCTACCACGGATGCCAACGGCAGGATCGTTCTCAATGGCGCGGTGGACAGCACGGGCGCGGCCCAGTCGCTGGCCATCAATGCAAACTTCGTCGAGTTGCACGGCGCGGCGGGCGCGGTTTCGCCGCTGCTGTCCCTGACGATCACGGGTAATGGCACCACGTTGCTGGCGGGCGGCAGCGTGACGACCAACGCCGCGCAGACTTACGGCAGCCTGGCGGGCACGACGATTGGTGCCGCCGACAACCTGACTGCTGGAACGGACATCCGCTTTCTGTCCACGCTGACAGGGGTTGCGGGTGCCACGGATACGTCGCTCACACTGACGGCGACCAACCAGGTGCTCTTCACGGGCGCGGTCGGCGGGCTGCCGTTGACACGCCTCATCGCCAACGCCGGGACAATCGCTGTCAATGGTGGTCTGGTGAGCACGAACCTGGAGCAGAACTACAACGGCGCGACCATTCTGGGCGCTGCGACGACGTTCCAGAGCCTCCAGAACGGGAACATCGTCTTCAACGGTCCGCTCAATGGTGCGTTCGACATGGCGGTGCTCACCGGCGGCATCACGGCGTTCAATGTTCAGGTGGGCGGCACGACTGCCCTCACTAGCCTGACCACGGACGCGGGTGGCTCGACCCAGTTCAACCTCAGTGCTCTGGGCGGCGTCCACCCGGCGGGGGTCAACGTCACCGGGTTCGTGACGATTGGAGACGCCGTGCTCTTCAATGTGGCGAACAGCTCTACGGCGAATCCCTCGGTGCGGACGGGCACGGGCGCGCAGACGTACAACGGCGCGGCCACCTTGGCGGCGGACACGGTGTTGACAGCGGGCAACAACGCCACGCTCCAACTTGCCTCGACGGTCAACGGCACGGCCAGCCTCGCGCTGAACACGGGTGGCGCAACGATCCTTGGCGGCATGGTAGGCGGCATGACTCCGCTGACCAGCCTGAACACGAACGACGGCGGCCAGACGCAGATCAACGGTGGTGGCGTCTTCACGGCGGGCATGGGTGGGCAGACGTACAACGACGCCGTGCTGCTGGGCGCGGACGCGGTCCTGGCCACCCGCCCTGGTGGCTCAACGGTGGCGAGTGGCGACGTGGTGTTTAATTCCACGGTGGACGGCGGGTTTGCGTTGACGCTCGACTCGGGCGGCCAATCGGTCTTCAACGATCTCGTCGGCAATGGGGCGGCGTTGGCAGGATTGACGGTCAACAGTGCAGCCGCCCCCGGCGCGGGAACACAGTTCAACATGACCGTGGGCACCGCGCCAGCGGGCGTGCTCGTCAACGGAGCCGTGGCTGTCTATGATCCGGTGACCTTCAACGTGAAGGGCAGCAGCCTGGCGCAGCCTGGCGTGTTGACCCTCGGTAACGGCGCGCAGACTTACGACGGCGTGGTGAGCCTCGTCACGAACACGGTGCTCGTGAGCGCGGCCGGGTTGCCGGACGCAAGCGGGGTATTCGCGGGCGGCGGAGCGATTGTTTTTGGCTCGCCCACTGGGATCAATAGTAACGGGGGAGACAACCTGTACGTGCGTGCGGGCAGCGGAAACCTCAGCTTTGCCTCGTCCGTCAACGTGACCAGCTTGGATCTGGGTGGGGCGCAGGTGACCTTCGGTGGCCCGATCAACCTGACCGGCCTGCTCTCGGTGCAGCCGAACGGCGGGGGCGCGGGCGGAAGCATCCTGCTCAACGGCGGCAGCCTGACCACCGCGGGCGGGCAGGTGTACAACGCTGCGGTGATCTTGGGCGCGGATACGGTGCTCACCAGCCTGAGCACCGCCGGGGACGGCGGGAACATCGTGTTCAACTCGACGGTGGACGGCGACGGCGTAGCCCCGCGCGCGCTGACAGTTAATTCTCCGGGCGACGAGGTGTTCAACGGCATCGTGGGGAGCACGGCGACGCTGGCGAGCCTGACGACTGATTCCTCCGGCAATCTGGGTGGCGCGACGCGCTTCAACATGACCGTGGCTGGCACACCTGCCGGGACGGCGGGCGTGCGGGTAGGGGGGACGGTGACGACCAATGATGGGGTGTTCTTCAACGTGGTCGGGAGCACGCTGGTGGCGGGCGATCACCCGGCCGTGGTGGCGGGCGATGCCCAGACGTATCTCAATCCGGCGGTCCTGTCACAAGACACGGCACTCTTTAGCACCGGGGGCGGGAACATCGTGTTTGGCTCGACGGTGGACGGCGCTCATGGCCTGCTGCTGACAACCTCAGGCGCAATCGCGTTTAACGGTATCGTGGGCGGTATGGCCGCGCTGACGAGCCTGTCAGCCACCGGGTCCTCGACTCGCCTTAACATGGACGTTACGGATGTCCCGGGAGCCTTGGCCGGCGTGCGTGTCGCGGGTCCGGTGACAATCACCAGACCAGTATTCTTCGACGTGACAGGCGTCTCCACCGCACGGCCGAGCGTGCTCACCACCGGCACGGGCGCACAGACTTACAACGGTGCGGCGATCCTGGTCCAAAACACCGTTCTGACCGGTAGTAGCGGGGGTGACATCGTCTTGAACTCGGCCGTGGACGGCGGGTTCGCGTTGGCGGTGAACA
>CAXTVY010000011.1:11454-29374 GCA_964247665.1 uncultured Chthoniobacterales bacterium | reverse complement strand
CGAGTGGGAACACGGTGCTGGGCGGGGTGGTGGGAGGCAACGTGCCGCTGGTGAGCGTGACGACGGACGCCCCCGGGACGACGCTGCTTAGCGGTGGCAGCGTGACGACGACGGGCTTCCAGACGTATGGCGACGTGACTAACCTGGGAGCCGCGACGGTGCTGACGAGCCGGAACACGGCGGGGGATGGTGGGGCGATCACGTTTGGCCAAACACTGGACGGCGGGTTCGCGTTGGCGGTGAACACGAGTGGGAACACGGTGCTGGGCGGGGTGGTGGGAGGCAACGTGCCGCTGGTGAGTGTGACTTCGAGCTTGACCGGAAGGACGTTCATCAGTGGCGGAGGCGTAACGACGACGGGCTTCCAGACTTACCGCAACCCGGTGATGCTCACGGCGAATGCCACTTTAGCCAGCCAGGACTCGGTGGGGGACGGTGGCACGATCAATTTTGCCAGCACAGTGGACGGTGGCGTCGCCTTGAACGTGAACACGGATGGCAACACGGTGTTCAATGGGGTGGTGGGAGGCAACGTGCCGCTGGTGAGCGTGACGACGGATGCACCCGGAGCAACCTTCCTCAACGGTGGCAGCGTGACGACGACCGGCGCACAGACTTACAACGACTTCTTGCAACTCGGCACCACGACGACCCTGACCAGCCAGAACACGGCGAACGACCAGGGCGCGATCACGTTTGGCTCGACGTTAGACGGCGCGGTTGCCCTGGCGGTGAACACGAGCGGCAGCACGGTCTTCAACGGGGTGGTGGGTGGCAACTCGCCGTTGGTGAGCCTGACGGTTCAGTCCGGACCGGCCATGATCCAGGGTGGGGCGATCACCACGACCGGCTTTCAGACGTACAACGGCGCGGTGGTGCTCGCGGCAGATGCCGCTCTCACCAGTCTGAACACGGTGTTCGACGGCGGAGCGATCACCTTCAACCAGACCGTGGACGGTGCGTTCGCGCTGAACACCAATACGCCTGGCACTACAGTTTTCGGCGGACTCGTCGGAGGCAGCACGCCGCTGGCGAGCGTGACAACGGGTGCGGTCACTCCCGGTACAACCATTTTCCAGAGTGGAGGGGTAACCACCGCGGGCTCGCAGACCTACGGCGACGTGGTTACGCTCGCGGCTGACACGACCACGCTCACCAGCACCGGGACGGGCGGCATCAACTTCGCGCAGACCGTGGATGGCCGGACGGCGAACGCCAATGCGTTGGTGGTCGATGCGGCCGGCCAGAGCACGTTCGGTGACAACGTGGGTGCCATCGCGCCCTTGATGAGCCTGTTGGTCACGGGACCGCTGACGGTCAAGGGAGGCACGGTGACTACCTCGCTCGACCAGCATTATGAGGGCACGGTGGATCTCACGCCGGACGCCACGGCGGGCACGCGGTTGGTGTCCAATTCCCAGAACCTCCGTTTCGAGCAGAACGTCACCGCAACGGGCAGCCTGTTCGCCTCGGGTCACCGCATTTCGGCGGAACAGGATATCCGGGCTGGCGGCAATCTGGATTTGGAAACCCCGGTGAACGGGGTCAACGCGCCGCTACTGCTGCTCGGAGGCCGGAACTACATCAGCACCGGCGGTGATGTGCTCTTTAATGTGTTGGACAGCAGTGCCCCGGACGCGGCGAGCGGCAGTGCGACAATCGTCCTGAACAGCTCCAGTAAGGTACTCGTCCAGGGACAGAACTTCACGATGGGTTACCTCCAGAAGATTTTCTCGCTGGGCGCGGTGGATATCGAGGCTGGTCGAGGCGTCGCCACGCTGGGCGACATTGCCGCGCGCAACACGATCAAGGTTGCCGCGTCGCAGATCGACCTGCTCGCCCGGCCAGCGGTGAACTCGACGGGCGGACGGCCCAACGATGGCCTGAACTTCGTCGCGGACAACAGCATCGACTTCGGCGCGGCAAGGATCATGTTCATCGGCAACGAAAATCCGACGGCGAACTTCATCACCACCAACGGGAACACGATCATCCAGCGTGTGGCAGGCATCTCGCTGTTCAAGGACCCGAACGTGGACAGCCAGTTCCGCAGCTACGAGGGCGGTTTCGACGCCGACCGGCTCGCCGATCTGAATATCCCGCTCCAGCCGCTCGGTGGTGGCTCGCAGGCGCTCGACACCGCTGCGGCCCTCTCCGGCGCGCTGCCCGACCAGAAGCCGGTTGACGTGGCCTCGGACATCACCATCACGGCCAGCCAGATGGAGGAACTCAAGAAGCTGGGCATCCATCCGCGCCTCGCGCAGAGATCCGAGCGCCGGGCACCCGGTTCCAAACGCGCGTTGTTCGCCCAACTGGTTGACGGCCAGGACCCGGAAAACTACGGTCGGCTTCAACCCATCAAAGGCGGCATCAGCCAGTTGGAGCCTTCCGATTATGTCGTGGTGGTTGACCGCATGGGCGAGCGCGAGGTCAGTTCGATCCTCCAGTCGTTCGAGACCGTCTACGGCAAGAACAAGGAAAAGGCACCCGAGATTGGCGCGGCGTTCCAGACGGCGTTCACCGACTACACCGTGCAGAAGCAGACCGCGGACCCTGCCGGGTTTGGTCCCTTCCTGGAAGGCCAGCGTGGCAAGTACCCGGCGGTGGACAAGGCGACACGCGATTTCGACGACCTTTTCGGCCACATCGAACACCTGGGCCTGACAGAGAGGGAAGTGCTCAAGTCCGAAGAGCACATTGTTTCCGACCTCGGCGTGGCCGGTGTCTCCTCGACGGACATGGTCAAAGTGATCAACGGCTTGCGCAAAAAGCTGCCGCCCGACCAGAAAGCGCCTTCGACGAAAGCCCCGCCGTCCGCCCCGGCGGCCAACCCAGCGCCGGGGGCGTCGGCACCTGCCGCAACCCCGGCTGCCCCCGTGCCGCCGGACAGGAAAAAAGCGGCTCTGAAAACCGCCGACCGGACAAAAAAGAACGTCCCGCAGAAATCCGCCCACCGGACGCCGACTGCCCGGCCCGAGACGCAACACGAGGTTGCCGGGTTGTGAACGTGAGGCAATTCACCCGTAACAAGCCGCCGACTTCCGCCGACAAACCCTGACATGGATCAGCCTCTCTTAGAACCAATCTCTGCGGACGCGCCTTGTGGCGAGGATCTTTCCTACGATCCGCTGTACAATGACCTCGCGGTGGCAATCGAGGGAACGCCGGAAAATCAGTTCGAGTCCGGGTCAGCCAAGGAACCTAACTGGTCGGAGATTCGCAAGCTCTCGGAGGGTGGGTTGAAGCGCTCCAAAGACCTGCAAATGGCCGTCTATTATGCGCTGGCCCTGACGAAAGTCTCGGGGGTGGAAGGCACGGCGAAGGCAATGGACCTGTTAGCCGGAATGGTGCGTAAATACTGGACCGACCTGTTCCCTAACCTGGATGTGGATGACCCGGACCCGACCCAGCGGGTCAACATTCTCTCGCAGTTGACGGTGGAGCAGGGCGGCTACGGCGACCCGATCAAATTCATCGAACGACTCTGCGCGGCCCCGATCTTCCAGGTGCCAGGCATGACCGTGAGCATCACGTACCTGACGCAGGAACTCACACCCGGCGGAGGGTTGGGCGCGTCGAAGCTGCCGGAGATCATGGCGAACAGCAACGCCGAACAGACCCAGGCGGGCATCGCTGCGCTTCGCAGCGTGGTCGCCTCGGTGCACGCGCTTGATGATTTTCTGATCGAAACGCTCGGGCGCTCAGCGGCCCCTTCCTTTGATCCGCTCATCAAAGCATTGGACAAAGGATTGCGGGTGTTTGACGGTCTGGTGTCGTCGGCCGGTCAGACGGACGGCGTTCCAGGCGCTACTGACCCGGTTGGCGGGGCACAAACTGCCCCTGGTGCGGGTGGTCAGGCGATCACGGGTGACATCCGCTCGCTGGATGACGTGCGCAAGACGCTCGCCAAGATCCGGGCCTACTACGCCACGCACGAACCTTCGAGCCCAGTTCCGTTGCTTATCCTGCGCGCGGAACGCCTCGTCGGAAAGAACTTCCTGGACCTGCTGGCCAATCTCACACCCAACTCCCACAGCGAATTCGCTACCTTGTTGGGACCTGAGCCCGAAGAAAGCTAGGGATTTATAAATAAGTTACCCTGGTCCAATGCTTTTCATTTGCATCCCGACTCACAAATTGACATCAATTCCCTATGCCCGCCGCAAGCAATAGCAGCCAAAAATTCATCGCCCGCAATCGAGCCCCCCGCGTTCAGATCGAATATGATCTGGAAGTGTATGGGGCGGAAAAAAAGGTGCAGTTACCTTTCGTTCTCGGCGTCATGTCGGACCTGAGCGGAAAATCCGCCGAGCCGCTGCCGGCCGTGGCGGATCGCAAGTTCTTGTCCATTGACATGGACAATTTCGAGGACCGTCTCAAGGCCATCAAGCCGCGCGTCGCGTTTCAGGTGCCTAATACCCTTACGGGTGAGGGAAACCTCAGCGTGGACGTGACGTTCGACAGCATGGAAGACTTCTCGCCCGCTGCCGTGGCGAAGAAAGTCTCCGGCTTGGACAAACTCTTGCAAGCCCGGACCGAACTGGCCAACCTGCTCACGTACATGGACGGCAAAACGGGTGCGGAAGATCTGATCTCCAAGCTGCTCGAAGACCCGGCGTTACTCCAGGCCGTCGCCAACGCGCCGAAGCCCACCGACAAGCCGGCAGCGTAACTGCAACCTCCTTACCTCTCTACACCAGACCGTTTACCATTCTTGCCATGAGTACCGAACTGATGCCGGAAAACATGCCGCAGGCGACGACGACCGAAGCGCCCGGGCAATTGAGTGATTTCGAGTCCCTGCTTTCGCAGGAGTTCAAGCCGCGCAACGACGAACGCCGCACGGCAGTGGAAGCCGCCGTGCGCACGCTCGCCTCGCAGGCGCTGGGCTCGACCAAGCTGATCTCGGGCGACTCCGTCCGTGCCATCGAGGCGATCATCGCCGAGATCGACAAGAAGCTCTCCGAACAGGTCAACCTCGTCCTCCACCACGAGGATTTCAAGAACCTCGAAGGGAGCTGGCGTGGGCTGCACCACTTGGTGTTCAACACGGAAACGGATGAGACGCTGAAAATTCGCGTGCTCAATGTGTCCAAGAAGGATCTGGGCAAAACCATCAAGAACTTCCCCGGCGCGCTGTGGGACCAGAGCCCGCTCTTCAAGAAGCTCTACGAGGAGGAATTCGGCACCCCGAACGGCGAGCCATACGGCTGCTTGATCGGCGACTATCAGTTCGACCACTCGCCCCCGGACGTAGCCATGCTCACCGGCCTTTCCAAGGTGGCGGCGGCGGCCCATGCCCCGTTCTTCGCGGCGGCGGCACCGACGATCCTGAACATGGAATCCTGGCAGGAACTCGCCAACCCGCGCGACCTGACCAAGATCTTCGGGAGTCCCGAGTATGCGCCCTGGCGTTCTTTGCGGGCTTCCGACGATGCGCGCTACATCGGGCTAACCATGCCGCGCTACCTGGCGCGCGTTCCCTATGGTGCTAAGACCGACCCCGTGGAGGAATTTGCCTTTGAGGAAGAGACTGGCGGCTCGCACGACAACTACATCTGGTCCAATTCGGCCTTCGCCATGGGCGTTAACATCGCCCGTGCGTTCAAGAACTACGGCTGGTGCGCGCAGATTCGCGGCCCGGAGAGTGGTGGTCTGGTTGAAGGTTTGCCCTGCCACACGTTCCCGACCGACGATGGCGGCGTGGACATGAAGTGCCCGACGGAAATTGCGATCACGGACCGGCGCGAGGCTGAATTGGCCAAGAATGGGTTTATCCCGCTATCGCACTGGAAGAACACGGATTACGCGGTGTTCATGGGGGCGCAATCCATCCAGAAGCCGGCGGAGTACGCTGACGCGGACGCCACGGCCAACGCCAACATGTCGGCGCGGATGCCCTACCTGTTCGCGGTCAGCCGCTTCGCGCATTACCTCAAGACGATGGTGCGCGACAAGATCGGTTCCTTCAAGGAGCGCGAGGACATGGAGCGCTGGCTCAACACCTGGATCAATCAATACACGGTCGATTCCTCCGCGAGCGAGACGATGAAGGCCAAATTCCCGTTGGCGCAGGCCGAGGTCAAGGTGATGGAAGTGCCCGGCAACCCCGGTTACTACACGTCGCAATTCTGGCTGCGTCCACACTACCAGCTCGAAGGGCTGACCGTTTCCCTGCGGCTGGTTTCCAAGCTGCCGTCCGTGAAGTCCGGCGGTTAGTAAAAAAGATTCCCGACGGGCTGGGTGCGCGCGCCACCAGTCCGTCGGGCAAACCCATTCCGGCGTGTAACCAAACTAAGTAGAAAAAATCTGTTATGGCATATGATGCTTTCCTGAAACTCGATGGAGTGACGGGTGAAACCACCGACAGCAAAATGACGGGCGCGATGGAAATTTATTCCTTCAGCTGGGGCGCGAGCAATCCAGTGACCGTTGGCAGCGCGACCACGGGGTCCGGCGCCGGCAAGGTTTCGCTCTCTTCCTTCAACTGCATGAAGAAGATCGACAGCGCTTCGCCCAACCTGCTGAAGAATTGCTGCATCGGCGACCACTTCAAGACGGGCTCGGTGATGCTGCGCAAGTCGGGCGGCACCCAGGCGGTTTACCTGCAATACGACATGACGGAAGTCTATGTCGAGAGCTACCAAATCAGCGGCAGCACCGGCGGTGACGACACGCCCACCGAGTCGGTGAGCTTCACCTCGTCCTCAATCACCATGAAGTACACCCCGCAGCTTGCCACCGGCAAGATGGGCACCATGGTCCCCGCCGGCTGGAACGTCACGACGAACAAGCCCACGTAATCATTCACCGGTTTATTTTCAAACCGGTGACGACTCTGGAACGATGGACACTTCGGAAGCCCTCAAGCAAGGGCGTCTCGGCGAGGCGCTTAACATGGTGAAGGATGCGGTGCGCAAAGCACCCTCCGACGCCGGGCACCGGAGTGTCCTCTTCCAGCTTTACTGCGTCCAGGGAAACTGGGAAGGCGCGCAAACCCAGCTGAAGCTCGTCGGCGAGTTCGATGTCGAGTCGGTGATGTGGGTGGGGGTGTGCGAGAAGGTGCTGGCCTGCGAGGCCGAGCGCCGTGCGGTGTTCGAGGGTAAGAACCCCCCGACGCTCTTTGGCCAGCCGCCCGAGTGGGTCGGCGGCATGATCGAGGCCCTGCGGCTCGGTTTGGATGGCAAGTGGGAGGCTGCTGCCGCCAGTCAGGCGCAAGCTCTGGAAACTGCCCCGGCCACGGCCGTCCGTATCAACGGAGAGGAAGGAGCGTGGTTGGCCGATGGCGACTCGCGCTTGGGACCACTCTTGGAAGCTTTCATTGACGGAAAGTATTACTGGGTCCCGGCCGAACATGTCCGCGAGGTGAACCTGCGTCCAAAGACCCACCTCATGGATTCGATCTGGGCTCCGGCGGATTTCCGCTGGCTCAACGATGGACAGACCTCCGGGTATTTGCCCGTCCGGTATCCGGATTCGGAGAAAAGCACTGATGCGCAGATTCAACTTGGCCGCCTGACACAATGGCAGGAACGAGCAGAAAATTTCTATTGCGGCCTGGGGCACCGGACCTTCGTGACTGACGCGGCAGAAATCCCGCTGGCGGAGATCAAATCCATTCACTTCCTGCATCCCGAAGCGCCGGTGGCACTCGCGCCCGCGTCGGCCGAAGAAGCCATCGGTGATGAAACCCTGCCCGCTGATGCGGGTTCGATTTAACCAACCGGCTCTTCCCGAAGTGCGAAGGGCCGCCTATTATTCTCCCTTATGGCTGAACTCGCTACCATGGAGAAAATCCAGCCGTGTTTGCTGGATCGGCTGACCGACAATTCGCCGGAAAGAAAAGAGGAATCTGCCGGTGAGCGCGTGGTATCCATCTCGCGCTACCGTGAAGGCGTTCTGCGCGACCTGAAGTGGCTGCTCGGTGCGAGCCGTCATTCCGACGGTGAAGATTTGCAATTTTATCCGTCGATCCAAACCTCGACGCTCAACTATGGCATCCGCAGCATGTGCGGCCGGATGTCCGAGAGCGCTGGCGGCGGTGCCCTGGAGCGCGAGATCATCGCAGCCATCGAGGCATTCGAACCGCGCATTGACGCGTCGAGCCTGACGGTGGAAATGAAGGAGAACACGGCCTCGCACGCCAAGAACGAGCTGATCATCGAGATCCGCGGCGACCTCTGGGCTCGGCCGATGCCGGAGGAGTTCATGATCAAGACGCAGATCGACCTGGAGACAGGCGAACTGAAAACCGTTTGAGCCGCGATGCGCGAACGACTGCTCCATCATTACAATTCGGAGCTGGCGTACGTGCGCCAGATGGCCGCGGAATTTGCCCGGGAATATCCCAAGATCGCCGGGCGGTTGGGCGTGGACCCGAGCGGCCACGAGGTCTGTCCCGACCCCTTCGTGGAGCGGCTGATGGAAGGTTTCGCCTATCTGACGGCGCGCATCCAGACGAAGTTTGACGCGGAATTTCCGCGGCTCACGCAATCGCTGCTTGAATCGGTCTTCCCGCACTACCTCTCGCCGACGCCATCCATGCTGATCGCCGGGTTCGAGCCGGAATGGGCCGAAACCGGACTGGGGGACGGCTTCCGGATCCCGCGGGGCACCCTGCTGCGGGCGAACCTGGGGCGAGGCGCGAGCGTGCCGGCGCAGTTCCGCACCGCCCATGAAGTGACGCTGTGGCCGCTGCGGATCAAGGAAGCCAGCTTCACGGCGCGCGAGATCGGCTCTTTCGACCTACCCTCGCGTCTGCGTCCGCAGGCGGTGCTGCGGCTGCGTTTTGAGATCACGGCGGATGTCCAGCCCAAGGACCTGAAGCTCGACGAAATCAGTGTGTACCTGCGCGGCAGCGACCTGCCCTTCCGGTTGCACGAACAAATCTTGGCACACGCGACGGGTCTGGTCCTGCAATCCGGCATCGGCAAGCAACGCCGCACCGTGCCGGTGGTTGGTCCCGGGGTGAAGCCGGTGGGCTTCGCGCCGGAGGAGGCGTTGTTGCCCGTCGCGCCGCGCTCGTTCGAGGGATACCGGCTCTTGCGTGAATACTTCGTTTTCCCACAGCGTTATCTGTTCTTCAAGCTGTGCGGGATACGCGAGGCGGTCGCACAGATGACCGGCCGCGAGTTCGACGTGCTCATCCTGCTGGACGGCGGCGACATGGCGCTGGAGAACCGCGTGGATGAAACCCTCTTCAGCCTGTACTGCACGCCTGCCATCAACCTGTTCGAGAAACGCATCGACCGCATCGCCCTTTCGGACCGTTTCTCCGAGTACCAGGTCATCGCGGACAAAACGCGCGTGGTGGAGTTCGAGATTTTCGACCTGATCCGCGTGGAAGGCATCGGCAGCCAGGCGGACGAAACCTACAAGTTCACGCCGTTCTACTTCAACTATGACCGCGACCTGAACTCGCGCGCGTACTACACCCTCAACCGCGTGCCGCGCACCCTGTCCACGCGCGAGTTGCAGCAGGGGAGCGTGCGCTACCCGGGCTCCGAGGTTTACCTCTCCCTGGTGGACGGCAACAACGCGCCGTACCACCCCGATCTGCAACAACTTTCGATCACGGCACGCTGCACGAACCGGCACCTGCCCATCCAGCTTCCTATCGGCATCGGCAAGACGGATTTTCACCTCGACGTGAACGCGCCGGTGACCTCCACGCGCGCGCTGACTTCGCCGACCGAACCCGTCCCGTCCATGGCCGAGGGGGAGTTGAGTTGGCGCATCATCAGCCACCTGTCGCTCAACTATCTGACCCTGGTGGACAACAACCCGGAGGAGGGGGCCGTGGCGATGCGGGAAATCCTGCGGCTCTACGCCGAGCATCCGAACAATCAGCAAACGAACGCGAGCATCAAGAAGCTCGTCAATGGTCTGCTCTCCGTGAGCACGAAGCCGATCATCCGGCGCGTGCTCACGCCCGGGCCCATCGCGTTCGCACGTGGGCTGGAGGTGACGCTGGAGGTGCGCGAGGCGGAGTTCAACGGCAACAGCGCATATCTCTTCGGGTCCGTGCTGGAACGCTTCTTTGCCAAGTACGTGTCCATTAATTCTTTCACGGAAACCGTGCTGCGCACCAGCGAGCGCGGCGAAGTCCGCCGCTGGGGCTCGAAGCCCGGCGCGCGCGACGTGCTCTGACGCCTTTCTGACCCATGGACAAGGCCATCGACCAGTTGCTGCACAAGCTCACGGAGGAGCCGTATGCCTTCAGCTTTTTCCAGGCGATGCGCCGGCTCCATGCGCTGGACCCGGCGATGAACCTGGGCCGCAGCGTGCGCCCGCGCGAGGATCGCGTGCGCCTGCAACAGGAGCCAGACCTGCGTTTCTCGCCTTCGACGGTGCGCTCGTTCGTCCCGCCCGGGCCCGAGGAAGTCGGCAAGCTGAGCGTCAATTTCATGGGGCTGCTCGGGCCGAACGGGCCGCTGCCGCTGCACATCACAGAATACGCGCTGGACCGGCTGCGCGTGCAGGACCCGACGCTCGTCGCGTTCCTCAATGTGTTTCACCACCGGATGCTCTCGCTCTTTTACCGGACTTGGGCGGTGCACCAAAAGAGCGCGGACCTCGACCGGCAAACGGGGCGGCGCTTTACCAATTATATCGGCAGCTTCATCGGGCTGGGCACGCCCGCCACCCAGCACCGCGACGACGTGGACGACGCCGCCAAGCTGTATTTCTCAGGTCGGCTCGGCGCCCCGACGCGGCACGCGGAGGGACTGGCGGCCATCTTGCAGGAATACTTTGGCATCCCGGTCAGCATCGAACCCTTTTCCGGGCAATGGATCAAGGTCCCGGAAACGGACGCGTGTCGGCTGGGCGAATCGCCGGCTACCGGGCTGTTGGGTTCAACGGTGATCGTCGGCTCGAAGGTGTGGCAGGTGCAAACCAAGTTCCGCCTGCGCCTGGGTCCGCTCAAGCTCGCCGATTTGCTGCGCCTGCTGCCGAGCCAGGGGGCATTCAAGCGCCTCAAGACGTGGGTGCGCAACTACAACGGCGACGAATTGTTCTGGGACGCGCAATACGTCGTGCTCGCCAGCGAGGTGCCCTCCACGCAGCTTGGCAACGGCGGCTACCTTGGTTGGACCACCTGGATCAACACCCGCAAACCGGACCGCAACGCGGAGGATCTCGTCATCGACCCTTCTCTGAACTAACAAATCGGAAGTGGGAAGCCAAAACGCGGAAGTGCAGAACTGAAACCCCCCCGAAGTCGTCCCCCGGCCCCATACGCTCATCTGCTGAACTTCCGACTTTCGATTTTCCACTCCCGACTTCCTTCTTATGCCTGACATCAAACGCACCACCCTTTTCGGCAAGCTCAACCCCGTGGCCTTCAAGGCGGCGGACAGCGCCATGACGTTCTGCAAGATGCGCGGCAATCCGAGCTTCGAGCTGGTCCATTGGCTCCACGCCATCGTCCAGCAGCCGCAGACGGATTTCGCCCTGCTGCTCAAGCACTACGGCATCGATTTTTCCAAGCTGGCGGCGGATTTCACCACGGCGCTGGACAAACTCCCGCGCGGCGCGTCAGGCATCTCCAACTTTTCGGTCAACTTCGACGAAACGATCAAGCAGGCATGGACATACGCGACGCTGCTCTACGGCGAGTCGCAGGTACGCACGGGGCACATCCTGCTGGCGATGATGAAGGTCGCCGGTCTCCAGAGCATCCTGCTGGGGATTTCGCGCGAGTTCACGAAGGTCAAGGTCGAGGACCTGGGCGATAATTTCTCCACGTTGGTCAGCGGTTCGGCGGAAGAAAACCTCGGGGCCAACGATGGCACGAAGGTAGGCGCGGCGGATGGCGCGGAAGGCGACTCGACCAACGCCATCCCCGGGGCCAAGACCGAGGCGCTCGACAAGTACGCCGTGGACCTGACGGAGAAAGCGCGCAAGAAGGAACTCGATCCCGTGACGGGCCGTGACGACGAAATCCGCCAGATCGTCGATATCCTCATGCGCCGCCGCCAGAACAACCCGATCCTCACGGGCGAGGCGGGCGTGGGCAAGACCGCCGTGGTGGAAGGCTTCGCGCTGCGCGTGGCGGCAGGCGACGTGCCCCCGGCGCTCAAGGACATCGCCGTGCGCTCGCTCGACATCGGCGCGCTCCAGGCCGGGGCGGGGCAGAAGGGCGAGTTCGAGGCGCGGCTCAAGAAGGTGATCGAGGAGGTGCAATCCTCGCCCAAGCCCGTCATCATGTTCATCGACGAGGCGCACACGCTCATCGGCGCGGGCGGCGCGGCGGGCCAGAACGACGCGGCCAACCTGCTCAAGCCCGCCCTGGCGCGCGGCACGCTGCGGACCATCGCCGCGACGACCTGGGCCGAGTACAAAAAATATTTCGAGAAAGACGCCGCGTTGACCCGGCGTTTCCAGGTCATCAAGGTGGAGGAGCCCGACGAGTTGAAGGCGATCCACATGGTGCGCGGGCTGGTGCCCGTGCTGGAGAAGCACCACAAGGTGCAACTGCTCGACGAGGCCGTGGAAGCGGCCGTCAAGCTGTCGTCGCGCTACATCCCGGCGCGGCAGCTCCCCGACAAAGCGGTCAGCCTGATCGACACCGCCTGCGCGCGCGTCGCCATCAGCCAGCACGCGACGCCGCCGCAGGTGGAGGATTCCAACCGGCGCATCGAGGCGCTGACCCAGGAACTCAACATTCTCGACCGCGAAACCGCCGTCGGCCGCGACCACGACGAGCGCCGCACAGAATTGGCAGACCTCATCGGCAAGGAAAAGGAGCGATTCTCCACCTTGGAAGCCGACTGGAAAATCGAGAAGGAAAAGGTGGACCACATCCTCGGCCTGCGGACCCAACTGCACTCCCTGCTCGCGCTCAGCAAGGCCGGGGCGGGGGATGGCAATGCCCATGGCAACGGTGCAGCCCACACCGACGGCAACGGGAACGGCCATGGCACCGCCCCTGCGGCAGCCACCGCCCCCGCGCCTGCCGCGACGGCCACCGCTACCGATGGCGGCAGCGCGCCCGTACTGGCGCAGCTCCGCGCGCTGGAAACCGAACTCCTCACCCTCCAGGGCGAGAGCCCGCTGGTGCTGCCGAGCGTGGACGAGATCGCCGTGGCTTCCGTGGTGGCCGACTGGACCGGCATCCCCGTGGGCCGCATGGTCAAGAACGAGATCCAGGCCGTGCTCAACTTGACCGACACGCTGGAAAAACGCATCATCGGCCAGCGACACGCGCTGGAAACCATCGCGCGGCGCATCCAGACCAGCCGCGCACGGCTGGACAACCCGAACAAACCCATCGGCGTGTTTATGCTCGCGGGCACCAGCGGCGTCGGCAAAACCGAGACGGCGTTGACGCTCGCCGAAGCGCTCTATGGTGGCGAGAACAACGTCATCACGATCAACATGAGCGAGTTTCAGGAGGCGCACACCGTTTCCACGCTCAAAGGTGCGCCTCCCGGCTACGTTGGCTACGGCGAGGGCGGCGTGCTGACCGAGGCCGTGCGGCGGCGGCCGTATTCGGTGGTGCTGCTCGACGAGGTGGAGAAGGCGCACCCGGACGTGCACGAAATGTTCTTCCAGGTGTTCGACAAGGGTTGGATGGAGGACGGCGAAGGCCGGTTCATCGACTTCAAGAACACGATCATCCTGCTGACGACCAACGCGGGCAGCGACCTGATCATGAACATGTGCAAGGAGCCGGACCTCGCGCCGGACGTGGACACGCTGGCCAAGGCGTTGCGCGCACCGCTGCTCAAGGTCTTCCCGCCAGCGCTGCTGGGCCGCCTCGTGGTGGTGCCGTACTATCCGCTAAGCGACGTGATGCTGCGTTCCATCATCCAGTTGCAGCTCAACCGCGTGGTCAAACGGGTGGCCGAGAACCAGGAGATCACGCTCAAATACAGCGACGAGGTGGTCAACCTGATCGCCAGCCGCTGCACCGAGATCGAGAGTGGCGGGCGCATGGTGGACTCCATCATCACCCAGACGCTGCTGCCCGAGATCAGCCGTGCCTTGCTCGAACGCATGATCGCGGGCGACCCGGTCAAGACCATTGAGGTGGGCGCGAAGGACAGCCAGTTCGATTACACCTTCGCCTGAGCCTGGGCGCAAACCCGTCGGCTCGCCGAGAGAAACCCCCCATGGCTGCCAATCGCACCGCAGGCCCGATTTCCAACCCGCCCCGCGTCGAGGACGGCACGATGGTGCGGGTAGCCTCGCCGGGTACGGGAGTGACCGGCCAGCATGTGTCCGCCGATAGCGTCGTGGGGTGGCCGCTGAAGGAAAAATTGACGGTCGCGTTGCAGCGGACGGCACCGCTCCTGCCCGCCAGTATGCGCGAGCAGTTCCTCGCGCTGCTCTCGCCCGCGAACCTGGCGATCACGGTCGGCGTTCTGGCCGTGTGGGTGGGCTCCCATGCCTTCGGCGTCGGCGAGGTCGTCGATGCGGTGCTGGCGGTGGTGGGCGGAGTCATGATGGGGATGTCGATCGTGGGTGTGGTACGCGACATTCGCAAGTTCGCGGTTCTGGCTGGCTCGGCGAAGACCCAGCGCGACCTCGATCTGGCGGCCGCTCACCTTGCCGACGCGATTGCCGTGATCGGCGTGAACGTTTTTGCCGTGGTTGTCACCGAGGGGGCGGCGAAGATCGGCGCACGGCCCCTGGAGCTTCCGCCGAAGACCCCGCCCGTGGTGGAGGCGCATCCCGTCGTGCCCGAGCCGCCACGGCGCCTCTACCAGATGATGACCCCGGAGATGGACGGCGATGGTCCAATCGCGCAGGCGCTGCGTCGGGCCGCGCTGGACGATTTCTACCAGTCGTTCGCCAAGCTGGACTACAAGGGGATGATGTACGACGACCGGACAGGCGAATGGGTCCGCAGCCGGCCGGAGCAGCGGCGGGCCAGCCACATTGCCGGGACCGACCTGACCCGCCCCGTCTTTCACCGGACCCTCCAGCCGGGCGAGGTGATTGCGATGTACCAGCGGGTGGGTGGACAGCCCGGCACCTACCTCGCGCGCGTGGGCACTCCTGCGGCCAAGCTTGGCATCTCGCCCGTAGGCCGGATCGTCAAGCTTTACCGGGTCGTCACCCCGCTGGAAGCCATCGAATCAACCGCCGCCGACATGGCGAACGCGGCCCCCGGAGTCGGTGGCAAGGGCGGCGCGCAGCAACTCATCATGCTGCCGGATTGGGAGAGGCACACGCGTCCGTTCTGAAGTTCCATCTCGCTTTTCCAGCCCCAACCCGTTTATCCTCAGTCGTTTTTCAGCCATGCCTGCTACCCAAGCCAACCGCAACCTCGCAATCAACACTCCGCTGGGGGAGGACAAGGTGTTGATCATGCACGCCGCGATCAACGAGCAGCTTGGCCGCCTCTTCCAGATCGAGGTCGAACTCGCCAGCGACGATCCGAACCTTGTCTTCGATACGGTCGTGGGTGGGAACGCCACCATCCGCCTGACGCTGCCCAACAGCAAAACGCCGCGCTACTTCAATGGCTACGTCAGCCGCTTCGTGCAGACCGAGGCCAATGGCACCGGCGGCAGCTACCGCGCGACCCTCGTGCCCTGGCTGTGGTTCCTCACCCGCACGTCGGATTGCCGCATCTTCCAGAACATAACGGTGCCCGACATCATCAAGCAGGTCTTCCGCGACCAGGGGTTCACGGACTTCAAAGACTCGCTCAGCGGCACTTACACGGCGTGGGAAAACTGCGTGCAGTACCGTGAGACGGATTTTAACTTCGTCAGCCGCCTGATGGAGCACGAGGGCATCTATTACTTCTTCGAGCACGAGAACGGCAAGCACACACTGGTGCTCGCCGATGCCAGCAGCGCCCACAGCTCCTACACTGGCTACGACAACGTGCCCTACCACGCCCAGCGCGGAGGGCAGTACGCCCAGGAAACCATCCAGAGCTGGACCCTGGAGCAGGAGGTTCAGCCAGGCACCTACACGCTCAACGACTTCAACTTCGAAAAGCCCAAGACCTCGCTGGTCGCGCAGTCGGACATCGCCACCCAGAACGCGCAGTCCACGTTTGCGATCTACGATTATCCCGGGGAATACGGCGAGCAGTCCGACGGCAGCGACTACGCGAAGATTCGCATCGAGGAACTGCACTCGCAGCACGAGGTCGTGCATGGCAGCGGCAACGCGCGAGGTTTGGCCATGGGCTACACTTTCAGCCTGACCGGCTCGCCCCGGCGTGATCAGAACCGCAAATATCTCATCACTTCCGCCTCCTACCACCTGACGCCGGACAACTACAAGATGGGGAGCGGCGATTCGCAGGAACTTTTCCGGTGCACCTTCACGGCCATCGATGCGACCAAGCCCTTCCGCGCGGCGCGCGTCACGCCCAAGCCAATCATTCAAGGGCCGCAGACGGCGATGATCGTCGGCCCGAGCGGCGAGGAAATCCACACGGACAAGTACGGCCGCGTGAAGGTGCAGTTTCACTGGGACCGCTACGGCAAGGCGGATGAAAATTCCTCCTGCTGGCTGCGGCTTTCCCAGGCGGCCTGGGCGGGCAAGAAGTGGGGCTCGCTGCACCTGCCGCGCGTGGGCCAGGAGGTCATCGTGGAGTACCTGGAAGGCGACCCTGATTTGCCCATCGTCACCGGCCAGGTGTACAACGCGGACGCCATGCCGGCCTACGACCTGCCCGCAAACAAAACGCGCACCTTCCTCAAGAGCAGCTCATCCAAGGGTGGCAGCGGCTACAACGAGCTGCGCTTCGAGGACAAGAAGGACTCCGAACAGATTTTCATCCATGCGGAAAAGGACGTGGACATCCGGGTCAAGAACGACCGCAGGGAAACGGTCGTGAACGACCGCCATCTCCAGGTCAAAAATAACAAGTTCGAGAAGGTGGACGCCAACCGGCACGAGGAAGTGGGCACCTCGCACTTCGAGAAGATCGGCACGGACCACAATCTGGACATCGGCGGCAAGCAGGCCATCCATGTCGCGGGCAGCCAGTCGGTCGGCGTGGATAGCCACATGATCCATGAGATCGGCGGCAACCTTTCCCAGAAAGTGACGGGCAAGGTGTACACGACAGCTACGGGCGACCTGGTCATCGAATCCTCCGCCAGCATCACGGTCAAGGTCGGCGGTTCGAGCATCGCCATCGACGCCTCCGGTATCGCCATTGCGGCGCCGCAGATCAAGATCACCGGGGACACCACGGTGGAGGTGAGTGCCGCGCAGACCAAAGTCGCCGGCACCGCACAGATGCAGGTGCAGGGCGCGATAGTGCAGGTCAGCGGCGACGCCACGACCACCATCAAGGGTGGTGTGGTCATGATCAACTAACGACGAAGAAAGGAGATTTCCCTTATGCCTTCACCCAAAAGCGGCACAGCGGGAACGCTGGTCAAACCCACCGCCCCTGACGCCACCAAAGACGCCGACGATTCCACGGGCGGCTCGACCCAGGATGTGTCCAACTCCGGCTCGAAGTCGGGCAGCAGCCCCTCGTCGGTCCAGGTTAGCGGCGGGCCGGGGTCTTCCACCGACAGTTCTTCTTCTCCCGAGCACAAGCCCGGCGACAACCCGGACAAAACCTCTTGGATTGAACTACAGCTCGTTTACGAGTCCAACGGCCTGCCGGTGGCAGGCATGGCCTACGAGGTGACCTTGCCCGACGGCGAGACCGTGGCCAGCGGCAGCACGGACGAACAGGGCGTGGGCCGGGTGGAATGCATCGACCCCGGTTCCTGCCAGATCAGTTTCACCGAACTCGACAAGGAAGCCTGGACCGACGCTTGATTCTTTCCTCGCACCCGTTTTTATGACACGCGCGCTCTTTTTCTACGCTCCGCCGGATGATGCCGCCGGCAGCGACGATGGCGGCCAGACCATTGTGGTCGGCTCGGATGACAGCATCCTGAGCATCGCCAAGGCAGCCGGGTTCTACTGGTCCACGGTGTGGAAC
>CAXTVY010000011.1:3626-11444 GCA_964247665.1 uncultured Chthoniobacterales bacterium | reverse complement strand
CTCGACCAGGAAGCCTGGGAAGACGCCTGAGCAATCTTTTAGAGCCATTCCTTTTTCCACCTGCCAGCATGAAGCACCCAATCTTTTTCTCTTCTCCCGACGCCGGAGGTAGCGGTGGCGGGGGGCAGACCATCGTTGTCGGCTCGGACGACAGCATCCTGAACATCGCCAAAGCCAACGGGTTCTATTGGTCTACCGTCTGGAATCACTCCAACAACTCGGCGCTCAAGGCCAAGCGCAAGACGCCGGAGGTGATCCAGGAAGGCGACGAGGTTTATGTGCCCGAGCCAGAGCCCAAAAAGGTGTCCAAGCCGAACGAGGCTCGGCACAAGTTCAAATTGAAGGGCGAGCAGGCGAAATTCCAGATGCGCCTCAAGCAGGGCGGCCAGCCGCGTGCGAACGAGGATTACGTGCTCGTCATCGACGGTGTGATCAAGACCGGCACGACCGACGCGGATGGCAAGATCGTGACCGATGTGCCCAACGATGCGACCGGCGGCGTGCTCAAGCTCCAGAACGGCAAGGAACAAATTCCGATCACCATCGGGCGGCTCGACCCCTCCGATTCACCGAGCGGCGTGCGGCAGCGGCTCGTCAATCTCGGCTATACGCCCGACCCGGCGGACTCGGACGACGACATGCCCAAGGGGATGCTCAAGGCGTTCCAGACGAAAAACCAGCTCACGGTCACGGGCGAATACGACGGCCTCACCAAGGGAAAACTGAGCGAACTCCACCAGGCTTGAAAGGATTTCAACTATGTTCGGCGTAAGCGACGTTACCTCCGCGCTCGACACCACCAGCCAGATGTTGGCCGGCGGCACCAACACCCCCAACGCCGCGACCACGGGCACCGCGACATTTGTCCGGGGGATCCACATCGACACGGATGATCCTGAAACGGGTGGGTCCGCCGCGCCCAACCTGCTCAACGAGCGCGACCTCAATCACCTGCTGGAGTTTATCCACTTCGGCAACGTGCACACGTCCTACTCCAACTTCTTTCCGCACCCGGTCTACACGGACAACGAGCAGGACGACGCCATTGCCAAAGGTTCGCGTCCGCGCGCGATCCAGTTCCGCGCCGCGCTCCTGCGTGAGGCGGTGCTGTTGAGCCTGTTCATGGAAAGCACGCAGACAGTGTTGCAGGAGCGCGACAATTCCAAGGGCAACCTCGCCGATCCCACCACGCTGGCCTCCGGCGGTGCAGCGGGCGCACTGGGCAGCGCGATGGACACGCTCGGCTCGCTCACGGGCGAGAGTGGGGGTGGCAGCGGCCAGACGACCTCGGGGGACCTCAACGCGCTGGTCCAGAAGGTTGCGGATGCCGTCGAACCCCTGCTGGCAGAGTCGATCACCTACGATAACACCCATCAGGCGGGGCGGGACATGCACCAGGCACGGGCCGATTACCGCGAGCTCTTGAATAAGATCAGTACGGAGGCCCCGGCGGCTGCGCCCGGCGGCGGCCTGCTCGGTGACCTGGGCAAAGTAACGGGTCTGACCAGCGCGGCGGGACCCGTCGGACAGGTGATCACTTTCGCCCAGGGCGTCGCTTTCAAGCCCCAGGACATCAAGGTCAAATTCTTCGCCAAGGTGGCCGCCCAGCAGGAGCGGCAAATCGAGATCGCCTGCCATGCGATGACGCTCCAGGCCATCGCGGACGGGCTCAACCCGGTGCTGCCCGTGTGGTTCGGCGACCCGGATGCCAAGGCCACCGACGCGGCCTTCACGAACCTGCCCGACAGCCCGCTCAAGCCGGTGGATAAGTCCAACCTGCTGAACCCCATCATCAATCCGGTGGCCAATCCCGTGACGGATGCGCGCAACAAAGCCGCGGGCGCGGCCAACGACGCCAAGAGCTTTTTTGAGAATCCGACGCCGCCCACGCCGCCGCCGGGGACGGATTTCCTCGACCAGGCGTTCGACGTGCCCAAACCTGCCAAGGACAAGAAGGAGCCCATTCCGATGGAGATGGGCGCACTGGCGGTGCGGGCGTTCATCGAAGCGCTCGGCGTAAAACCGCCGCAGCTCAACAGCTTCTGCGAGGGAGTCATCGGCACGGTGTTCGCCATCACCCTGGATTTCATCCACGGGACGTACGAGGCGCTGCTGGCGCGCTCGCCGGACGAAGACATCACGGCCGATTCGCTCTATGTGGCCGCGCGGGAGCGCTTGCAGATCGTCAGCCGCCTCCTGTCGCTGGCGTCGGAGAAAGTCAAATTCATCCAGGATGCGCAGTCGCTAAACCCCGGGCTCAACGACTACCACATCGGGGTGGGCCAGTTGATCGGCAAGGAGGCCAAGAACGTCGATGAGATGATCGCCAACACGGTCAAGCCGCTCATGGATAAGGCGCTCGAAGACGCCATGGCAGGATTGGCCGACAAACTCAACCTGGCGCGCATGGATGGCAATTCCAACGAGTGTCTGACGATGGAATGGTATCTTGGCCGTCTGCCGTGGTTGCAGGCGACGCTGTTCTGCGACCTGTTCTTCCCGTTCTGGAACGCGCTGCTCCAATGCGTCATGAACGTGGTGGACCCGGCGGCGGCCTCGGTGATCAAGAGCATCGTCGGCGCGGCGAATTCCGTGAAGAGCAAGCTGGACACCGCCCGCGACGACATCGCCAAGGCGCAGGCGCTCAAGCAGGCGGCGGACAACACGATCACCGAGGCTGGCCAAGGGGTGAACATGCTCAATCCCAGCTCGGTCGCCGGGCTGGGCAAGGGTTACGGCAGCGCCCTGGGTGCCACGGCGAACAAGACCTCCGCCCCCGACGCGGTGGACCGCGGGGCATTTGCCCCGCCGGTCACAAACCGGAGCGTCACGGGCAAGGGCGAGGAAGTGCCCAAGTCGCCCATGTACGACCAGGTGATGCCGGAGCACAAATGGGACGGGGCCGACGACCCCGATGCCGAACCCAAGCAAGCTGCCGATTCGAACGCCGCAGAAACCAAGACGCCCTGACGTTGACCCCGTCGGTCCGCTGGCCCGGAGAAGCACGCTGACCGGTGGCAGCAATCAGAACCCGTCACTGATGCCGCCGATCACCCGGGCGATTTCCTGGTTCTGCCGCCAGCCGCCGAGCAGGAACGCACGCCAGCGCAGCAGGAGTGTGTCCAATTCGCGGATAGGGGCGTCAAATACCGTTTCCAGCGCGAGCGGCGGCGCGTCGCCGTAACCCTTGCAGAAGCTCTCGGGCAGCAGCTTGGGGAACAGGCGCAGCAGCCACGCCAGCAAGGTCCACCACAGGCGCGGCGGCAGGGCCGCGTCCCCGGCGTTCGATTCGGCCGTCGAATGCAGGCCGTGGTGCCAGCCGAGTGCTTCCTGCCAACGCGGATCTTGGCCAAACGCCTCGGCGATGCGTTGCTCCAGCGAGCCGCCACCCGGGCTCTTGTCGGCTTCGTGCGCCAGGCTGAACGCGCGGTCGAGCACCTCCGGCAGCGGGTTGTCGTCGCCCGCCAGCAGCAGCCGCAGGGCGACCACGCCCAGCGAGTACAGGTCGAAAGGCGTGCTCAGGGGCGAGAGCACGTCGAAACCGAGTTGGCTGTACGTCGATCCCTCGATGCCCGGCAGCGCCGCCGCGACCGCGCCGGAGAACATCTGCGGAATCGTGCGAAACACCGCCTCGCCCTCGGAGCGCGCCTGCGTGAAGTCGATGTGTCCGAGCAGGTCCGCCTTGCCCTCGCTCAACGGCAGGTGGATGGAAAGCAGGTCGTTCTCATCGTTGGAAAGCCGCTCCGAACTACGGATCGTGCCTTCCAGTGCGATGCCCTCCGCCGTGGCAGGGAACACCTTGCGAATCCGCACGTTGGCCGTGCCCTGCCGGGCGATGCCCACGAAGCCGGGCCGGTACACGGACGCCGTCAACGGTTCCAGCCCCTGGAAATACCGTACCGCCGTGTTGAGCAATGGCAGCGCGTACGCCTGCCCGGGCCGGGTGAGGTCCGCCTGTGCCGTCCACAGGAAGGGCAGCCCGAAACCGGTCGTGCCCAGACGCACCCGGAACGAATCCGCCGTGAGGTTCAGGAAGGGCAGTTGGCTTTGCTGGACGTGCGCGCGAACCAGCCGGAGCGTCTGCGAGAACGTTTGGAGCTTCAGGTAAAGGGCCTCGGCCAACCGGCCCGAGCGCCCCTGCGCGCTGGTGAACAGGTGCGCCGAACCACAGCGCATCGCGTCCTCGTCTTCCAGCAGGTGATACACACCCGGGACGTGGAACAGGTGGCGCGCATTATCGACGCCCTTCCAGGCCCGCCCGCCCGCCACGTCGGAGAAATCCTCCAGGCTCAACGGTGCGAAACGGCGGACGATCACCGACGCGCCATCGAACCCGAGCGTCGGGGCCGTGGCCGTGGCCGGGAAGCGCGTGGCGAGGTCCGCCGTGTCCACGGCTTCAGGCGCATCGGGCCGCAGGCGGATGAAAGGCGTCTGCGCGGGGTCGCTGCCGGGCACAAAGAGATAACGATGCCCGGACGTGGCGTAGCCCGGCAGCCCCGCCGCCGCCAGCAGGCGGTCGTCGGTGCAGACTTCCAGCGGCCGGCCGCTCGCCGGGTCGAGCAACCCGGCGAACCGCCCCGCGCCCACGTCGAGCACGGCGGGCGGCAGATGGCCGGTTTCCAGCGGCGTGGCGAGCAGGGAGGCCGCCTCGCCCTGCCGGAGGGTCTGCGCGAGCACGCGCCAGCGGGCGTCCCACCCGGCGTTGGTCTGGTGATCGCCGGACGGCGTCGAGCCCGCTCCGGCGGGACCCCGGGTGTGCTGGACCCAGATTTCGAGCCACTCCTGCGGCCGGGCGGCTGCGTCGGCCGTGCAGCCCAGCAGCACCCGGGCTTGCGGGGTGTCGCGGATCGTCACGAAGTGGCCCGCCGCCGGATCGGGCGAGGTCCGCACCACAACGCAGATGCGCAGCCCCACCCGGGGCGCGGTGCTCTCGCCGTCCGGCGGCAGCGCGACCAGCTTGAAGCCGTCGTCGAACTCGCCCGCCAAATCTTTCTCGGTAAAAAATTGCATGGTAATGATCGCGGAAATTTCTCGCCGCATCCGGGGAGCGGCGGATAGTAATTTATCTAGTTGATCTCACTCCGCGTGGAAGATACAAACACAGCAACGTCTCCTTTGCATCCTTGATTTCTGTTTTATGAGAAGTCTCCTCTCCTCCTTCGCCATCACCACCGTCGGCCTGTCCTTGCTGGCCGGTTGTTCCTCGCACCTGTCCACGGTCACGCTCCAGGGCAGCGCATCCGTCGCCACGTCCTCCGTGCTGGTGGATGTCGTGGGCATCGGGCCTAACAATCAGGGTCTCAAACTTTTGCCGGTGTCCAAATACTGGCAGGGCGGCTCGGCTCAGACCAAGGCTGACGCCAAGAGCTTCCGCTTCGGCCCGAACTCGCCGCAGACCTACACCATCGCCCCGGGCGACCCCATCTGGAAGCACTGGAGCGACATGGGTGCAAAGGAAGTCATGGTGATCGCCGACCTGCCCGGCGTGTTCCCCGACCTGCCCGGCGACTCCGACGCGCGCCGCAAAATTTACCCCATCAATTCCAAGAGCACTACGGCTACCGTCGTGGTGGACAAGTCGGGCCTGGTCAAGTCCACCCCGTAACCGGCGCGTTCGGGCGGGACGTTCAGCGAATGGCGGGCCGTGTGCGGCCGTTCCGCCGTGGTTTCCGCCCGGGAAGAGTGGTGTGCTTCGATGCTCGTCGCCGACAAATACCGTCTCCATCGCCAGATTGGCTGGAGTGACGAGGCGGAAGTCCATGCCGGGCCGCCTGACGCCACCCACGGCGTGCCGTTGGCGGTCAAGCTGCGCCACGGTGCAGGCGGCCCGCCGCGCCCTGACGGCAACCGCGAGCGCTTCCTGCGCGCCATCAATGACCAGCAGGCCGCCGTGCTGGCGGGCTGCAAGCAGATCGCCCCGGTCTTTGAAATGGGGCACGAGGGCAACAATGCCTTCTACGTCAGCCCGCACTACCAGCGCTCGGTCGATTCGCTGATCCAGGGCCGGGTCGCCCTGGACCCTTCCGCGCTGCACCACGTGACGGCGGGCGTGCTCACGGCCCTGGAGCAACTGCGCGACCGCCACGGCCGCCCGCACGGCAATCTCAAGCCGACGAACATCTTCCTGGAGGGCAAGAGCGTGCGTGCCTCCACGGTGGTGCTCGGCGACCTGGCCCTGCGTGAGGCGATCACGGGCGGCGAGGGTGGGGATTGTTACGCGCTCGGGGCGGTGATCTTTCAGTTGGTGCGCGGCCGGTCGATCCGGCACTTCGATTGGCCCATCGTGCCCGGCGACGACTGGACGAAACTCGGGCCGCAGGCCGACGCATGGCGCGAGTTCTGCAACGTGCTCATGTCGCCGGAGACGGGGGCGCGGCCCGACGCCCTGGTGGCAGTGCGCGGGGCGTTCAAGAACATGCGCCGTCTCGGGGCCGCGGCGCGCCGGACCGGCGGCGCGGGCGGGGAGGGTGGCGAAAGGAGTCCCGCGCCCGGTCACAAGGGGCTTTTCACCGGGATCGGCGCGACTCTGGCGGCCGTGGTCGCGGGCGGCGCGGTGCTGTTCCAACCGGCGGATTCCAAACTCGGCCGGCAGGTCAGGAGCATCGCGGCCCTTGCCCCGTTGATCCGTCTGATCGACCCGCATCCCCGCACGGGTGGGACCGCAAACACGGATTCGCTGCTCTCTGATCCGTCCGCGGGTACTCCGGGGAAAGGCCCGGCCGCGACGGACGTGCAGGCGAACGTTTCTCCGGTGCCCGGCGCGGATACCCCAACTCCCGCCCCGGACACCATGGCGGTGGCCACGCCCGCGCCCACGGTCGCCCCCACGGCGACGCCGCTGCCGGAGAATCCCGGCGATAAGTGGATCGGCTACACCGCCCTGTTGCAGCAGCTTCGCCGCAACACGCACGATCCGGCGATGCTCGACCAACCGGAGATCCTCACGGGCTACGTGACCCGGCTCAGGGACAGCGTCAGCTTCCTGCCCATCAAGGACGAGCCGACCGTCGCCACTTTCCTCAAGAAGATGCCGCCCAAGATCGAGGCCACGGGCGATCAACCCGACCTGCCGCCCAATCTCTGGACCAAGGAATCGGCCAGCCGCGAGGGCGATGTGCAGAGTGTCGTCTACCAGTGGGGCAAGAGCGGGTTCCAACTGCCTTTCAACCGCGTGGCGGCCCCGGGCGGCAACGGCCCGGCGTTCTACCTGAGCGCGACGACGGTGCCGGTGCGCTTCGGCGTGGTCTTGGCCAAGATGGCGGAAGCGGATGGCAAGGGGCCGCTCTCGGGCGCGGCGTCGGTCAAGGGGCCGGTGTCCTGGGAGTTCGTGAACGGCAACTATTCGTTGCGCAACGCGTGGATCACGCTCGACAGCATCAACGCGGCATACTACGCCAACGCCGGCCGGCCGGCCACCGACAGCCCGATGAACGGCCTGAGCGCCATTGAGGCAGGACGGCTCGCGCGGGTGGCGGGCTGCCTGCTGCCGACCCTGGCACAATGGGACGCCGTGCTGGCCAGCCCCTCCGGGCAACATTGGACAACCGAGTGGCAAACGGCCGCCAAGGTGCGCGGACCGCAGTGGGCGGCGTTGGCCAAGGGAATCCAGACCCAGCACGTCACGGGGGCAAAATTGCCTAACGACCAGTGCTTCGGTGACCGCAACGACGTGAGCGCCGTTGGTGCTTCCGCCGACCAGAACCTGTTCTTCGACCCGGTGGGCAGCCACGTGATCGGCGGATTCGCCAACCTCATCGGCAACGTCGGCCAGTACGTGGTGGACGACGCCCGCACCCCGCCGAAATACTTTTTGGGGGG
>CAXTVY010000011.1:0-3616 GCA_964247665.1 uncultured Chthoniobacterales bacterium | reverse complement strand
GTTCGGCGGAGTCGGCCCCGTCGGTTTTCCAATCGTTGACGGCTCCGCCGCCCGTCGTCTCGCCGTTCCTGACCTCCGCCGACGGCGGCGTGCGCCTGGCGGTGCTGGCCAAGGGCAACGGCAGCGAGAAAAATCCGGCGCTCGACAAGCTCAACGCCGACCTCGACGCCGAGTTGGCACGGGTGGAGAAATTGCAATGAAGCGGACGACCGTTGACCGGATATCTGCTTGACAAATCGGCGACGTTTTCCAAAACATCCGAACTTGCGTGGCCAGCCCGAAATGAGCTAAGGAAGCTGCACGAAACGCGATGGCTAAATTCACCGAGGACGAACTCAGATGGGCGACGCAGACTGCGGCGCAGTTACGCTTTTTGCAGGCGGATTGCACGGACGTTGATCCCACCGAACGAGAGCACTACCTCCACGACGAAATCCGGCGCTCGCTCAAGGACGTGGTCCGCGAGAAGCATCCGCAATACATCCAGGCCCTGGCTGAGCAATTCCCCACGGGCGAGGGCGGGGGCGGGGAGCGGCCCGCTGCCACCGGCGCGCCGTCTGCCCCCCTGGAACTGACGCCCGAGGAACTGCTCGCCCAGATGGTCCGCATCGCCCCGCTGCTGCCGCGCCGCAAGCTCCAGGAGTTCGGCCTCCAGCTCCAGCAGGCCGGCTACCTGGAGTTGCAGACGACCGCCCTGGCCGACGCGCCGACCGAGGAATTGCTCAAGCGGTTCCCGACGGACCCGCTCGCCCAAGTGGACCTCCAGCGCCTGTACCGCCGCGTGATCGCGCTGGCCGACTTTGTTCTGACCCTGGACCAACTTGGCTGGAACCTGTGGAAAGCGATGGCCCCGCGCTCGCAGGTCCGCAAGGACGCGACTTTCGCCGGTGATCTGCGCAAGGCGGGCGGGCTCTATCTTTCCGGCGACACGGAAGTGTCCATCGGCCAGATCACGCAGGTCATCGACCGCCTCCGCCAACTCGTGGCCGGGTTGATGGGCTCCATCGGACCCGCGGCCCGTTCCTTTTCGCAGCGGCACCTCGCCCGCTTCGGCCCGGACGCGATCAAGGACCTAGCGGCGGCCGAGGGTGGGGGCATGTTCGCCAACGCCGAGCAGAAGAACTGGCGCAAGTACGTCCAGCTCGCCAAAGACCTCAACGAGGACGCCGTGGAGGCCGAGATGGTCGAATGCGTCGCCCGTTACGCCGAAGGGCTCATGCGCGGTACCTCCAACACCCCCAACCTGTAAACAGAAAGGCAGAAGGCAGAAGGCAAGAAGGACGGAAAAAAGCAGAAACGAGGTGCTGTTGCAGGGCAATGCGCTGCCTTTCCGCTTTTCCTGCCTCCAGAGATTTTGCATTGTTCCTGCTGTTCCGTCCTTCCGCCTTCCGCTCTCCGTCTTCCGCCTTTCCCTTATGCCTTTGCAAATCCACTGGGAGGAAGGGTTATTTCTCCAGCCTCACCATCTGCAACGGATGCAGAAAAGCCTGTTCGACCTCGCGGGGCGCGAACGCTCGCTAACGTGGTCGTACCCCTACGGCATCGTTGACGGCCACCTCTCCGCCGACGACCTGCGCGCCTTCCGCATCCAGTTCACCCGCCTGCGCGCCGTCATGCCCAGCGGGCTGGAGGTCAACTTCCCCGAGAACTCCGAACTGCCGACCATCGACATCAAGCAGGCGTTCGCCAGCGCTACCGGCGGATTTACCGTGTACCTGGGCGTGCCGCTCTGGATCGACGGCCGTGCCAACAGCCTTAACGGCCAGGGCGGTGATTCGCGCGCCAAGCTCATCTACAAGGTGCAGGAAGTGGAATGCCCGGATGAGAACACCGGCGAGAACCCCAAACCGCTGCTCGTGCGCCGCCTCAACGCGCGCATCTTGCTCGAACACGAGGACCGCTCCAACCTCGAAGTGCTGCCGCTCTTCCGCGTCACGCGCTCGACCACCGAGGAAAGCTCCATGCCGCAGATCGACCCCGATTTCGTGGCACCTGCCCTGGTGCTCAACGCCTCACCGGTCTTGCGCGAGATCGTGCGTGACCTGAGCGCGCAGATCGAGGCGAGCCGCAAGGAACTCGTCGTGCAGGTGGCACGCGGCGGCTTCAGCATCGAGACACTACGCGGGATGCAGTTTGAGCAGATTTTGCGGCTGCGCACGCTCAACAAATTCGCCGGCCGGCTGCCCTCGCTCATCGCGGCGGGCTCGCTCTCGCCCTTCGGTTTCTACATGGAGCTGCGCGAGATGTACTCCGAGTTGACCGCCCTCTACCCGGACAAGGACGACTTCGACGTGCTGGCGTACAACCACAACAATCCGGTGCTCTGTTTCCGGGACCTGTCGCACAAGATCCGTGGCTACGTGCGCGGATCGATTGCGCCGAGTTTCATGAAGGTGCCCTTCGTCCACGACGGGCAATACCTTTCCGCCACGTTCACGGACGACCAGCTCAACAAGCCCAACGACTACTTCCTGGGGATCAAGACGCGCGAGGACCCGCGCGCGGTCGCGGCGCTGGTCGAGGACGCCGACAAGTTCAAGCTCATGCCGCGCTCGCTGGCCACGCGCGCCATCTGGGGCGTGCGGCTCAAGGAGGAGCGCATCGTGCCGCTCGAATTGCCCGCCGCCAATGATCTGCATTACTTCCGGCTCCAGCGCGCCGACAGCCAGCGCGTGTGGGACCTGCTGAAGGTGGAGAAGCAGGCCATCATCCGCTGGACGGGCAAGGAGGATGCCGACTATAACATCACCTTGTACATGACCGGGGCTGGTGGCTAGGCTGAGAACCAACGGAAGGAATGACCAACGACCAAATCAGAGGAGATGGAAATGGGTGCCGAGCTTCAAGCATCGCATCATCGAATAGAACGAGGCGTTTTCTCGGGAAGTGTTGATCATTGGATTTTGTGCCTTGGTCATTTACTCCCTTCCTCCTAGGCTAAGCGAGCGCGTATGAACCTCTTAGAACTCAGCGAACCGCTGTTCCAGTACATCTGCATCCTCAACCGCGCCGGGCGCAAGGGGGGCAACCTCGATTACTCCACCGTGCGCTCGAAGATCAAAATGATCTTCGAGGACCTCAAGGCCCGTGCCCTGACCGATCCGCGGCTCAACCCGCAGTTCAAGAAGATGGAGCAGCCACTCGTGTTCTTCGTGGACGGCATGGTCGCGGAAAGCAAGGTGCCCTTCGCCGCGAAGTGGAACAACGACCGGCTGGCCTACGGCTTCAACGAACTGGCCGGGGATGAGAAATTTTTTGACCTCTTTGACGAAACGCTCAAGGAGCAGAGCGACGACGCGAACGAGCGGCTCTCCGTGTACTACACCTGCATCGGACTGGGCTTCACGGGCTGGTACTCGGGCCAGCCCGAATACCTGCGCAAGAAGATGCTTGAGATCGCCCCGCGCATCCGCCACCTGATCGAGTCGGACACGACGGTGCGCGTCTGCCCGGAAGCGTATCAGAACGTCGATACGCGCGACCTGATCGAGCCGCCCAGCAGCAAGATGGTGCTGATCCTCATCATCTTTCTGGTGTTCATGTTCACGACGCTGGCGTGCAATTTTTTCCTGTTCCAGCAGGCTTCCACGCAACTGACCAGTTCGTTGTCCGAGAT
>CAXTVY010000010.1:0-37072 GCA_964247665.1 uncultured Chthoniobacterales bacterium | reverse complement strand
GTGCGGTTCCAGCGGTTCCACAGGGCGCGGATCGGTTCGTGGTCGTGCGTGCCGTAGGTCGCTAGGGAAAGCCGCGCATAGTCGCCGCCGGATAGCAGCGCGCCCGTGTGCGGGTTCGTCTCCCAGATAGGAATCTTGAATCCCGCGATGCCGAGCGCCGTCAGGTTTGGCCGGACGTAGGGAGGCACGGTGCCAAGGTCCTCGCCGATGAGCCGTGTCTCGCCCGCGGCGTCGAGCACCACGCGCAGCAGTGCATCCCCCTGCGCGCGATTCGCCTCACAACTTTCCGGGGTATCGTCCGCCTGCGGCTTGAACTGTGGCAGCCGGTGCCCCGCCCGTTCCCAGGCTTCCTCCATGGAGAGTGGCAGAAACTCCGCATTGCGCTCGGGACGCCACGGGAAGCTGTAGATGCGGTAGAAGCCGAGGATATGGTCGATGCGAAAGACGTGGAAAAGGTTCCGCACGCCGCCAATCCGTTGGCGCCACCAAGCGTAATCGTCCTGCTGCATCCGCGCCCAATTGTAGACGGGGATTCCCCAATTTTGTCCCCATTTCTGGGTGAAGGCGTCATCCTTGAAGTACGGCTCGGGGGGAGCCCCGCCTGACCATCCCACCTCGAAGACTTCTGGCGAACCGTAGTAGTCCGCGCTGTAGAAACTCACGCCGAGGGGGATGTCGCCCATCAGCGCGACCCCTTGCTTGCCTGCGTAATCCTTGAGTTCTTCCCACTGCCGGTAAGCCGTCCACTGCACGTAGGCGTAGAACCGCATTCTTTTCTGGAGTGTGGCACGGGGTCCCTCGGACAAAGCCGCCATCCAACTTCTCGCCTTTGCCGCCGTTTGTTGTGTCTCGGGCCAGCGATCCCAGCATTCCGTCGCACCGTTCTCATCCATGAGAGCACGAAAGAGTGTGTAGGTCTCCAACCAGGTGGCGTTCCGCGTTTGGAACGACTCGAATTCGCTCCGGCGCAGGGCATCCCCGTCCGAGCGGTCGAGGAACCGCTCGAAAGCGCCTTGGAGCAGACGAAGCTTCAGCCGTTTTACCCGCGTATACTGGACGGGGCCGGACCGCATCTCTGCGAGGTCAGTTTCAGCTAAAGCTCGGCGGTAATCCGCCTCCGATAAATCCGGGAGGGCAGCCGGAGTGAGTTCCAGGGTCGTCGGATCGAGCGCCATGGAACTGATGGCGTTATACGGGCTGTTGTCGCCGCCCGTTTCATTGATGGGCAGAAGCTGGACCACCGCAAAACCCGCGTTGGCCGCCCAACGTATGAACCGGCGCAGCAGGCCTACGTCACCAATGCCTTGATCGTCGGCGGAACGCAGCGCGAAGAGAGGGATCAGCACCCCGCCAATACGGTGCTCAATCGAAAGGTCGGGAACGTCAGCCATCATTGGCCTGAACAAAGCGGTAAATCCACGCGCACGCAACTGGACCCGGCCGATTCCCGAGCGCGCTAGCCGCCAAGTCAGCCCGGGATTTTTGCCCGCATGGTTTCCAGGCAATGTGGGCAAATGCCATGCGTGAAATCCGTCCCGGTTTCTGCGTGGAGATATTCCTCGATGCTGTGCCAATAGTCTTCGTCGTCGCGGACCCGCTTGCACCAGGCACAGATGGGAATCAACTCCTTGAGTTGCCGCACGTGTTCGAGCGTCTCACGCAAGGTATCCACCTGCCGGGCCAGGGTCCGTTCCAGGTGGAGCATCCGCTCGCCAACTTTGAGCCGGGCGCGCAACTCCGCCAAATCGCAAGGTTTCGTCACGTAGTCGTCAGCCCCGGCTTCAAGGCCGGTCGCCACCTCTCCTTTGTCCGCTTTGGCGGTCAGCAGGATGAGGTAGGTGTAAGGCCGCCCCTGGAGTTGGCGGATGTACTGGCAAAGCTGGATGCCATCCATTCCCGGCATCATCCAGTCCACGAGGGCCATGGGTGGCGCGTCCACGGCTCCGAGCACGGACGCGGCTTCGAGGCCGTCCCGTGCCTCGACGACTGAGTAGCCCCAGTTTGTCAGGTAATGAGAGACGATTCGCCGGGAATGTTCCTCGTCGTCGGCGAGCAAGATTTGTTTGGCTTCGGCAGGCATGCGGCGATGCTCAACACGGCAATCCTCGTTTTCGCTTGTCGGGCTTTACTCCTGACACAGGGAACCAAGGGGTGCAAACGCGGAGCCCGCCCTTTGTCCAACGCTCGCCCCTACCACCCGCGCCAACGGCACGATTGTAGCTAACAAAACGCTTGCCATGCTGGGCTCCATCGAACGTAAACTTTCCCTCGGTTTCGTCTCCGCTGCTTTCCTGGCCCTCGTCATGGGCTACGGTTTCTATCACGCCGTTGACAAGTTCCTCGCGGACGACGCGTTGATCGAGCATGCATACGTCGTCCTTGATCAGGTCCATCAGGTTGCAGGCACCATCAAGGATCTGGAATCCAACCAGCGAGGGTTTTGCATCACCGGCGACCGCTTGTTCCTGAGCGCTTTTCAGCGCGACGAACAACAATCCACGCCGATACTGGATCAACTAGGCAATCTGGTTGGCAGTGACCCGGTTTCGCAAACCCAGTTCCAAACCCTCCGCGATGCCGTCCAAGAGAAGGTAAACGTGGCGCGCGGCTATGTCGGCGACCGGCAACGGCTCGGCGCGGCGGCGCTGGAGCCGACGCGCCTGAATTCGCGGGGACGCGATGCCATGGCGGTGGTTGCCAAGGCCACGGAAGCCATGATCGGCCGCCAGTGGCAGTTTGTCCGGGACCTCGAATCCAGCCGTCGGCTTACCTTTCGAACCGCCATCTTCATCTCGGTTGCGCTGGCGGGCTTGCTCTCCCTGCTGCTTGGCACCGTGCATCTGTTGATTTTCCGGGAGCTGCGCGCCCGGCGCCGCGTCGAGAACGAATTGGCGAGCGCCCGGGACATCGCCGTCAGTTCCGCCCGTGCCAAGAGCGAGTTCCTGGCGAACATGAGCCACGAAATTCGCACGCCTATGAACGGGATCATCGGCATGTCCGGCCTCTTGGTAGACAGCAAGCTCAGCGTGGAACAGCGCGAATTTGCCGTTACGGTCCAGACCTGCGCGGACTCGCTGTTGACGATCATCAACGACATTCTGGATTTCTCGAAGATCGAGGCAGGCAAGCTCACCTTCGAGATGCTCGACTTCGACATCCGTCAGACCGTCGAAAGCACCATCGAAATCCTCGCCGAGCGCGCCCAGAGCAAAGGGCTCGAACTCATCAGCCTCGTGACCCCGGAAGTGCCGCTCGACCTTTGCGGCGATGCCGGACGGCTGCGGCAGGTGCTGCTCAACCTGCTCTCGAACTCCATCAAATTCACCGAGAAAGGGGAGGTGGCCCTGCACGTTCGGACCGAGAAAGTGAGCAATGACGAGGCCAGACTGTTGTTCGAGATCGTGGATACGGGCATCGGTTTGCCCGCGGAAGCGCAAGCCAGGATCTTCCAGCCTTTCTCGCAGGCGGACGGTTCTACCACCCGGAAATACGGCGGCACTGGCCTCGGGCTGGCTATCTCGCGCGGGTTGGTCGAGCGGATGGACGGCCAGATCGGGGTCCGGAGCACGGTGGATGCCGGGTCAACTTTCTGGTTCACCGCCCGGTTCCAGAAGCAACGTAACCCGGTGAGCCGTCCGCCACGCGTGGCCCCTCAAGGGTTGCGCGTGTTGATCGTCGATGACAACACAGCCTGCGCGGTGGCCATCGGCACGATGCTCGATTCCTGGAACATTCTCCACGAAAAGACTTCAGGCGGGCGAGAAGCCCTCCAGGTGCTCCGCGCCGCCCGCGCGGCCGGGAACCCGTTTCAGGTTGCACTGCTCGACATGCAGATGCCCGGCATGAGCGGTTTTGCTCTCACCGAGGAAATCAAGGCGGACCCGGCGCTTTCGGCGACGCAGCTCATCATCATGCACACGGTCGGCCGCCGCGGAAGTTCGAGTTCGTGGACGGAGGCTGGCATCAGCGGCTACATCACCAAGCCGGTCAAGCAGTCCGCACTCTTCGACGCCATCATGGATGCCGGGGCCACCCAAGCCAAGCCCAGGCTGGGAGTCAATCCGGCGCGTAAACAGACTTTTAAAACGACTTCGGAGTTGAGCCGCTTGATGATGCGGCCCGTCGCCGCACCACGCCTCTCGGCCTGCCGGGTGTTGGTGGCCGAGGATAACATGGTCAACCAGAAAGTGGCTTTGCGGCAGCTCTTGAACCTCGGCTTCCGTGCGGATGCCGTGGCGAACGGCAAAGAGGTGATCGACGCTTTATCCCGCATCCCCTACCGGCTCGTGTTCATGGATTGCCAGATGCCCGAGATGGACGGCTACGAGGCGACGCGCATCATCCGGACCCGGCCCGGCAATGTCGCCAAGGTAACCATCGTCGCCATGACGGCCAATGCGCTGGAGGGTGACCGCGAGGGTTGCTTGGCCGCCGGCATGGACGACTATTTGAGCAAGCCAGTCAAGCAGGATGAACTGGAGCGGGTCCTGCGCCGCTGGCTGCCGGCGGAAGCGTTCCCTCCGGTGGCCAGTGAGACCCGGGAAAGTCGTTTCAGTTGAGTCAAAAAGGGTGTTTGCACATCCAGGCCGCGCAAACTGCACGAACACAGCCTGTAGAGTAACAATCCCTATTGAGACCATGGCAAACGAGACTGAAACCAACACCGCGACACTCAAGACTTACGTGAACGACATGCTGTCTCTCCAGCAGCACATCCTGGAAGCTGTCAGTCATCAGTACGAAGATCAGAACATCAAAAATGACCCGGAGAGTTACGACTTGGTCGGTAAGCTCAAAAGCACGCTGACTCACCACGTGGCAGATCTCGAAGGGCAAGTGGCTCGACTTGGCTCCGAGGTGATGGCCACGATCAAGCAGGGGCTGACACAAGCGTTCGGGTTTGCCGCCGGTCTTTACGACAAGGTGCGCAAGGACCCGGTTTCTCGCATGTTGCGCGACGATTACACAGCGCTCAACCTGTCTTCGATCAGCTACACTATGCTGCACACCACCGGCCTTGCGTATCATGATCAGGCCGTAGCCGATCTGGCCCTCAAGCACCTCAACGATCTGACGCCGATCATCATGCGCATCAACGAGATCACCCCTGGCGTGGTGGTGAGGGAGTTGACGGACGAAGGTCCAGGCATCAACACGGCTGTTGCTGCCACGGCTGTCACCAACACGCAGGCGGCCTGGAAGTAGTTTTTAGCGGCCTTGCTTTCTCCGTTCAGACCGCGTTGCCCGTATCTGGGGAACGCGGTTCTGCATTTTACAAGCCCTCGTCATCATGGAGGGCAATGACTTCCAGAAATTGGGCGAGGTATTTCTCGGCCTTGGCTTCGCCGACGCCTTTGATCCTTTTTCCGGCGTCCATGTTGCGTGGTTTTAGACGGGCAAACAAACCGAGCGTTTCGTCGGAGAAGATGTAATAGCGGGGGATGTTCCCGGCTGCCTTGGCCAGTTCCTCGCGCTTCCGTTTGAGGGATTGAACTAGCCCGGGGTCGAGATCGTAGTTATCCTCTTCTGGCGCACGGGCGGCCAGCGTCTTCGGCCGCGGACCGCTTCGTTCCGGCCAGGCAAGTTCGCAGGAAGCCCCACCGCGCATCACCTGGTCGCCTGCCTCCGTGAGCGTTACCGTCTGGTATTCCTTGCCGTTGAAGCCGACATGCCTGCTTTGCACGATGAGCCCGGTGGATTCGAGTTCGCGGAACAACTCGTTGAGGTAACTAATTCCTTCATCCTTGAGCAGTCCGTAGGTAGAGAGTTGGTCGAGCCGCGCGTCCAGGACTGCCCGCGTCCGGCTGCCAAGCAGAGCCTGCACGATGCGTCCGCGTCCATAACGGCCCTTCCAAGCGCGCCCCTGGCGCTGGCTCATGCGTGCCACCCCGCTAAGCGCTTTGCGTACCACGAGCATTTCTGTCTCGGAGCCGCCCCGTCGGTTGGCATGTGCGTGGTCGGAACAGATGTCGCAGTTGCCGCAACGCTCCGGCTCCTTCTCGCCGAAGTAGCGCAGGATGGCCTCTTGCCGGCACATCCGCGCATAGACGAAATCGATGATTGACTTAAGCTTCGCGCGGTCGCGCCGTTCTTTCTCGCGCAAGGCGTCCCAGTCCAGCTCTAGCTCCTGCGGGCGGATTTTCGGGTGCAGCACCCGGGTGCCCCGGACCCGCTCGCCGGGCAGATCGAAGCGCTCGATGTAATCCGCGCGGTGCAGCACGCTGAGCGCGGCGCTGACAGCCATGTCGTTGCCCGTGCCACCCTCGGCCGTCAACCGCTCGGCAATATCGCGAATGGGCATCATCACCTCGCCTTCGCCGTTCGCGGCGTTGCGCAGCACCTGATAGATCTCCTGGATCACCGGGCGGCTGGGGTTGCTGCCTTCGATGAAGAACTCTTGGACGCGGGTATCTGCGTAGTTGAAATACAGTTCGCACACGGCCGGCTCGCCGTCGCGGCCAGCGCGTCCGGCCTCCTGGTAATAGGCTTCCACGCTGCCCGGCACCTCGAAGTGCGCGACGAAGCGGATGTCCGCCCGGTCAATACCCATACCGAAGGCGTTGGTAGCGACGGCAACATCGTATTTGCGGCTGATGAACTGGTTCTGGGCGAGTTCGCGCTCCGAGTCGCTGAGGCCGCCATGGTAGGCGATGGCCTTGATCCGCCGCGCAACCAACGCCGTGTGCACGGCCTCCACTCGTTTCCGTGTGGCGCAGTAGATGATGCCCGTCTTATGCTCCTCGACCAAGGCGGTTAGCCGCTCGTACTTGGCCAATTCCTTATCGACCTGATGCACGCTGAGGCGGAGGTTGGGCCGGGCAAACCCGGCGACGAACTCCCTGGGTTCATCCAATCCAAGCTGGACCAGGATGTCGGCCCGGACTTCCGGGGTCGCCGTGGCCGTGAAGGCCGCTACCTGCGGACGGCCGATCTGCTTGAGCACCTCGCCCAACCGGAAATAGTCCGGACGGAAGTCGTGTCCCCACTGCGAGATGCAGTGCGCTTCGTCCACGGCAAACAAGGAGATGTTTGTGCGTCCGAGCGCTTCGAGGAACATCCGGCTGCGGAACCGTTCGGGCGCGATGTAGACCAGCTTGAAATCCCCACTAGCAAGCCGACGGATGCGCGATTGTTGTTCCACCAGGGGCAGCGAGCTGTTGATGAGCGTCGCCGCGATGCCGCGTTTTTCGAGGGCATCAACCTGATCCTTCATGAGGGCGATAAGCGGGCTGACTACAATCGTGATCCCGTCGAGCATCAACGCGGGAAGTTGGTAGCAGAGCGATTTGCCGCCGCCGGTAGGCATTACGACCAGCGCGTCGTCGCCGTCCAGAATTGTCCTGACGACTTCTTCCTGCGCATCAAGGAACTCGCGGAAGCCGAAGTACTTTTCGAGGAGTTGGTGAGGATTGAGAACCATCGCGGCGACCTTGCAGGATACACCAAGCCGCGCCCCGGGAAAAACGAAGAATCGGTCTCCGGTGCAAGCGTCGTGCGTTCCCCGGTAGGGTTGACACCTGGCCCCCTCCGGAGCATGGAGCCCGCTCCATGTTTGCCGCCTTCGTTGCCGCCGTGTTTTTTGCTCTCTCGGCGATCCTTGCGCACCGTACAAGCCGCATGGTGGGCGTGGTCGCGGCGAACTGTGCGCGGCTGTGGGTGGCCACGGTGTTGCTGGCACTCTGGGCTCACCTTTTCGGACACGGAATTTCGGGGGAAGGTTTTCCCGTGTACGTCCTCAGTGGCGTGGTCGGATTTGGGGTGGGGGACATCGGGCTCTTTGCCGCGCTCCCCCGCATCGGCTCCCGGCTGACCGCGCTGATGGTGCAGTGCCTCGCCTCGCCAATCGCTGCCACCCTCGAATGGCTGTGGTTGGGGACGCGCCCAAGCGGCCTGGACCTGCTGTGCGGAGCCGTCATCCTGCTGGGAGTCGGTATCGCCGTCGCGCCCGAAAAAGGGAAAACTACGCCGACTGCTGGGCCGGAGCCACGACCGGCAGGTGATCGCCGTGCTGGCCTGTGGTTCGGCCTGATGGCCGCTGCCGGGCAGGCCGGTGGTGCGGTGATCAGCCGTAAAGCGTTTTTCCTGACCCACGCCGCCGGTGGCGAGATCGATGGTGCCACCGCCGCCTACCAGCGCGCGCTGGGAGGCGTCCTGATCGTCACCATCGCGTTCTTGGTTACGCGGCGAGGCGCGCGGCGTGCGCGGCAGTCCCCGGCTCCCTGGCGCGCGGCCTGGCCGTGGATTGTCGCCAACGCGCTGGTTGGAGCCACGATCGGCGTGAGCTTCTACCAATGGGCGCTGGCAACCACACCGAGCGCCATCGTGCTACCGATTGTCGCGCTCACGCCACTGTTCGTCGTACCATTCGCCTTCGTGTTCGAGCGCGAGCGGCCCAGCGCCCGTTCACTGCTGGGCGGCGCGCTGGCAGTGGCCGCGGCGGTGGTCCTGGCCAGCCTGCGCTGAATCTCCCAGCATCAGCAGGCGTAGACTTACTTCCAACGCCACTCGGGAGCCAAGTTCACATCTTCGGCCGACACGCCGTCCAACCCGGCGGACTTGAGCAGGTAAAGCACGCCCTCACGGCTGTCCATGGTTTCGCGGAGTGCCCGCGCGAAAAGTTCGATGTACTCCTTGTACGATTCCAGGGAGAGCTTTCCGTGCGTCACATATGAGGCGAGCGCTTCGTCGTGATGGTCGATCAGGTCGAGCAGGGCCTGCTTGATAGCCGCTCGCATGTGGGGGTCCACCACCACCCGGAAGGGACTGGAGGAGGGATCGATCATGGGAGCCGGTGCATTTACGGCGCTGACTGGCATCAAGGCGTATTTCGTGTCGGTATCCATATGGCAAAGCCTGCGGTATAACACTTGGCGGTGGTGGAGTCCAGCGGGCCGAACGTGACCGCCGAACCGAGGAGAAAGAACCTTTCCGGACCCTCGTTCCGAGTGCTAACTTGCGCGCAATGCCGTTGATGTCCTGTCATCCTTTCAAGCCACTGCGGGTAGTCGTTCGCCGGGCAGCGATACTGCTCGGCTGTGGGGCCTTGTTGTCTGTTGCCGGATGTGAAAAAAAACAGGGGGACCAACTTGTTGTCGGCATGGAGCTTTCCTCGCCTCCGTTCGAGATGACCGACGCACAAAACCAGCCGACGGGAATCGGGGTGGACATGGCGCGGGCACTTGCCGCCTACCTCCACAAAAAACTGGTCATTGAGAACACGAAGTTTGAGGGTCTCATTCCCGCGCTGCGGACCGGAAAAATTGACCTGATCGTTTCTTCCATGACCGCGACCGAGGAAAGAGCCCGCACCATCGACTTTTCGGACCCTTATATGCACATCGGCATCTCCCTGCTCGTCGGCAAGGACACCGACGTTCGCTCCGGCGACGATCTGAATCGGCCAAGCCGCCGGGTGGTAGTCAAGAACGGCACGACCGGGGCGGATTACGCGCGCAACCATCTGGCGCAAGCGCGGGTGATTCAGGTCGGGGACGAGGCAGCGTGCGTCCTGGAGGTCATTCAGGGCAAGGCAGACGCGTTTATCTACGACCAGATGTCTGTCTACCAGCTTCAGAAGCGTAATCCCACGACCACCCGGGCGATCTTCAAGCCGCTCCAAACGGAAAACTGGGCGATAGGCATCCGCAAGCGGAACGATGGACTGCGCACCCGGGTCAACGATTTTCTCGTCGAGTTCAAGGCAAAGCATGGTCTCGAAACGCTCGCCGATCAATACCTGCAAGACCGGCAAGCACTCGAAGAAATGGGCAATCCGCTCTCCTTTTAGCCACCCAAGCGCTTTCCCATGATTCCTGATGCCACGAAGAGGTTTTCCATCCGGGTGGAAAAATACGTCAAATACCGTCCGGATTATCCCCCGGGCGTGCTCCAGGTTTTGCGTGGGCAGTGCGGGTTGACGCCGGAAACCACCGTAGCAGACGTGGGTTCCGGAACAGGCATTTTCACCCGGCAACTGCTTGCCAACGGCAATACGGTGTATGCGGTTGAGCCGAACGAGAAGATGCGGGCGGCGGCGGAGGAATTCCTGGCAGGGTTTCCACTTTTTCGGAGCGTCGGTGGAACCGCCGAGCACACCACGTTGCCAACCGCTTCCGTCACACTGATTACCTCGGCGCAAGCCTTCCACTGGTTCGACCGGGAACGCACGCGAGCAGAGTTTGCCCGCATCCTCGCGCCCGGCGGCTGGCTAGTGCTGATCTGGAACGACCGGCAACTCGACCGTACACCGTTTCTCCGAGAGTACGAAGCTCTGTTGCAAGAGTTCGGTACGGATTATCTTGCAGTCCGGCATCATGACCTTGACCTGGCCCAAGTGCGCCGGTTCGTGGGCAACGATTCGGTGGAACTGACAAGTTTGGCCAACCGACAGGCACTGGACTACGATGGCCTGGAAGGCCGTTTACTTTCCTCATCTTACGCGCCGGAGCCGGGGCATCCATCACACCGTCCGATGCTGGAGAAATTGCACGCCATCTTTCAGCGTCACCAAAGCAAGGGAACGGTTTCACTCGACTACGACACCCAGGTTTACTGCGCCCGATTGGACGCCTGATCCCCCTGTCGGCGATCAGCCTGGAATCAGGCGGCCGAGACGATACCCTCGCGTGGCGTGCCGTCGGCCGTTTTGAGCGTGGGCGGTGCGATGACGCGCCGGGCGGCACAAAGGCATCCGCCGAACACGATCACCATGCCGGAAAGATAAATCCAGAGAAGCATGGCGATGATCCCGCCGAACGCTCCGTAAACGGCATTGAAGTTCGTGATGTTGGTCGTGTAAAGCGTGAGCAATCGCTGGCAGATCTGCAGCAGGGCTGTGACGAGTAGCGCAGGCACCAAGACCTCTCGAAAAGTCACGTTGCTGCGCCGACGCGGCGCGAGCTTGTAGAAGAGCAAAAAACCGTAGAACAGAACGGCAGATGGCACAAGTGCACCGACCATGCTCAATACCGGCGAAATGAAGATGGCCTCTAGAGGCCGGAACTCGTTCACAGTTTGCAGGATCGCGGGCAGGATGTTGCCCAACAGCAAGGCGCTCAGAAGGATACCCAGCATCTTTGCGTTCTGGAGCGGCAGCTTCCACCAATTCAACGGGTCTTGGCTCCACGCCTGGTTGATGGCTGAAACGAGCGACTGAAAAAAACCGAGGGAACTCCAGAGCAGACCAAGCACGGCCACAAAACCAATTTTACCTCTGGATTGCATCACGCCCTGCAACGTCGAGGCAACCATGCGTCGGCCGTCATCACCGAGCGGGATATTGGCCAGAATGTAGGCGCGGGCATCCTCCTGCGCCTTGATCTCACCGTGGAGGTGCGCCTGAATGCCGGTGACGATCGTGACCAACAGAAGCAGCAGCGGAACCAGCGCAAAGAACGCGTAGTACGCGAAGGACGCCGACCACACCGTTCCATTGATGGCGGAGAAATTTGTGACTGCCCGCTTCAGCCACTCCCAAGAGGCGCGGGCAGAACTGGTGGCCGCGCCCGGTGCCAAGAGCTTCTTCCAATGCGTGCGGGATTCCTCAGGCATTTGTGATAGGAATCACTTGAATGTAAGTAGACAAGCCCGACTTGGAACTCATCGCAAGGCCGACTGCCCGTTGGTGTAACTATCGGTCGAAACGCTGGCCGATAAGAAGGGGCCGCATAAAATCGGTACTGCCAGCGAACGGACGCGATTCGACACGAAAGTTCATTTGCAACGATTCTACAGACCTTTCTTTACCTTCTGTTCGACGGGGCGTTCAACATGCCCGCCGAAGCCTTTCCGCATCGCCGATAGCATTTTTTCAGCGAAAGTGTGTTCCTGTCGAGAACGGAACCGGGTGAAAAGCGCCGTTGTGAGCACATCCGCCGGGACTCCTTCCTCCAGAGCCGCCTGGATTGTCCAGCGTCCTTCGCCGGAATCTTCCACCCATCCACTGTACTCTGAAAGCTCTGGGCTCGTTGCCAGCGCCGAAGCACTCAGGTCGAGCAGCCAGGAGGACACGACACTGCCACGGCGCCAAAGCTCGGCGATTTCAGGCAGCGCGAGATCGTAGCGAAGGCCGCCTTTGAGTTCCTCGCCGTTCGCCCCGCGCATGATGTCGAAGCCTTCGGCGTATGCCTGCATCAGACCATACTCAATTCCGTTATGGACCATTTTAACGAAATGTCCCGCACCAGATGGACCACAGTAGAGGTAACCTTGTTCCGCCGTACTCTTCGTGTCGTCACGCCCCGGGGTTTTCGGGATGTCTCCGACACCGGGAGCGAGGGTCTGGAAGATTGGTTCCAGCCTCTTTACCGCGTCCGCGTCCCCACCGATCATCAAGCAATAACCTCGTTCGACACCCCAGATGCCGCCGCTCGTGCCGCAGTCGAGATAGTTGATGCCTTTCTCCTTGAGCATCGCTGAGCGCCGCACGTCGTCCTTATAGAAGGAGTTGCCTCCGTCGATGATCGCATCCCCATGCGCGAGCAATTTTTCCAGTGCCAACACCGTGTCTTCGGTGGGCTGCCCGGCGGGCACCATGATCCAGACGGCCCGGGGAGTCTGTAGCTTCTGCACCAAGTCCTCGAGCGAACCCGCTCCGGTCGCCCCCTCTCTCTCCAACGCAGCAACGCTATCTTTGTTGAAGTCGAACACGACGCATTCATGCTGGTTCTTCATGAGGCGGCGAACCATGTTCGACCCCATCCGGCCCAAGCCAATCATTCCGAGTTGCATACGATAGAAAAATGCTGAAACCGTTTGTTGTGATCGAGCGGAGCCGTTCCGTGTTGGCACACCGTCTCCGCTTAACTCTGTTCGCGCAAGCGCCTGCGCGTGCGTGCGTGCCGGTCGGCAAACATCAGGTGGAACTGGAGGCGGCCGAGCGTTTCGCCGAAAAGCTTGCCGATCAGGCCACCGAAAAATTGGTATTCCACCCGGTCCGTCATCTTGGTCCGCGCCGGACCAAGCGACTCGAAACGATGCTCGTGGTGCCAAGAAGCGAACGGGCCGCTGAGCATTTCGTCGCCGAGGAGGGAGGGGCGACTCGCCTCGCGCCATACGCCCTGCCAATCCATGGGCAGAATGTCAAAAAAGCGGATTTTGATTTGGAAACTCTCTCCTGCTCTAGCTTCCTGGCCCGCGTGGATCACCTGCACGCGCTGCCACCCGGGAGAAATCTCGTGGATGTTGTGCGGGTTCTCGTGGAAGGCATACACGCGGTCAATCCCCGCCTCGATCACCGTCGCAGCAACAAATTGACAGGTTCGATGCATGAAATTCAGGTCAAAAATCCGGAACGTCCTGCGCTTCGAACGCCGGACAAATCGATCAAGCGTGTTCTTCGGGGAGACGGTCCTCGGAAGACTCCGGCTGCGGAACCACGTCTTCTTCGGACTCATCGGCCGCAGAGGCGTCAATTTCCTCGGGCGGCGCGACGAGGCTCGTCTCGGCATTACCCGCCGGTGGTGTGGGTAGTTTTTCCAGAACGGTTCCGCGTTCAAAGGATGCCGTTTTCGGAACGATGGCAGCTTCCTCAATCGTATCTGCGGCTACAGGCGGACCATCCAAAATGGCGTCCGTTTCCCGGGCCGAAGCCGGGTCCGCACCGATGCTCATAATATCATCTGCCGGTGTGACGCGGGCCGTCGAATTATTTTTTACGGATTCCTCTTTTGGCTTCGGAAGCAGCGGTAAATCGAACGTGGCATTGTGGAACTCGATGATGTGACCCGCCTGCACGAGAAACCTCAGGTCTGCCGCCAAGGCGGTTTTGGCACGTGATAGTTCGTCCTCGACGCGTGGTGGCATCACCTCCGAAGGAACAGTCTGCGGGACCGGGGGACTCTGCGTCGGCTGGGCCGTGTCGATCCCTTGCTCGATATCTGCCGGGTGGGCTGCAATCTCCGGGAGGACGGTAACGGCTTCAGATGCCGCTGTCTGCTGCACCGTTTCTTCTGAGAGTGCCGCTGTTTCTGAAGATGTCGCAGTTTCTGACGTATTGACGGCCTGCTCGCCCGGAGCCGCTGCCACCCGTTGCGGACGGCTGCCTTGAAGCTTTTTGTTCAGCACGCGCTCTGCAAGAAACTTACGCGTGCACAAAGGCGACTCCGAGATTGTTGCGAGGATGAGAGAAACGTTCTCGGTGACAGCGCCGCTCGCAGGAATGAACGGCGTCGGCCGAGTGGCAGCGACATAAACGATGCGCTTGCGGTGCTTGAAGATGTGCAGCCCGGCATTTTGCAGCCCTTGCCGCAGCAACTGGACAAACTGCGCGGGATAACGCACCTCGCGTTCGTGCGCCTCGCGGATCGCTTGCATGATTCCGGGCTCGGGCAAACGGCGGGCAACCGAACCGTGCAGCCGGAAACTCATGCCTTTGTGCAACAAGGATTCGAGATGATGCTGCCGGAAGTGAACCCGGGTTTCCGCGTTCGAGGGGAACACGGTGGGTGGTTCACCCGTGATCGTGGAGATCGTCGTGACTGTGCGGGCTTCCTCCTTCCAGCGTTCGACGAGCGTGGGATCGTTAGAAACTTCAATGTTGCGACGGTAGTCCTCGAAGGACATTCGGCGGCTGTAACGACTTTCGTACAACGCGCGGAGAGCGGGTTGATAACCGTGGTAGTTGGTCGGTCCGAGCAACGCACCGCTCAGACGGTCCCGCGCGACATTCGTGAAGTTACCCTTCGGAGGATCTTTCTGGACGGTTTCCTCCTTGTAGAACCGATCCTTCATGCTCTCGAAGGCAATGGCTTCGAGCGAGGTCCGGTCCAACGTCACCGGACCATCCTCTCCTAGTTGGTACAGTGCCGACCCGGCCGGCAACGTGCCGGGGACGAGCGAGAGTTGCAGGAAATGGCGTGCCGGTTCCTGGAGGAACATCCGCGCGAGGCTGAAAAGCGGATACGCCATGTGCGTCGAGCGAATTTGCTTGATGATGCTCGCCATGCAGCGGTCATCCGGCAGGAACTCCACCCGAAGGGGAGCGGGCTCGACCGGCTGATAATTCTCCTGGCGGGCGGGCGGGCGTTCATCCCGACGTTGCGGCGCACCACCGCGCGGCGGCGGACCGGAGCGGCCACGATCATTACGGCGATCCCCACTACCCATGCCGCTGCCGCGGGTGTCCCGCCGGTCCCTGCCCGGACCACCCGGACGGGCACCGCGCCGATCCGGGTAATCAGTCTCTATCGGGCGGTCAAAACCAGCGTACTGCTTGGAGGGATTCGGGGCATCTTCCCGCAGCCAGTCGGGCACAAGGCGCAGTTCATCAAGGTTGATCGACGGGAGGTCGGCTTCGTTCATAGCAAAGGAGGACGGCAGCAGCAAAAAACGGGTGGAGAAAGGGGGCGGGGCCGAGACGCCGGATGCGCGGGCTGCGGAATGCCACGCACCATCCCACCTTCCCACAGCCTCTGCAAGCGACGCGCGGGCGTGGTGCCACGGGAAAGATGTCCGAATTTAATAGTTGCGAAAAGTGGGGCGGCTCATTACAGAAGCAGCGGCGATCATTCGTCGCACACCCTGTTATCGCTACCCCTTGCGTTCATCCATTTATGTCAGACAAACCCGTTGAGGAAAAAGTAAAGGAAATCATCGTCGAACAACTCGGCGTTACCCCCGAGCAGGTAACTCCCCAGGCGTCGTTTATCGACGATCTGGGTGCCGATTCTCTCGACACCGTCGAGCTGGTCATGGCTTTCGAGGAAGAGTTTGGCGTGGAAGTGCCAGACGAAGACGCTGAGAAGCTCCTCACGGTAGGTGACGTGGTCAAGTACATCGAGAACAAGGCTCCCGCTAAATAAGCGGGTGGTCTTCTGGACACGCGGTCATCGGCCGCGTGTCTCCGCCAAGGCGGCGAATGGTTGGCTGTGATGGCCACAGCGGTCTTTCCAGAGTGGAACTTTCGTTCGCACCGCCGGTTTTTCTCCCGTAGGTTCGGCTCGCATGTTTACAGCCGACGACTTCCAGTACGCATTGGAAAACACCCGGGTCCTGCTCGCGCCAAAGCGCCAAATTGAGACGTTTGGCAGCACGCGTTTCCGGTTCCATCTCCTGACGGAATCGATGGATCAGGTCGACGAGATCAAAATCCGGGAGGGAACCATCCACGCGGAGCGGCCCGTGCTGTTGACGCCGGAGCACCACGCGAAAATTCTGCTCGAAAATTTTGGTGCGAAGGCCGAGGAATTTGCCGAGTGGCTGCGTACCGCCGGTGGTTCGATGGCCAGTGTCTTGAAGTACGGCTTTCAATTCCGCCGCTCGCAAATCCGCGAACAGTTGGTTCACGATTCCATCGAAAGCGTCGGTGAACGCCTCTGTGCGGAGGTTTCCGACGCGCAGGAGCGGGAACCGCTCAGTGCCGTGATTCGCGGCGTGGACGATGCTTGGGAAGTCTGCCTCTTGAAGTTTACCGTGGACCTCGTGCGCGGGTCGGCCGCCGGCAACGTGGGCGAGATGCGCCGCAAGGGGTTGCTCTAGCAGACCATGGGCAAATCAGCGCGTTCGTTGCGGTGGTGTCGCCATGATTAATCTGCTCAAGGCTCTCGTCATCCTGTTCCTGCTTGGAGCCATCGCGGGCGGGGCAGCGGGCACCTATTACTACCTCGTCGAGCGTCCAAAGCGACTGGACGCGCAGGAGTTGGCGGCGGCCCCGCCAGCCGGCCAGCCGACGCCTGACCCGACGACCCCGGAATTTGAAAAGGCACAGGCGCTCAAACGTGACCTCCAGTACCCGGAGGCCCGTGAGGCGCTCGTCGGATTCCTGACGCGCTACCCCGACAGTTCGCACCGGCAGGAAGCGGAAACGATGCTCGGAGACATCAATCTGGCCGAACTCTTCTCCGGGCACCCTGGTCCGAACAAAGTCGAGTATATAGTGCAGCGTGGCGATGTGCTCGACCGTGTGGCTCATAAGACCAAGAGCAACCCGGAGTTGATCTTCCAAGCCAACGGGCTCGACCGCATCATGCTGCGCATCGGCCAAAAACTGGAGGTGCCGCAGGTGGATTTTTCAATTGACGTGCACTTGAAGGAGAAGAAGCTCACGCTGCTCGACCACGGACGCTTCTTCAAGTCCTACGTCCTGCTGGACTTCCGGCCACTGGGCAAGAAAGTGCCCGTCATCAACACGAAAGTGCAGGAAAAGATTGCCTTCAAGGATGGTCGGCGCGTGCCTTTCGGCTCGAAGGAATTTCCCGCGAGTCTGCGCTCCATCACGTTGAGCGGGCAGCCAGGCTACACCATCTACCCGGCGGATGCCTCCACCGATAAACCCGCTGGCAGCGGGCTGGGGGTCGCCGCGTCTGACACGGAGGAGATGCACACGCTGGTCAGCGTGGGCACACCCGTGACTATCGACGCCAAATGACCGTCTGCCACAGCCCCGCGTGCTTCCAGCAGGATCGTCCAACCACATGCGGGCCTTGCATTTTCGCGCCGAGCCTTTCTCTTTACGCCCTAGTATCCAATGAACGTCACACCCCTGGAATTCGAGAAGCCGATCTTGGAACTGGAGAAGAAGCTCGATGAACTCAAGCGCCATCTGCGCGGACAGGAGATCGATTCTGACCCGGAGGTCCGCCGCATCGCAGCCCACATCGAGAAAACCAAAAACCAGATTTACGCGAACCTGGATTCCTGGCAGCGTGTCCAGATTGCCCGTCATCCCCAACGGCCGTACGCGCTGGATTACCTGCGGCTCTGCTTTACTGACTTCGTGGAGCTACACGGCGACCGGCTTTTCGGTGAGGATGCTGCCATGCCGGGCGGCTTCGTCACCCTGAGCGGCATCCGTTGCGCCGTCGTCGCCCACCAGAAAGGGCGCGACACGAAAGAGAACATCCGGCGCAATTTTGGCAGCGCGCATCCCGAGGGATACCGCAAGGCCCTGCGCATCATGCGGCTGGCAGAGAAATTCGGCCTGCCGGTGGTCGCGCTGATCGATACGCCGGGCGCTTATCCCGGTGTCGGGGCGGAGGAACGGCACATCGCCGAGGCCATCGCGGTGAATCTGCGGGAAATGATGCTCCTGCGCACGCCCATCGTCGCGGTGGTCATCGGAGAAGGCGGTTCCGGCGGTGCGCTGGGGATCGGGGTGGCCGACCGGGTCCTGATGTTACAGAACGCTTACTACTCGGTGATCAGCCCGGAAGGTGCGGCGGCGATCCTTTGGAAGAACGGTGCTCATCGCGCCGCCGCCGCCGAGGCACTCAAGCTCAACGCCAGCGAGCTGAAGGCGCGTGGTCTGGTCGATGGCGTCATCCCAGAACCAGTCGGGGGCGCGCACCACGATCACGATGCCATGGCGCACAACCTTGGGTCGGCGGTGCTTCACGAACTACAGGAACTCAGGCAAACGCCGTTCAAGCAATTACTGTCTGCGCGCTACCGTAAGTTTCGCACTTTTGGACAGTTTACCGAGCCACTGCTAAGCAATGACGCAAGGATCAGCCCCTAAGTGGCCAAGATTGATCTGCCTCCGTGGAGCAGAGCCTTACTTGGTTTCCCAGTTCCCGCGGTCGTCAGCGGTATCAGCAATGCCATCTTTGCCTTTGGAATAAATGTCAAATCCTTGGGGATTACGCTTCCCAGGGCATACATAAACGTAATCACGCTGCCAAGGGTCCTTGGGTAGCTTGGACATCAGATTATACCACTTGGAGGGCTTCGGGTCGGTCTGCGGCTGTGTCACTAATGCCTGTAAACCTTGTTCAGTGGACGGCAGAAATCCATTCATCATCTCGTAAGTTTTCAGAGCGCCATCGAACGAGGTGAAATCCGCATTCAACTTTGCATCAACGCCTACTTGGAATTGGCCACCGATCATATAAAAGCCCGTGCTCAGCAAAAGAGTGATGATGGCGACTACCAGCATGATCTCCAGCAGTGTGAACGCCCGGTGATTGACACGTTTAATGAGATTCATAGGTTGCGGGGGTGGGTGCCAAGTTGTAGTCGAGCTTCTCCCAATTGTATTTGAGTTGGATCTGCAGTGACCGGATGGCCACCGTGCCAGAACCTTCCGACAGCGACACCGTCAGCCTGTTCAATCCGGCATTCAACATTTCCGCCGGAACCATCTTCTGCGCACGGACCCAACCGGTGTAGCGAAAGGTCATCTGCGAAGAACCCTCGGTCTGCTCGCCACGGTAACCCGGGTCGGCCAAGTCGGGCAAAAACAGTTCTGACTGGCCTTGGGAATGCTGGTTGACGCTGATCAACGGCGCGGCCCCGGCCGCCGCTCCCAGGACCTCGTAACTGATCACGGCAATGAGAGGCTGATGCTCCAATTGGAATTCAAACGTGGCCGCTGGCGCGGAAGCCGGTTTTAGCACCGCGGCTTCGGCTGGCTGCAGGCTCGCTGTGACGACCCCGTAGAGATAGCTATCGTTGGTTTGCTGACGCGTGCTGGCCAGCACGTGAAAGGGCTCATGGACCGCTTCCTGGGCGGGAAAATCGACTGGCTGGAGCACGCGCGTCTTTTCCAGCCAGCTCAGGAATAGCGCCCGCACCTGGGTGCCGTCGCCCGGCAAACTGATTTCCAGGTAATCCACGCCTTTCATCGGGATGGTGAGCGTCTCCGACGAAGGCAGGCCAAGCCCTTGTCCGAGTGGGTTCGAGCGCATCAACTCGGTCCCGAGTTCATTCCAAACGCTCACGAACGGGCGGGCGTCGCCTGCGAGATCGTCGAAGAACACCCGCAGCTGGAGGTCGTTGACGCCTGCCACCGGACTTTGCAGCCGGACCCGGTATACGGAATACGTCCGGTCAACCCCTTGGCCGGTCCCTTCCGCACGCGCCGGAGAGGCAGGCGCGAGGGGCGTTTTCGCCGCATCGGTCTGGGCAGGCAAAAAGTCCAACGATTCGATCCACGCGGGTGTGGTCTGGGGCGGCGCTCCGGGCACGGTGGGGCGCAGGTCGAGCCACGCCGTGAGCGGGCTCTGCTGCCCGCGCAGCTCCTGGCCGTGGAGCCGCGCTGCACCAAATGCCAGGAGAAGACACGGAAAGACCCATCGCAGGCGACGAAACGGTACAACAGATTTGGAGCGGCGGAACAGCACGGTGGGATGGGTCGATAAACCACAACGCCGCAGCTATGGCCGAGAAACGCTGGCGAGGCAAGTCAAAGACATCCCTATGCCTTGGTGCGATCAACCATGGGTGCGCGTCTGGAAGCTATTCGTCACCCCGAAAACCGCGCTGATGATGCTGAAGACAACCGCGCCGACCACAATCGCGATCATCACGATGATGATGGGCGGGATAATGGCCGTGGCAATTTTGATCCGTTGGTCCAGTTCGCGCTCGTAAACGTCGGCGACCATCTGCATGGTTTCGGCGAACCGGCCGGTTTGCTCACCTACGGACATCATGTCCAGGTAGAGCGGCGGAAAGATCGTCTGCCTTGCCAGGGCAGCCGACAGGCTCGAACCGTCCACGAGTGCCGCCCGCGTGTCCGCCATCCGCGCCTTGAGGTACGTGTTGCCGGACATGTCCTCCAGAAGTTCCATGGTTCGCAGCAGGGTGACGCCGTTTTGCAGCAGCGTCCCCATGGTGCGGGCAAATTGAGCGTAGAAGCCGTAGCGCATCACTGATCCCAGCGCGGGAATGCCCAAGCGCATCCGGTCCCACGCCATGCGCCCGGCCGGTGAACGGGTCAGCGTCTTGAACAAACCATACAGCAGCAAACCCACGGACACCGCCAGCCACCAGTAACCTACTACCAGATGGTTCGCGCCAATGAGCATCCGGGTCGCCAGGGGCAGCGTGCCGCCGTTCGTTTCAGAGAAAAATGTATTGAGTTGGGGCACCATGACCGTGATGAAGATCAGGATCAGTCCCGATCCGGCCAGCGCCAGGAACGCCGGGTAGATGAGCGCCTGCGTCACGCGGTCGCGCAGTTGCTTCATGGTCGACAGATGCTTGACCAGCCGCGTCAGGATGTCGGTGAGCGCCCCGCTGGCCTCTCCCGCCAGGACGAGGTTGACGTACAGCGGCGAGAAGACCCGCGGGAACTCCCGGAGGGCCTGCGAAAAACTGCGGCCGTCAATCAGGGACTGGTGGAGCGCCTTCGTCAGCCGCTGCAATGCGGGTTGTTTGAGTCGTTTGAGCAAGATGTTGAGCGCCTCGTCCAGGGTCATGCCGACGGTGAGCAGGTAAGCAAGCTGTTCGGTGAAAAAGAGCCGTTGGGCGTGTGAAAGCCGCTCGATCCCCGGGCGAACCGTCGCCGTACTCGGGACAGATGCAACGGGGGCCACCGCCACACCGGCGCGAGGGGCGGCACCGTTTGCTGGGACGGTCAGCAAGGCGGTCGGCCCACCGACCGCCTCGATCTTGATGGGTATGCACCGGCGTTGCTCGACGAGTTGGATGGCCGCCGTCCGGTCGCTGGCATCGACACTGCCTTGGACGAGCTTTCCCTGGGCGTCGCGCGCGCGGTAATTAAACGTGGGCATGGAACTGGTTGGGGGCGCATGAGAGCAAAACACATCCGCCCCTCCATCGACAACAGGAACCGTGCTTTGTTCATCACAGGTTGTGCCAGGGGGCACCGGGGAAGGAAAATTGACTTGCCAAACGACGGTTCAGGCTGATCTTGGCGTCCGTTTTCGCCGTCAGGAATTCCCGCTTTTTTATTCAGAATATGGCCAACATCGTTCTCGTGGGAGCGCAGTGGGGGGACGAAGGCAAGGGCAAGATCATCGATGTGCTCACCGGCACCTCGCACGTGGTCGTCCGCAGCCAGGGTGGCAACAACGCCGGTCACACTATCGTACACGGCGGCAAGAAGTTCGTGCTGCACCTGATCCCCTCCGGCATCCTGCGCCCCGGCAAGGTGTGCGTCATCGGGAACGGTGTGGTGATCGACCCCGTCGCGCTGCTCGGCGAAATCGACGGCCTCCGAGCGCAGGGCGTCAAGGTCGATGGCAACCTGTTCATCAGCGACTGTGCCCACCTCGTGCTGCCGTATCATCGCTTGATCGACGAGCGCCGCGAACAACTCAAGGGCAAGCACAAAATCGGTACCACCAAGCGCGGCATCGGTCCGGCTTACGGCGACAAGGCAGCGCGCGTTGGCCTGCGGATGTCCGACCTGATGCAACCGGAAGTTTTCTCGGCGAAGTTGCAGGCGCGGGTGCGCGACAACAACCAGATTCTCAAGACTTTCGGTGCCAAACCCATCCGCTTCAGAGAGATCGAGGCCGCCTATCTAGAGGCCGGAGCCCGGCTGCGCCCCTTCGTCACGAACACGGTCGTCTACCTGCACAAGGCGCTGGCCGCGAAAAAGAAAATTCTTTTTGAAGGCGCTCAGGGCACATTCCTAGACCTCGACCACGGCACCTATCCTTACGTCACATCCTCGAACACGACGGCGGGCGGTGCCTGCACCGGGTCTGGCGTCCCGCCACATCGCGTGGACGAGGTGATGGGGGTCATGAAGGCTTACACTACCCGGGTGGGCGAGGGGCCTTTCCCCAGCGAGGACAGCGGGATCACCCACATGCTCCACGGGATGGGCCGGGAATTTGGTGCGACCACGGGACGCGCCCGCCGTTGCGGCTGGTTCGACGCGGTGGCCACCCATTTCGCCACGATGGTCAACGGCATTGATTCTCTCGCGGTCACGAACCTCGACGGACTGGACTCGGTCGAAAGCATTAAAATCTGTGTGGCTTACGAACTCGATGGCTTCCGCCTGGACGTACCGCCCTCCGATCATCAGGCTTTCGCGCGGTGCGAGGCCGTGTACGAGGAAATGCCAGGGTGGAAATGCGCCACGGAGCAGGCGCGCACCTTCCAGGAACTGCCGCTCAAAGCGCGCCGTTACCTGCAAAGGATCGCAGTCCTGACGGGCGCAAAGCTTGCCATCGTCAGCGTGGGTCCGCATCGGGACCAGACGATCCACGTGTCCCCCAGCTAGCCGACCGCACCGCGACCTCCGCCCGGCGGCGGGGTTTGTTCCCCATGAAGTCTCCTGCGATGACGATCCCGCGGCACATTGCCATCATCCTGGATGGCAACGGCCGTTGGGCCAAGAAGAGAGGGCTGGCACGCATCTTCGGACACGAAGAGGGGGCCAGTGCCGTGCGGCAGAGTGTCGAGGGATGCGGTGAACTCGGCGTCGAGTACCTGACGCTTTACGCCTTCTCGCAGGAAAATTGGCAGCGTCCGAAAACGGAGACAGCCGCGCTGATGGTGCTCCTGCAAAAATTCCTCCGCGACACTACACCCGAATTGATGGACAAAAACGTGCGCCTCCAGGCAATCGGGCGGTTGCACGAACTGCCCGGACCGTGCCAGCAGCAGTTGCACAAATCCATCGCACAGACCGCCGGAAACACCGGACTTAACCTCATCCTCGCACTGAGCTACGGCGCGCGGACCGAGATGATCGACGCCATCCAGAGCATCGTGCGCGAGGTGGAGGCGGGGCACATCGACAAGGCGATGATCGACCCGGAACTCGTGGCGCGGCATCTCTACACCCGCTGCTACCCCGATCCCGACCTGCTGATCCGTACCTCGGGCGAGATGCGCCTGTCCAATTTCCTGCTCTGGCAAGCCAGCTACGCCGAACTCTATTTCACCCAGACGCTCTGGCCCGACTTCCGCAAAGAAGATTTGCTTGAAGCGGTCAGGGATTACAGTAATCGTCAGCGAAGATATGGATCTCTGTAGGAACGGGGATATTTCCTCGGCGGCTTTTGCATGCAAACCATCGTCATCGTTGATCCCGAAGTCGATTTTCTAGAGTGGGCCGCGCACCAGTTGAAGACCCCGACGACGGAGGTGCTCACGGCTTCCCGGGCGGACGAAGCTTACAAGCTCTATTTCTCGCGCGAGGCCGACCTGCTTATCACCGAAACCCACCTGCAGCCGTTCAGCGGGCTGGAACTGCTCGCCAAGGTTCGCCAGAAGGACCCGAATGCCATGGTCGTGCTGACCAGCGCCTTCGGTACGACCCAATCGGTCATTGAGTCGATGAAGCTGGGGGCCTACGACTTCATCCGTAAAGAGTCGCTGCCTTTCAATCTGAAGGTGGTTGTCGATGCCGCCTTAAAAGCGCAGAGCGAGATGCGCAACGCCACGGCGTTCAAGCCGCAGCTCACTGTCGACCAGCACCAGGACAGCATTGTCGGCCAGTCCGAGGCGATGCAGCAGGTATTCAAGATGGTCGGTCGCGTCTCGCACAGTGACGCGCCGGTGATGATCACGGGTGAGAGTGGGTCAGGCAAGGAACTTGTCGCGCGCGCGATCCATCATTACAGCCGCCGGAGCGAGCAGTTCTTCGTCGCCATCAACTGCGCGGCGATCCCCGAGACGCTGTTGGAAAGCGAGCTGTTCGGGCACGAGAAAGGTTCGTTCACCGGGGCGGTGACGCAGCGCGTCGGCCGGTTCGAGCAGAGCAACGGCGGCACCCTTTTCCTTGATGAGATCGGCGAGATGCCGATGCCTGTCCAAAGCAAGATTCTGCGGGTGTTACAAGAAGGCGAATTTTCGCGGCTCGGCAGCAACGTCACGTTGCACACGGACGTGCGGATCGTGGCGGCCACCAACAAGAATCTGGAGCAGGAAATTGCGCGCAAACGTTTCCGCGAGGACTTATTTTACCGGCTGAATGTCGTCCGCATCCACCTCCCGCCACTGCGCCAGCGGGTGGAAGACATCCGGCTGCTTTGCGAGTATTTCCTGGCCCGGATTTCCTCCCAGAAACATTTGCCCCGGGTGCACCTTTCCGAGGACGCCTTGAAGGTCATGGAAACTTATCCGTGGCCCGGCAACGTGCGCGAACTGGAAAACACGTTGCAACGAGCGTCGTTGCTGGCGACCACGGACGTATTGTTGCCCAAAGATATCCCGCTTGGGCAGGTCGGCGCCGGGAACGTGAGATTTTTTAATGATACGGCGACCACCGAGACTGCCACGCGGGACGGCGGAGGAAGTTTCGGCACGGGGAATGGGGAGGCCGCGCCCATCTTCAACACCCAAGCTGCCATTGAGGTGTTGTTCCGCGCCGCTGGCCAGGATAACAGCCTGCAACTCCTTCCGTGGTTGGAGCGCGAGTTTACCATCGCCGCGATGAAGTTGACCCGCGGCAATCAATTGAAAGCGGCGAAGATTCTAGGCGTTACCCGGGCCACTTTGCGTAAGCGGATTGAGCGTTTTGGAATCACTCGTGAATTGAACATCCAATGATGAGTTCGCACGCCGTGCGCGCACGACATCTGGTTGGACCGCGTGGAGGCAGCACGCACAACGAGCAGCAATCCGGGCCACCGTTTCGACAGCGTCCGTAAGGAAGCCAGCGTCGAATCTCCTGGTGGCTGGGCACTGAAAGATAATTTTCCACTTCGACACTTTCACTGTCACTGTCACCACGTACATGACTTCAGCCATGACACTGAAAGATCACTCCCCGGCAGTGGATGAATCAGCCGTTTTCGAGCGGGCCGCCGCTGCCTTGAAGCTCATCGCACCAGGCATCGGAAAGGGACGCAAAAGTTCGCGGTTCCGATTCGATCATGTCACGGGGTCAGCGCAGCCTTTCGTCGTGGCGCTCATCTCGCGGTATGTAATCAAAGGGGCCGGGAATTTGTGGGTCATCTGCGGCACCGAGCGAGAACAGGAGCGCTTCTACGGTGAGCTATCCACCTGGATTCCGAATGCGATGTTATACCCGCACCTGGAAGTCGCGGCGGTGGAAGGCGCCATTCCAGACCCGGAAGTCTCTGCCGAGCGATTGTCGGTATTGCAGATCCTTAGTGTCAACGCATCAAACTGGGTGATCGTGTTGAATGCAAAATCGTTCGACGATGAAGCGTATTCACCAAAGGAAATCGAAGCTCTTACGGCAGTCTTGAAGGTTGGGGAGCAGATGGATCGAGAACAATTTCTCAATAAATTGGAAGCGGCGGGGTATGAAAACGCTGCTCAGGTAGCGGAACGCGGCCAATACTCTGTGCGCGGGGGAATCGTGGACGTTTACTCCTGGCAACTCGCCCAGCCCGTGCGCATCGAATGGTTCGACGACGAGATTACATCTATTCGCGAGTTTGACGCGGACGAACAAACTTCCATTCGCTCCTTGATGGATTGTTCGCTGATATTGAGCCTACCCGAGACTACCCGAAGCTATTTAAAAGATTACCGTAAGAAATCGGATGTCGTTCTCAGCGTGGAGGATGCCATGGATGGCAGCGATCTTTCCATTCACTCTGCAACGGACGGGGACAACGCTGATTCTACCGAGGATTATGCGCAGGCGTTCTTTGAATCTCCATTGGCGCATTCGTCGTGGAAGACCCAATCTTCCGCGATGCGTGAAACCTCTGAAAGACGGATGCAAGCACAGCTGCGCTCGTGGATCGAGGAAGATTGGCAAGTAACAATTCAATATAAGAAATCATCAGAATTGGCTCACCTCGAAGGAATTAAAAATCTTTTCACGGACAAAAAAGAATTACTAATTACGCGGCAATCGCTCAGCGACGCGAGCTTCGTGTATCCGGCCGCCAGAGTTGCCGTGCTCACCACGGCAGAGCTTTTCGGATACGGCCACACGCAGGGCGGCGGGCAAATATCGGCCACCAGAAATCGGCGTGGTTTGACCCGGCAGAAGACCGAACTGAACTACTCAGACCTCAAAGAAGGGAATCTGGTGGTGCATCTCGAGCATGGTCTTGCGCGCTACCGCGGAATTGAAGAACGGACCGAGACCATACAGCAGGATGGTGAATCGATCCGGCATACCGAGGAGCTGATGGTCTTGGAATTTGCGGATGCGGCTAAGCTTTTCGTACCGCTCGATCAGGCATTTTTAGTCTCGCGATACGTGGGAATCGGCAAACGCGGCGCGGCGCTGAGCAAGCTCGGCGACGGGAAGTGGAACGCGACGAAGAAGGCGGCCGAAAAATCAATCTACGATTATGCCGCCAAACTGCTCAAGACGCAGGCAATGCGGGAAACGCATCAAGGCAGGGCATTCAAGCGTGACACGGTGTGGCAGAAGGAGTTCGAAGATGCTTTCCCTTACAAGGAAACGGTGGATCAGGTCCATGCGATTGCCGACACAAAACGAGACATGGAATCGGCTCGCCCGATGGACCGGCTGATTTGCGGCGATGTCGGCTTCGGCAAGACGGAAGTTGCGATCCGCGCGGCCTTCAAAGCTGTCAATGACGGTGTGCAGGTTGCCATGATGGTTCCGACTACCGTGCTTGCCCAGCAGCACTACGAAAATTTCAAGGCGCGCATGACAAATTTTCCGGTGCGGGTGGAGTTGCTCAGCCGCTATCGGACCGCTGGCGAACAAGCGCAAGTGACTCGCGGATTGTTAGATGGAAGCGTGGACCTCGTGATCGGCACCCATCGTTTGGTTTCCAAGGACGTGGCATTCAAACAATTGGGTTTGCTCGTCGTCGATGAGGAACAACGCTTCGGCGTCCGCCACAAGGAGCGGATCAAGGAACATTTTCCGGCGATTGATGTGTTGACACTGTCCGCAACGCCTATTCCGCGGACACTGTATTTGGCGCTGACGGGGGCGCGTGATTTATCCACGCTGGAGACGCCACCCCCGAGCCGTTTTCCCGTGGAAACACTGATCTGCGGTTATGATGAGCGCATCATCCGCACCGCCATCGACCGCGAATTGGACCGGCAGGGACAAATTTACTTCCTGCACAACCGCGTGGAATCCATCGAGAAAGTCCGTGCCAGGATCAAACAACTTTGCCCGCGTGCGCGCGTGGACCTAGGGCACGGCCAGATGGAGGAGGGGCAGCTGGAGCAGGTGATGCATCGGTTCGTGACCGGTGAAACGGACGTGCTCGTTGCGACGACCATCATCGAGAGCGGCCTGGATATCCCCAACGCCAACACAATCATTATCGACCGGGCTGACCGTTTTGGTCTCGCGGACCTCTACCAGTTGCGTGGACGCGTTGGCCGGGGGCAACACAAAGCCTATGCCTACCTGATGCTGCCGCGCGACCTCGTTACGGCAGGCGAGGCCCGCAAGCGCATCAACGCCATCAAGCAGTATTCATCACTGGGAGCTGGCTTCAAGATTGCGCTGCGCGACCTGGAGATTCGTGGCGCAGGGAACATCCTCGGATTGGCACAGAGCGGACACCTCACGGCCGTGGGTTTTGACCTGTACTGCCAACTCTTGCGGCAGGCGGTCTCCAAACTGCGCGGGGAAAAGGTCCGTGCCCGGGTTGAAGTAGGGTTGCGCCTGGATTTCGTGGCTTCCAGCGAAGCCGACTATCTGCGGCGCGTCACCGCCTTCGCGCAGGCCGAGGAGGAGCGCCAAACCGCCCGGGTGCCGTCGCCGGAGCTTGAGGAAGTGTCTGCCCCCCCGTGGCCCGCCTACCTGCCAGCAGCCTACGTGGAGGATTCGACTTTGCGGGTCCAGGCTTATCGCCTGCTCGCCGCCGTCGTCGGGTCACCAGACGTTGACACCCTGCAAAAGAGCTGGCGCGACCGTTTTGGCATCTTGCCGGACCCAGCCGAGAATTTGTTGACCCTCTCGCGCTTGAAGATTGCCTGCGCCAGCGTCAGAGTCGATCAATTAGAGGTCCGCGCCGACAAAGTGATGATCTCGCGGGGAGGGGAGTACGTGCAGGCGGGCGGCAAGTTCCCCCGCTTGACTTCGCCTGACCCTACCCATAGGATGCGCGAAATTTTTAGCTTGATTGAAAACCTCTGATCGGTTTTCTGTGGCTCTACCAGCCAGCCGGGTTTATCCCCCGGCGCTTTGTCGTCAGATGTCTGCCATGAAAAGCCGCCGTTTTTTCTCCACCTTCGCCCTATACACGTTGACGGGTCTTGCCACGCTGCTGCCCGCCGCCAACCCGGCTGCCCGCGCGGAACCGGCGGTGATCGACGGGATCGCCGCCCAGGTAAACGGGGACGTGGTCACGTTCTCGCAGGTCCGTGATCTCGTTGGGCCCCGGGAGCGTGCGCTCCGCAGCCAATTCACTGGCCAGGAACTCGTCGACAAAGTGCGCGAGGCCCGCAAAGGCGCGCTCCAAGATCTGATCGACCGGCAACTCATTATCCAGGAGTTCCAGAAGAAGGAGTATCAGATTCCGCAGCACATGATCGATGACCGTATTGAGACGATCATTCGCGAAGATTTCGGTGGTGACCGTCAAGCATTCATCCGCACGCTGCAGGCCCAAGGGTACACGATGAGCAAATTCCGCGATGCCGAGCGCGACAAAATTATCGTTCAAGCCATGCGTTATCAGAACGTGCCGAACGACTTCATCGTTTCCCCGAGCAAACTCGTTAATTCATACACGACCAAAAAAGAGGAGTTCACCACGCCCGAACAGGTTCATCTCTGGATGATCGCCGTGGAAAAAGGTACGACGGTGAGCCCCGGCGAGCAAGATCCGCAAAAGGCGATGGCGAACGAGATTCGCGAGAAACTGGCCAAGGGTGCCAAGTTTGAACAGCTTGCTCAGATGTACAGCAGCGACAGCAGCCGCTCGGCCGGCGGCGATTGGGGTTGGGTGGATCGCAAGACTTTGAACGAAACGCTGACCCAGGCTGCCTTCAAGCTGGATACCAACAAGATCAGTTCGGTGGTCGAGCAGGGAAATGCTTACTACGTCCTCAAAGTTTCAGAGCGCAAATCCGCTTTCACCAAGCCCTTGGAAGAAGTCCGGCCGGACCTGGAAAAGAAGCTGTTTTCTTCCGAGCGCGAGCGGCGTCAAAACCAATGGATTGCTTCCCTGCGCACAAAGGCTTTCATCAAAATTTTCTGAAAAGCATCTTCCGGAGGATGTTGCCAACCTAATGCCGTTGACCGGAGAGTTTGACTCTCGCTAACACATTCACAGCGCGTCGTCGCGGTCTTCCTGTTCTCGTGAAGCTGTCATGCGGTCATGGTCTGCTTCAGCGACACCCTCCGCAAAGAGCTGCTCGGCGTCGCTTTGTTCGTCACTGCTCGCCGCCGCATTCGTGAAAGGGGCTACTGCACCGCCGCTCTCACCAAGGACATCGTCCTCGTTGACGAGTCCGGCCGCTGCACCTTCATCGTCGTTGGCAACGTCGGCATCTGCCTCCCCGAGTAATTCTTTCCGTGCCTGTTCGCGGTGGCCATCGTTCACTTGATGTTTGTTGAAGCCGTCGATTTTGGCGAGCTCGCGCGCGCGGTGTTCGATTTCACCTTCGGCGACCTCTCCGATCCCGGCGTCGTGGTCGAGGATTTTTCCGTGGTCCCGGGGTGCTTGGTCAGGCAGTTTCATACCATCTGATTCGGAAAACACGGCGGCATCGCTTGTGTGCGGGCGGCAGCTTTCAGTGGCGCTGACACCCGGCTTGCACAACCGGGTTGTGCGACGTAGGGGAACAGACGCGCCCTCGCATCGTGTAAGACCTACGCGGCGTATCCACCGGCCATGCCCAAATCTCGACCAGCGCATTCCGATTCCCCTGAACTCCCTGGATATGCGTCTTCGGACGCAGGAGGTGCCGCCAGGCAGGCTTTCGACATCGAGCAGGCCATGGAACGCCTGCGGCAAGGAGTGGCGACTTTTCGCAAGGCGGCGCTGTTCGAATTATACGAGGAAGGCTTCGACACGCCTTTTGAGCAGCTCCTGGCTTGTCTGATCTCCATCCGCACCCGCGACGAGGACACCGTGCCGATCTCCAAGCGCCTCTTCGCCAGGGCACGCACCCCGCAGGCCCTTGCCAGCCTCGACGTGGAGGAGCTGACGACTCTGCTCAATGGTTCGACGTTTCGAGAGGCAAAAGCACCGCAGATGATCGAACTGGCCAAGCGCGTCGTAACCGAGCATGGGGGCGAACTGCCGTGTGAGATCGAGAAGCTGCTCGCGTTCCGTGGTGTGGGCATCAAATGTGCAAACCTCGTGCTGGGGATTGCCTGCGGTCAGCCGAGGATCGGCGTGGACATCCATGTGCACCGGATCACCAACCGCTGGGGCTACGTGGCCACGTCCACGCCGGAAAAGACCACCGTGGCGCTGGAGCAGAAACTTCCGAGGGCGTATTGGGTCGAGATCAACGCCTTGCTCGTGCCCTTCGGCAAGCACGTCTGCATCGGCACCGCCCCACGTTGCTCGACGTGCCCTCTGGTGACGATGTGCCGGCAGGTCGGTGTTACGAGCCACCGTTGAGAATGGGCCCTTCCTTGCGCGGAGACCCCTAGAGCTTTCCCATGACTGCCGCGCTCAGCACCCATCATCGGCCCGTGATTGGGGTGACTCCCGGCGACGCCGCCGGCATCGGACCGGAGGTCGTGCGGGCCGCACTGGCTTCCGGCCAGCTGGACACGAGCTTTGACTACGCCATCATCGGCGCTGAGGACGCGGGCGAGCCCGGCCACCCGACGGCCGCAACGGCGTCGGCTTCCTGGGCCAGCCTGGAGGAAGCGGCGCGGCGCGCGATCAACGGTGAACTCGCCGCCGTGGTGACTGGACCAGTCTGCAAGGCCGGATTGTACGAGATCGGGTTTCCGTTTCCTGGCCAGACGGAGTTTTTTGCCGCTCGTTGCGCGACAGAAAATTTCGCCATGACCCTCACTGGCCGGGGGTTGACCGTTTCGCTTGTCAGTACGCACCTTTCCTTGCTCGACGCGGTGCAGAGCCTCGCCAGCAACGAGATTGTCCGGGTGGGCGAACTGCTGGCCACATTTCTGCGTCGTCGTCTGCGGCGGCCGGTGCGCATTGCGGTGGCGGGCCTTAATCCTCATGCCGGGGAGGGGGGCAGCCTCGGCCGCGAAGAGATCGAGGTCATCGCCCCCGCCGTGGCCACACTTTCCGCTTTACATCGGGCAGGGGAGGTCAGCTTCGGCGGCCCGGTGTCGCCGGATGCGGTGTTCCACCAGGCAGTCGCGGGCCGCTGGGACGGCGTGTTGTGCATGTATCACGATCAGGGACTGATCCCGCTGAAACTGCACGCGTTCGAGGAGGGCGTGAACGTGACCATCGGCCTGCCCATCATCCGGACGAGCCCGGACCATGGCACGGCATTCGAACTGGCGGGAAAGAACCAGGCGCATCCTGGAAGCATGATCGCGGCACTATGCCTCGCGGCGGAATTAGCCCGGGACCGATCCGGCGATGCAGGGTGATTTCGGCGTTCTATGGTTCTCGCCAAATACAGCAAAATCTTCGGGGTCGGGCTGCAAAACACGCTCGTCTACCGTTGGAACTTCCTGCTGCGGTCCGTCTTCGAGGTGGTACCACTGCTGGGGACGGTGTTTCTGTGGCGAGCGATGTTTGCCTCCCGTCGCGAGCCCATCGGGGGATACGGGTTCGCTTCGATGGTGTATTATTTTTTGCTGACCACCCTGGTGACCAACCTGATCACGCCAACGGAAGACGAGTGGCAAATCGCGGCCGACATCCGCGAGGGGCAGATCAACTCGTTGCTCGTCAAGCCGCTGGATTACCTTGGTTACCGCATCAGCCTGTTTCTCGGCTACCGCGTCACGTACTCGGCGCTGACGCTGCCGTTCGTCCTGCTGCTCTTTGGTTACTTCCATCAGGACGTGACCTTGCCGAAGCATGGCACCACCTGGGCGTGGGCGACGCTTTCGTTGGGTCTCGCGGCGTTTCTCCAGTTTTTCGTGACGTACGCGGTGGCAATGCTCGCGTTCTGGATTCTGGAGATCTCGACGGTGGTGTTCATCGTGTACTCGTTTGAATATTTCCTGAGCGGTCACCTCTTCCCGCTCGACCTGCTGCCCGGCTGGGTCCGCGGCGTGACCGACTGGCTGCCGTTCAGCTATGAGTTATTTTTTCCCGTGGCGGTGATCCAAGAGAAAATCAACGGGGTGGCGCTCTACAGGGGCCTCTTGATCCAGGCAGCCTGGGTGCTGGTAATGTGGGCGGTAGGACGTCTTATGTGGGGGCGCGGGGTCAGGCGCTACCAGGCGTTCGGTGGTTGATCGCAACAGCCTCCCGAAATGACGAGATACTGGCAAATCTACAGGTTGCTGTTGCGCAACTCGCTGATCCGCGAGCTGTCCTTCAAAGCGAACTTCTTGCTCTGGCTGGTGACGGAGCTGCTCTGGTTCCTTGGGCAACTCCTCTTTGTGGACGTTCTTTTCCTGAACACCGGGCGAATCGGCGATTGGTCGAAGTGGGAGGTGGTGTTGCTGATCGGCACCCACCAGATCATCAGCCAAGTGTTTCAGGCCGTCTTTTACGTGAACTTGGCCAACCTGCCTGATCTCGTCCGCACCGGACGGCTGGACCTGATGTTGCTCTTGCCGGTCGATCCGCAATTTTCGGTGTCCACCAAGCAATTTGGTTTGGATAATATCATCAACGTCGGCGTTGGTGCGGGGTTCGTCGTTTTCTCCTTGAGCAAGCTTGGCGTCACGCCCACGCCGCTGCAGGCAGGCTGCTATGTGTTCGCCATCTGCCTTGGAGCGCTCATCCATTATGCAATCATGTTCGCCTTGGCGACGTTGAGCTTCTGGATCGTCCGGGCGCAGGGGCTCATCTACGGGTATTTTAATCTAGTCAGTATCGCGCGCTATCCGGATGTGGTGTTCAGTGGGCTGTTCAAGCTGATTTTCACCTGGGTGATCCCGGTAGTGGTGGTGTCGAACGTCCCGGCGCGTCTGCTCGCCCGGGCTTCGTCGCAGGCCGGGCCATTACTGCTGCATCTGGTTTGTGTCTGCCTGTTGGCGCTGGGCCTGAGCCGGCTGTTGTGGTGGTATGCGCTCCGCCGCTACTCGAGTGCCAGCTCGTAACGGTGCGGTTTCCCGGGCGCGTAAATGCCGTCGCTCACCGGCGTAAAATTCCGATTTTTGTGGCTTGCGCGTGAGAAGAAATGCCTTTACTTACTCCCCTTTTCAAAACCCCGTCCGCTCGTTCGCCTCAATTTCCGTCCTCTCAAGTCCCCTTATGCCCAAGCCAAAATCCGCCGCCAAGTCCAAAGCTGAAGCTGCGCCTGAGCCCGAGGCTGTCAGCATACAGGACCAGCCCACCCGGGCGGTTGCCGGCAAAAAGCCCGCGCCAGCGGTGGATGAGCCCGTGCAAGCGGCTAGCGTGCAGGATTTGACGGCTTCCGTCTCGAAATATTTCCTTCCCTCCCAGAAGAACGAGGACGCATCGGACGCAAAATTAGCTCCTTTCCTGCGCACGCAGAAGAAGCGCCTCCTCATGCTCCGCGATGTCATGCTCGATTCGATGAGCGGCGTTGCCCAAGATAATCTGCGTTCCCGGGCTGAAGGTAGTGAGGCCAGCGCCTTCGGAATGCATCAGGCGGATGCCGGCAGCGATGCGTACGACCGTGATTTTGCACTGAATCTGCTCTCCCAGGAGCAGGATGCCCTCTACGAGATCGACGAAGCACTCAAGCGGATTGAGCAGGGCATTTATGGCACCTGCGAGATGTCGGGCAAACCGATCAATCACGAACGTCTGGAGGCGATTCCTTTCACTCGCTATACGGTGGAATGCCAGTCGCAGCTCGAGCGCCAGAACAAGGCGCAGCGGGTACGCCAGTCGGTCACTTCGCTCTTCGGGTTGACCGATGACGAAAAAGACGATACGGAGGAAGAGGAATTTACTCCTGACAACAAGGAATAATCCGGTACGAACCCATGGCACGCGACATCATCACTTTGGAATGCACGGAGGCGAAAGCGGAGGGAAAACCCGTTTCGCGCTACGTGTCTACTCGAAACAAGAAAAGCCCAAACACCCCTGGCCGTTTGGAAAAGAAGAAGTATAATCCCTTCCTGAAGCGGCACACCCTGCACCGCGAGACCCGCTAGTTTTTATGCAACCGAAGACCGCTCAGCGCCGCTCCAACTTCCGCCGTGCCAACCGTATCATGCCCCGGCGCCGGGTGGATATTGCGCCGGAAGCCATTGACTACAAGAACCCCGACCTGCTTCGCAAATTTGTGACGGAAAGTGGTAAGATTCTGCCTCGTCGCGTGACGGGGATGTCGGCTTTTCTGCATCGTAAGATCACGCGCGAGATCAAACGCAGCCGGTCGGTATTATTGATGAAGTAACTTTCATTAGCAAAAGCTTCTCCGCTGGTTGGATTAGCCGAAGGATAATGTAACGGATCGAGGTGTAATGCTTCGATCCGTTTTTGCTTTTCTTTGACCGTGCAATTTTGCCTGCACTGGCAGAAAAACCAAAGGGGTAGCCCGGAACCAGTTAATCCACCCGCAAACTATCAATTGTCCACGTAAGCTGCGCTCTTGGCTCTATGGTCGTGATAATTTGAGTGTTGCATCCGGTGGTATGGCGCCATGGTAGCAGATGCTTTCGACCACGTTGGTTCATCGCTGCCGGCTCTATACCTGGTGCACACACGAACCCTAATTTCCGTTTTTTCCTGAAAAATCTGTGTTATTAGTTTGATCTGTTAGACTTATAAACCGACAGACCATATTCTGAACTGAGAACCATCTGAAAGGCTAATTTGATCGTCGTGGCCCGTCGCATTGGTGACTCTGAACCTGTAGACCGCGAGAATTATGCCCCGAGGGAGAGTACAACCGACAGGAGTAGATGACATTTTCCGCCGGTTCTTGGCACTGATTTGCGATGTGTCGTCTAGTGACCGCTGAAAGGACTTGGATTTTCCCACCGCATCAGCCCGGTGGCCAAGCCAAGGTACGACCGCCTAGCAGATGAATATGGAGATGCGGGACACTCTCGCCCGCGTCCTTGCCGTGGTTGATGACCAAGCGGTACCCTGTTTCTAATATCCCTTCCCGCATTGCAACCTTCTGTGAGGTGAGCAGTAAACGACCCAAGAGAGCAGCGTCCACTGCTTCGGCCGCGCCAATCCCCGACAAGACTTTCTTCGGTACAATGAGCACGTGAACTGGTGCTTGAGGATTCACGTCCCGGAATGCAATGGTTTCATCGTCCTCATAGAGGATGTCGGCAGGAATTTCGCGGGCAATGATTCGTTCGAAGATGGTCATAATTGTTCAGGAAATTGAACAGCGGACAGCCTGTGACCAGTGCATTGGCTTCATTTGCTGCCTGACGCGTTCAATGATCTTCAACCGGTTGAGCGAGAGGCAGCACCAAGGAAATACAGTATCCCGCGCTGGTGAACCGTTTTCACAGGCTGACAGGTCGGTGATACGCAGATGCCAAACGCCAAGATGATGGTAATGGCAAATTTGGGCGCGCAATCTTGCAAAGAAATCAGCCTGTCTATCAATGGGTGGGTTCTCGAAACATGTAACCAGAGAGGATTGTTGGATGGGATGGAGCAAACGAAGCGATGCCGCGATCTTGCCGTAAGCCGATGTCCTCCAACACCGCTCCGACCACTTGCTCAAGATTCACCAAAATTAGAGCAGTGCGTGGATCACCCCAGTACAGATAAGCCCAAATCGCAGTCGTGATGTCTTCTATCAACCACCAGCTTTCGCCACCCGCTCTCTGTGCAGCAACCACGAGCAGTCAACAGGGCTTATCAAATCGACCATTTCTTCAGGTGAAGGAGAGGATTGCGTATGCGACATCATACGAGCCGACAGCCACTTGTGATCATATTTACGGGGACCATCTCAGAACAACTCCTGCTGCATCCCATCCTTTTTTGGACGTTGCTCAAGCAGCTTGATCTCGTCGATAAATTCGCCAATATCTTGAAAATGGCGGTAAACAGATGCATAACGGACATAGGCGACCTCATCAATCATGTGTAGCTTTGCCATGACCTTGGCTCCAATTTCCCGCGAATGGACTTCCCGGCCAAAATTGGCTTCTAGCTCTTGGACGATGTCGTCCGTGGCTTGATCAAGCTGTTCCAAACCTACCGGACGCTTCTCGCAAGCTTTGACTAATCCAGAGCTGAGCTTATGCCGGTCAAAGGGCTCGTGACGGCCATCCCGCTTGATCACCAGCAAGTCGGCCCGCTCGATTTGCTCGTAGGTAGTGAACCGAAACTCGCAGTTCAGACACACTCTTCTTCGCCTGATCCCCGAACAGTGGTTCACTGGCCGAGAGTCAATCACTCGGTCCTCGATACTTTTACATTTCGGGCAGCGCATCTAGCTAGGGCGTATTCCCACCAGATGTAACACAATATATGGTAGTGTC
>CAXTVY010000009.1:36823-37826 GCA_964247665.1 uncultured Chthoniobacterales bacterium | reverse complement strand
ATCACGTCCGAGGGGGAGCCAAAAGGCGTGGCGATTGTCAATTCGCGCACGTCCCGCAACGCTTCCATCTGGTAGATGCCGCTGCCGCCGATGATGCCGATAGCAGGTAAGGAGGGATCGTTCGGCATGGGTAAAGGGGAGGACAAAGGGACGCCACCAAGCGCTCCGTCACGGTTTGCGTCCATGTGAAGCGGTTGTATACTCCTCATCGGTGAGTTTGCTACTGGCAAGCCACCTTTTCGTGAAAACACCAGTCGGCACTAGGCCGGGCTTTTATCACCTCGGCGTCCACGATGGGATACTATCTCTTTGATCATGCCGGAAATCCCACCGTAAAAGCGGCGGACGCTGGTGAGTCGTTGAAGTGGGAACAACTCCGGGCATTGCTGGAAGAAGGCAGACCTTGCCAGCGGCAGGCAGCCTTGCGGGCACTGGTAGCCGGGCGGGCAGAGGCGGTGCTCACCCGATGCCTGGCGTCGGAAGACCCTACCACCGCGCGGCTGGCGATGAATGGGCTCTGGGAATGTTGGCTGGGCGAAAAAGGCTTGCTCGCGCGGGCACGAATGGATGCTGGCATCGAGGCGATGAACAACGGCAACCTGACCGGTGCCGCCGGGATCTTCAGCACTCTGATGAGTGAACATCCTTCTTGGGCCGAACCTCTTAACAAACAGGCGACCGTCCTCTACTTGCAGGGCATGCCCGAAAAAAGCATCGCGCTTTGCCGGATGGTCGTGGGGATCAAACCGGATCATTTCGGAGCGTGGAATGGCATGACGCTGTGTGCCATCCAAATCGAGAATTGGGCGCTCGCCATCAAGGCTGTCCGCGAGTCGCTTCGTCTTCAACCCCGTTCAGGAACGAACCTACAGTTGCTCAAACTGGTTGAAACACGGCTGCCGACGGTATGCAGTGTGTAGATCTCGGTGGTCGCCGTATCATTAAAAAATGGCAAGCGGAGGGGCATCCCTACGACCAGTTCATCTCGACGGATGGGGTACAT
>CAXTVY010000009.1:7752-36813 GCA_964247665.1 uncultured Chthoniobacterales bacterium | reverse complement strand
CCGCACCTTTTCCTCATGTCTGGCGAATTGTTACGATGGCCGGACCTGACTGGCGACTGGATCGGCCGCTATCCGGGTCATTTCGACGAGATCGTGCAGATCTCCCGCCACGGAAACCGCTTCGAAGCGGTCAAGCTCACGGGAGACGAGCACGTGCCAGCGGGGGAGATTACCTGGCGCGCAAACGCCGACACCCACTCGGGCGAGGGCCAAGTCGCCGAACATGAATTCCGCCGGGCGCGCTTTGTGCCCGGACGGCTGGAAATCCTTAGCGCGGACCTGATCGTTTTTCACTGGACGAACGTCGGTTCCGTCGAGTTCCGGCGGGACGATTGAAACACCGGGCCACGACCGGGAACGCACATTGCTATTGGGGACGCGTATGGTAGAATGTCCTCTGCGCACCCGAACCTACCAACCAGGTGCATTTCTAAAGTTTCAACATGGACTCTGACAACCGATCCCCCAGGGAAAACAAACCTCCGCGCCCCGGCGCGGGCGGAGGCGACCCCAATTTTAATTGGCGGTCCCTAATTATCATCGCCATCTTTTTCACCCTCATCGCGGCGTGGTACTTCGCGCATAATGGCACCACGCCGGCGGCGGAGGAAATCACCAACCATAAGCTTCAGGATTATCTCGCGGCTGGACAGATCATTCAGGACGAGAAACACCCCCTGGAACTCCTGTACGAGGAAGGCAGCAGCACGCAAACGCTGAACGGTTACTACTCGCGCCTGATGCCAGTGAAGGTCGAGAGTGCCGCGCCGTTCCACACGACGATCTCGCTCGATTACAGCCGTCACCTGGAGGATCAGTTTGCCAAGGCTGGACTCACTCCGAACATCCGCAACAAATCGAACATGCTGGCGACGACCCTGCTCGGGTTCCTCCCCATCCTGATTTTTCTCCTCATCCTCTACTTCTTATTCCGGCAGCAAATTCGTATGGCGGGCAAAGGCGCGCTGAATTTCGGCAAGAGCAAGGCGCGCATGATGGCGCGAGACAAGAACAAGATCACGTTCAAGGACGTGGCGGGCGTCGATGAGGCAAAGGACGAGGTGCAGGAACTCGTTGAGTTCCTCAAGGATCCGAAAAAGTTTCAAAAACTGGGTGGCCGCATCCCCAAGGGCGTGCTGATGATCGGCTCGCCAGGCACCGGCAAAACCTTGCTTGCCCGCGCGATTGCCGGTGAGGCGGACGTACCGTTTTTTTCCATCAGCGGTTCGGACTTCGTGGAAATGTTCGTCGGTGTCGGTGCGAGCCGCGTGCGTGACATGTTCGAGCAGGGCCGCAAAAGCGCGCCGTGCCTGATTTTCATCGATGAAATCGATGCCGTGGGCCGGCACCGTGGACATGGGGTCGGGGGCGGTCACGACGAACGCGAACAGACGCTCAATGCGCTGCTCGTGGAAATGGATGGCTTCGATGCGCAGGAAGGAATCATCATCATTGCGGCCACCAATCGGCCGGATGTGCTGGACCCGGCGTTGCTGCGCCCTGGCCGTTTTGACCGGCAGGTCAACGTTGCGCTGCCGGACGTGAAGGGCCGTGAGCAGATTCTGAAGGTCCATGCCAAACGGGTGAAAATTGCCGAAGGCGTGGAGATGGACACGGTTGCCCGTGGAACACCGGGTTATTCCGGTGCCGAACTGGCCAACGTTATCAACGAGGCTGCGTTGCTCGCCGCGCGGCGGGGTCTGAAAGCGATCACGCTGTCCGAACTGGAAGAATCCCGCGATAAGGTGCGGTGGGGCAAGGAGCGCCGTTCACTCGCGCTCAGCGAAAAGGAGAAGGAAAACACTGCGTACCATGAGGCGGGCCATGCCTTGCTCAACGTTGTCCTTCCTTACACGGACCCACTGCACAAGGTAACGATCATCCCGCGCGGACCGTCCTTGGGATCGACGATGTATTTGCCCGAGCAGGACAAGTTCAGCCAACGAAAGCTGGAGTTGTTGGACCGGCTCGTGGTCATCATGGGTGGGCGCGTGGCGGAAGAAATGGTCTTCGGCGACGTGACGAGTGGTGCATCCGGCGATATCCGCATGGCCACGCACCTGACCCGGTCCATGATCTGCCACTATGGGATGAGCGATAAGCTCGGCATGGTCAACTATGGCGAGAACGACGAGCCGACGTTCCTGGGCCGTGACATGGGCCGTTCACGGGATTACAGCGAAGCCACGGCGCAGGAGATCGACAAAGAGGTTAAACAGTTCTGTGATGCCGCTTATGAGAAGGCGCGCGACATCATCGCGCAACGCCGCAACCAACTCGATGCCATCGCGAAAGCGCTATTGGAATACGAGACGCTCAACGGCGAACAGGTGCGTGATCTCATTGAACTTGGCCGGATGCGCAACCCGCCGAAACCGGGCCTGACCGCAGCTACACCCGCGCCTCCGCCGCCCAAAACTCCCACCAAGGAGCCAGAAGCGGGTGTCACGATTGCACCAGATTATCCGGCGGGTCTCACCGAAGCTCCCGCAGGCGCTTGAGGTGGCACTGCGCAGCCGTTCAGCGCATATGGTTGGAAGGGCAGCCTGGTAGGCTGCCCTTCTCGTTTGCCTTGGTCCAGGCGCAGAGCGACCATTGCGAGTAGGTGGCCGCAAAAGCGTTTGACTCGCCTGCCGTCTCTCAAATAGCTTGCCTCTCCCGTCTGTTGCAGTTTGTCTTTTCATCCTAACGCTATGCCCAAATTTGGAATCAATGGCTTCGGCCGCATCGGTCGCAATGTGTTGCGCGCCATGTCCCAGACGCAGGTCGAACAACTGACTGCCATCAACGATCTGACCGACACGAAGACTCTCGCTCACCTGCTCAAGTGGGACAGTGTGCACGGCCGGTTTGATGGCCAGGTGGGGCATGACACTGAGAACATCATCGTGCGCGGCCACGCCATCAAGATCCTCAAGGAACGTGATCCGGGTGCCTTGCCCTGGGGCTCTCTGGGGGTGGACGTGGTCTGTGAGTCAACCGGGTTTTTCACCAATCGTGACAAGGCGGAACTACACATCACCAAGGGCGGTGCGAAAAAGGTGCTCATCTCGGCTCCGTCCAAAGATCCGGACGCCACGATTGTGTTGGGTGTCAACGACAGCGTGTACGATCCCGCCAAGCATCGGATTGTCTCGAACGCCAGTTGCACCACGAACTGCCTCGCGCCGATGGCCAAGGTACTCAATGACACCTTCGGCATCGAAGTTGGTTTTATGAGCACGATCCACAGCTATACAAACGACCAGCGTATCCTCGATCTGCCGCACGAGGATCTCCGCCGGGCGCGTGCTGCCGCGGTCAACATCGTGCCTAGTTCGACGGGTGCGGCGAAGGCCATCGGCGAAGTCATTCCCGAACTGAAAGGGAAGCTCAACGGCGGCGCGTTCCGGGTGCCCACTCCTTGCGGCTCGGTCACGGATTTCACGGCGATCTTGAAGAAGAACGCCAGCGTGGACGAGGTGAATGCCGCCTTCCGCGAAGCCGCTGCCACGAGCCATTTCAAAGGCATCCTCGAATACAGCGACGAACCCCTGGTCTTGCAGGACATCGTGGACAATCCGCATTCGTGCATCTTCGATAGTGCATTGACGCTGACGCTCGGCGACCGCTTCGTGAAAGTCGTCGGCTGGTACGACAACGAGTGGGGATACAGCAACCGGTGTGTGGCCTTGCTGGAGCTTCTGGCCAAGTAACGATTCCAAGGCGGTTCGATTATTCTTCGTTCGGGCAAAGCCGGCACATACTGCCGGCTTTTGTGCCCTTTACCCCTCCCCTGATAACTCCTGTTTATGGCAAAACTCTCCGTGCGCGACCTTGATGTCACCAACCGCAAAGTGCTCGTCCGGGTGGATTTCAACGTACCTACCGAAGAAAAGGATGGCAGGGTCGTCATCACCGATGACACCCGGATCAGGGAGACCGTTCCTACAGTCCAGCATCTCCTCGAACGCGGTGCCGCCGTCGTGTTGATGGCCCACTTCGGCCGTCCGAAAGGCCAGCCCGTGCCGAAGTATTCTCTGCAACCCGTGGCAGAACGGCTGGCGGAGATCCTGCAGACCCCGGTCGCGTTCAGTCCAGAATGCATTGGCAACTCCGTCGAGAAACAGGCCGCCGCGCTCCAGCCCGGTGACGTGCTCCTGCTTGAAAATATGCGTTTTCACGCCGGGGAGGAAGCCAACGATCCCGTGTTTTCACAGGCGCTCTCGCGTTTGGGCGACGTGTATGTGAACGACGCTTTCGGCGCGGCGCACCGTGCTCATGCCTCCACCACCGGAGTCGCCACTCATCTGCCGCAAGCGGCGAGCGGATTGCTCATGGAAAAGGAGTTACAGTATCTGCAAGAAGAGCTTGCCGAGCCCAAACGCCCGTTTGTGGTGATCCTGGGCGGCTCGAAAGTGTCGGATAAGATCGGTGTCATCAAGGCGCTGATGGAAAAGGCGGACACCTTCCTGATTGGCGGCGCGATGGCCTACACCTTTTACAAGGTTTTAGGAATTCCGGTCGGCAACAGCCGGGTTGAGAACGACAAGCTCGCACTCGCACAAGAAATCCTCGACCTCGCCAAGGCGAAGAATGTCAAATTCCTACTGCCGGTTGACAACATCGAGACGTTGGAGATCAAGGCAGGGACGCCTACGGCACGCAACACGAGCCGCTTGAGCGTGGGACATGGCATTACGGACGGCTATGAAGCCGTGGATATCGGCCGGGAAACCATCGAATTGTACAAGCAGGAAATTGCCACCGCGCAGACCGTGCTATGGAATGGCCCGGTTGGCATCTTCGAGATCCCGGATTTTGCACGGGGCACATTCTCGCTGGCCCAAGCGTTAGCTGATTCCGAAGCCACAACGATCATCGGCGGCGGCGACAGCGTCACCGCTGTCAAGCAGGCGGGCTTGGCGGACCAGATGACATTCATCTCCACGGGCGGCGGGGCTTCTTTGGAGTTGCTTGAAGGCAAAGAACTACCTGGAGTAGCGGCACTGAGCGAACAGGAAGCCTGATCTTCCGTCCCACCCGCTCAGCGGAACCTTGTTTCCCTTTCTCCCCTCCCACATGCGCAAAACCATTGTTGCCGCCAACTGGAAGATGAACATGACCGTCGAGGAAACGGTCAGTTACCTCAAGACCTTTCTCACCGAGAGCGGTGACGACACCTCGGTGGATGTGGTCATCATCCCGCCGTTTACCGCCCTCGCCAAGGCGTCGGAACTCATCTCCGAGGTTTACTCGATCAAGCTAGGCGCGCAGAACCTTGATTCTCACAAATCTGGTGCCTTCACCGGAGAGATCAGCGCCGCCATGCTCCGCGAACTGTTTGTGCGCTTTGTCATCGTAGGCCATAGCGAGCGCCGACAACTTTTTGGAGAAACCGACGTTACGATCAACGCAAAATTACATGCTGCCCACGAAGCGACCCTCAAACCGATCTTCTGCGTCGGCGAAACGCTGGCCGAGCGCGACGGCGGTCAGGTGGAAACCGTGTTGAGCCGTCAACTACACGAGGGTCTCAAGGGGTTGGGACACAAAGAAATTCAGGAAACGGTTATAGCCTACGAACCCGTGTGGGCGATTGGCACCGGCCGCACGGCTACCCCGGCGCAGGCCCAGGAAGCACATGCCTTCATCCGTGGGGAACTCGCGTCGATCACGGATGCTTCCGTGGCCGAGCGCATCCGTATTCAGTACGGTGGCAGTGTAAAAAGCGCGAATGCTGCCATCCTCATGGCTGAGCCGGATATTGACGGGGCTCTCGTGGGCGGAGCCAGCCTCGACCCCCGCGAGTTTGCGGAGATTGCCAAGGCGGCGAAAGCCGCGAAAAGTTGACGGCACGTCTGCTCTCCTGGCGCGATCACATTTTTAGGATCGCACCGGCGACACCGTAGAGCGCTGCATAACCGGTGTCGTCACCGTAGCCCATCTCGCCTTCCAGGTCGCTCAGGCCACTGGCGGCATCATCGACCTTGCCCTTGTCAGTACCTCCTCCGCCCGCATCGGTCTTGAGCAGCTCAGCCGCCGCTTGCTTCAAATCGGCCAGCGAACACTGGTAACCCTGCTCGTTCGCCAGACCTACCACCTGATTCGACTCGCCGGTTTCGATGATCCGGAGCCAATCAGGATGTTTCACTGTTTCATCGATAAATTGGGAGGCAGGGCTGGGCATGGCGATAACAGAATCGCCCGATCCACGTCAGTTGCGGGTGTGCCAACGAACGGAGGAACGCATCCGGCGTGCAAAGGTTGGTATGGGGGGCTCCTGCGGTTACTCCGTTGAAGCCACCCAGCCGCCCGAGAGATCGCTGTCAGCCGGGAAAGGCTTAAGCGGTTCCACCATGAATCCCGGCAGGGGGCGGACGCGGTCGTAGATGTTCGGTGCAACCTGCGAGGCCGTTGTGTACGCGTTGAACACCATCTCCATTTTTGCATCGAGATTGTCGATGTAATGCAGGGCACACGCTTCTGGAGTCTTCGGCACGACGGGCGAACCGAATGCCAGTTCGCCATGGTGGCTGGCGATTAGGTGCAAGAGGTGCAGGCGCACACTCTCCGAGGAGGGTGTCAGTGTCTTCCAGCCCAGGAAGGCATCATCCGCCTTGAGTTGTCGCCACAGGCTATTGACGATCTCGATACCCATGTTGATGTGGCCGAGCAACTCTCCGCGCTCACAGTGCTCGATGCCGAAGGCCCCCTCGGAGACATGGTTTTCCCACAACTTGCCCGAATCATGGAAAAGCACGCCAGAAATCAGCAAATCGCGGTTGAGCTTTTGGTACACCCCGGTCAGTGCGCAGGCAGAACGCATCATCTGCGCGGTGTGCTCCACCAAGCCGCCACGCCGGGCGTGGTGGTAGGTGCGGGCCGCTGCTGTGCGCCGGAAACGGTCGCCGTTCTCGACCAGAAACATCTCGCAAAGGATCCGCAGGCGCGGATCGACGATTGATTGCACCGTGTCCGCGAGAAACTGAAAATCCGCGTCCTGCCGCTCGCGCACCTCGCGCGGACCGGCCATCAGAGTGGTACGCTCATGGTCTTCGAGCATACGGAAGTGCCAGCGGCGCGCTTCCAGTCCATACGCGGCGTGCTTGCAGAACTCGCCGCTAATTTCCACGCAATGCCCACCTTCCAAAGAGACGCAAAGAGCGAAGACCGGGGTGTCGTTCCAGGCACGCAACAGAATGCGATCATCGGAATCGACGAAGTGGATTTCGTAGTAAGGCTTGCCGTCCTTCGTAGTCTTCGTGACGACGGCATCAACCTGGGCGTGCGTTGCGGTGTCTACCACCTCACCGCCAAGTACCAGATTTTTTAACTCTTTCAGCGTCAGGAGTCGCATGGCAAAACCCTATATATAGTAAATGGCCACAAAATTCCACCACATATCGACTGAGCTGGTGATTTTAGTGTGATGCTTCCGCACGAGTATCATCGGCCCGGTACGCGCGGCAACTGCCGCATCTTACCAGAAGGAATGGCGCACCGTCACGCGAAGGCGCGGATCATTTTTCTCGCACCCGGCCGGAGAGAGGATGCGCTCCGATTTTCCACCGGTAGCCAGGGATTGATCTCTCAGGCTCGCGCGCGGTCCAAAAATTGCATCGCGCGGCACTTGAACAAAATTGGCCCTCTTCGAGGATTGCACACGTAGTTTTCCGCTGCTCGTATGAAACGTACTCTCCTGCCTTTCACCGTGTTTGCCGCGATCAGTCTGAGCCTGGCCCCTCTGGGTTGGGGACAGACCGAAAAAGACAATGCGGCGGCACGAAGCGGCTACGCCAATTACAAAGCCGGGAAGTATGATGAGGCGATCAAGGATTTCAACGAGGCGATCCGCCTCGACCCGGAAGACCCCGCGAACTACCGCAACCGTGCCACCGTCTACAATAAGAAGGGCGATGCCGCCAAGGCCATCGAGAGTTACAGCCAAGCGATAGCCAAGAAGCCGGATGACGTGAAGAGCCGCATGGGTCGTGGCTCCTTGAGGGTGAGCACCGGCGATTACAAAAACTCAGTCGAAGACCTGAATGCGGTCGTCGAGGCAAACCCGCGTGACACCGAAGCGCGGCGCCTGCGCGCGTTCTCTTACGCCAAGCTCAACCAACTCGACAAGGCCGTTGCGGACCTGGATTCAGTGCTGAAAGACAAGCCGGCTGACTCGGCAGCCCTCAGCACCCGGGCAAGTTTTTATACACGCCAGAAGCAGTATGACAAAGCCGTTGCGGACTACAAAACGTTGATCCAGCAAAAACCGGAAGACGTGGACAATTACCGTGACGCTGCCATCGCGTACGAGGGAGCCAAAAAGCCGGCTGATGCGCTCGCTAATTGGGAGCAGGTCTTGAAGCGCACGCCGAAAGACCCTTTTGCACATAATCGCCGCGGTGCCATCTATGCCGCACAGAGCGATTACCCGAAAGCCATCGCCGACTTTGACGCTGTTCTTGAGCAGGATCCCGACAACGAACAGGCTCTCCAGCAACGGGCTTATGCGTACAGCAAGACCGGAGACCTTGATAAGCTCATCGGCCAATACACCGACGCTTTGAAGGCCAAGCCGAACGACGCCGAACTGTACCTGCATCGCGGCGATGCTTATTCGACCAAGGAAAAATATGACTTGGCGCTCGCTGATTACAACCGCGCCATCGAATTAGCACCCAACGAGATCAAGGCTTATCGCGCCCGAGCTTACGCGTACCTCAAGCAGAAAGCTCCGGACAAAGCATTGGCGGATTATGACAAAGTGCTTCAGTCCAAACCGACCGATGAACCCGCACTCAAGTTTCGCGGCTATATCTACACCTTGCTGAAGCAAAACGACAAGGCGCTGGCGGATTACAACAAAGCCGTTGAACTCAACCCCAAAGATGCTGGGGCCTATCTCAACCGGGCAAATCTTCTGGCACTCCAGAGCAAACTGGACGAGGCCCGCGCCGACTACACCAAGGTGGTCGAACTCAATGCGGACACGGACACGGTCAAGCAAGCGCAGGACATGCTTACTCAGATGAAGCTGACACCTTGAGCGCAGCCGTGGACATGGATGCGACGGATGGCGCAAAATGATCGTAACCGGCTTCCGGTGGTATACCGCCAGTTTGGCCCTCCGCCGATAGGCAGCCGATGCAGCTCAATTTGAGGCCGGGCCAAATCTCGCTCCATCGGCTCTCCAGTGCTTCACACGACGACGCAGGCAGGGCGAACAGGAGTTCGTAATCTTCTCCATCGTCTAACGCTTCGGCGATGCCACAACCGGCTGTGCAGGGCAGTTGAGCCGGTACGACGGTGTAACCAGTCTTGCTTGTCCTTGCCAGTCGCCTGAGGTCACGGCCCAGTCCGTCGCTCAGATCCATCATAGCGGACACCGGGAAGTGCGTCACCAGCCACCGCGCTTCCTCCAGTCGCGGGATGAAATCAAAATGCTTGCCGCTGGCATAGGAGCCGCCCAGCGTGCCCGTGACATAGAGGAGGTCGCCGGGCTGACCGCCTGACCGCGTCGCCATTTGTCCTGGATCAACCTCGCCGGTTAATGCAACCGAAACAAAGCCCATTGACGGCGAGCGAGCAGTCTCGCCACCAACGATCCGCACGCCGAAACGTTCGGCCGCTGCCCCCAGCCCGTCGTAAACTGCCTTGGCATAATCAACGGTGGCAGTACCCGGAAGCGCCAGGGTCACGAGAGCACAAAGAGGCTGTCCGCCCATCGCGGCAATGTCGCTCAACGGACGGCAGAGCGCTTTCCAGCCCACTTTTTCCGGCGGTGATTCGGCCGTGTAGTGAACTCCTTCGATCACACAATCGGTCTTCAACAACTGCAGCCGACCGTGTTCCACGGCGGGCGCAATCACCGCACAGTCGTCCCCTGCCCCCGCAATGACATCCGGGCCCGCGCGCACGCCGGCAGGAAGTCGTGCTAGCAAGGCGGCTACCAAGCGGTCTTCACCATAACCTGCGAGTTCTGGCATGGGAAGGCGGTGCGCATCAACCCTCAATGGAAGAGGGCGACGACCGAAAGCAGATTGAACAGGGCATGCATCGTCATCGGCACAAAGATGGAGCCGGTCCATTCGTAGGCCAACGTCAGGCAAACAGCCAACACGAAAAGAGCCGCAAAACTCGGCAGATGAAGGTGAATCCCGGCGAACAACGTGGCCGTCAGTACGAGCCCGGCAGCGGGGCCAAGATAACGTTTTGCGAGCCCGTAGAGGCAGCCGCGAAAGATGAGCTCTTCCTGTGCAGGAGCAAACAGGACGGCCTGTACGGCGACCACCAGCCGGGCCACCAGTGACTTGCTCTCCGACAAAAAACGGACGGCGTCTTGCTGTGAATCATCGAAGTAGCCTGCGCTGGCAATCAACACCCGCCACACCTGGAAGGACACGAAGATTAGCGGGTAAGCCAGCAGCAACAGCAATACCGCCCAACCGATGGCCTGTAGCGGAGGGTAAAATCGCAGGCCAAGACTGTTCCGCCAGGAAAATCCACCTAGCTTCAAAACAAAGATGATCCCCACGACGATCCCGATAAAAATGGCTTCCGTCTCGACTGCCGAGAGGACGATGAGTCCGGTGTCCGGCAAGACCGTCGTTTCGGTGGCCCCGCCTTGCGGATGGGCGAAGATGCCTGCGAGGATGACCAGCGCGAAAAACAACGCAATGGCTCCAGCCACGAGCGCGTCCCAAGGCCCGAACCACTCCGGCCGCACCCGTCCCGCGCCCTCGAACGTCACCCGGTCAGCGAGGTAGCCGTACAGGAGCAGGCTGGGAACTGCCAGCGCGAGCAACGCACCCGTGCTCGTGAGCACGGGAAGGAGGGTTTCGGTCGTGATTAGGTTCATCCGCTCAGCAAACGTTGTGGCGGATGGAATCAAAGGCGCGTCCCAAGAAGGCCAGCAAGTCCATGGGCAGGAGCGATTGTTCCGATTCGGAGGCCTCCCGGGCAAGGTCCGCCGACCGTCCGTGCAGCCATGCACCAGCCCGGGCAACATCGTAGAGCGCAAGATTTTGACCCGCCAAAGCTCCGCAAATCCCCGTGAGTACATCGCCCATGCCGCCCGTCGCCATCCCGGCGTTGCCAGTGGCGTTGTAGGCGAGCGGCCGCCCATACTCGGCAACAACCGTGCGCGCGCCTTTGAGGAGCAAAGTCACCGGATACCGGTCGGTAAACGACCGGGCAATGCTGGCGCGGGAGACGCTTTTATCCTCTGCCAAGTGCTGCAACTCGGGCGAACCGTGCAGGAGGCGCTTCATCTCGCCCGGATGCGGCGTGAGCAATCGTGCACCCGCCGGCCGCGCGAGCGCGTCGAGGTGTGCGGCAAGGACGTTCAACCCGTCGGCGTCCACCACCATCGGCTTGGGCCAACGCGCCACGAGCTCGCAAATCTCCCCACCGTGCTCGCGCCCGAGGCCGGGACCGAGCGCCACGACATCGAAATCCATGTCGAGCACGTCCAACAGATGCCCGAGCGGTTTGACCATCACTTCCGGCGACGCTGCTCCGGCGGCGATGGGGTAGATGTCGGGATGTGTGAGTAGGGTGATCAGGCCAGCCCCGGCCCGTGCACAAGCGTGGGAACACATGACGGCTGCCCCCGTTGCGCCGACCGAGCCCGCGAGGATGCCGACGCGACCGTACATCCCTTTGTTCGACTCGTGCGCGCGGGGCGGCAGCAGGAGGTTCAACTCATCAGCGGCCATGACCTCTCCACGCGACGCCGCAGCTGGTGCGGCGCTTGGCGCATCCACAAATTCCGGCAGTGTGATGACAAACAACTTGCCGACGTGGTTTGTCGCCGCGTCCATGACCAGCCCGGTTTTGGCGAAGCCAACGGCCAGTGTTTCGTCCGCCACGACGGCGTTGCTGTCCGCTTTTCCCGTTTCGGCATCGACTCCGGTCGGCACGTCCACCGCGACCACGTAAGCACCCTGGGTGCGGCGAAGCACGTTGATCTCGGACGCGGCTGCCTTGATCGGATCACGCAAAGCACCCGTGGCGCCGATGCCAAGAAGCCCATCCACGATCACCAGCCGACCCATGGCACCGGAGAGTTCATGCGTGTCGCTCGCGGCACATCTTTCCACGCGCTCGGCTGGCAGTGCCGACAGCTTCCGGCGCGGCAGGTCACCCAACGCGGAAGGATCGTCGCCCGCCAGCCGGAGCATGATCCGCACGTTCGCACCGTGTCCGCTCGTCAAGGTCCGGATCTTGGAAGCAGCTACCAGTACGTCCCCCGCATTGTTTCCTTTGCCCGCATAAAACACGACCGTTGCCGGTCCCTGGCCGATCAACTGGAAGATGCGTGCAGCGACACGTGCTCCCACCGCATCCATGAGTCCTTCCGCCGTGCCACCGTTCGCAAAAACGGTTTTCTCCACGGCTCGCATCTCAGCGGGAGTGACGATCATAAGAGAAGCCCGCAGACCTCTGGTTCACCTGCGACGGCGGGGAGCAGTTTTCAGTGATACCGGCGGTGGTGCGTGGAGCGGGCTGAACTATGGTGTGACGAACTGTGATGGGAAGAACCATGCTGGGTTCTCCCGTGGCGGCGGGCGGTCGCAATGTGCCGCGAGCTGCGGTAATGCCCCCGGTGGCTCGAGCCGCTGCTGTGGCCGACAATCAAGTGCTCGGAGCTAACGGCCGGCGGCCCGCTGAGGCCGGACGGATCACCGTAGCGGCTTTGCACGGCGATGGCATCGGCGATGTTGTTCGCCCAGCGCTCACGGTAGGAAGCATTGACGATGTATCGGCTCTCCTCCGGATTTGTCAGGAATCCGCCTTCGCAGAGAACGGCGGGGATGGCTGTCCGGCGCACCACGAAGAACCCGCGGCGGCGAACGTGCCGATCCTCGGTGTCCAGAGTAGCAAGCTGGGCTTGGTGTAAACGCGCCGCCAGCCCGTAGCTGTCCGAGCGATAATAATAGGTTTCGTAGCCGTGTGCCGCTGTTCGGGCGCCGCTGTTGTAGTGAACGCTAACAAAAATCGCGTTGCCGTATGAATTGGCAATGGCCACCCGTTCAGGCAAGGAAACGAAAGTATCGTCGGTGCGCGTCATCACGGTGCGGAACCCCCGCGCGCGGAGTGCGCGTTCAAGCCGCGTGGCCGTGTCAAGTGTGTACGGCTTTTCCGGGATCGCCTGCCCGGGGCCGCCCCCACGATCAAACCCGCCGTGCCCCGCGTCAATGACGACCGTGTTGAACCCCTGTGGTCCGTAAGCGCGAGCACCCGAGGGGCTTGATATCCACGCCACCACCGCCAGGATGACCCCGCAGAACAGCGGACCGATTGAACGAGAATAAAGCGCAGCGCGCGACATGCGGCAGGATAGTAAACGAGGAATCGCCCACGTCAAAGGCAAGCATGGCCACCCAATCAAAAAGCCGATCAACCACCTGATGAATCAGGCAAACTCGTGCTGCCGCCAATCGTTCATTGCACCTTGTCACTCTGCACCGGCTTTGGAATGCCGACCGGCCGGTCCGACAACTTGGATTGCGGCGCGGCGCCACCGTCTCCACCCACCAGCTTGGCTGCCGCCGTCTGTAGCTCGCCGCCACGCACCGCGACCGCGCCCGTGGTGGTCTTGGCCAGGAAGGGACGGCTGGAATTAGCCTTCACATAAGCTTTTTGCGTGAGTCGGTCGCCATCCAGACTGATTTCGGTGTACAACCACGCGCCGGGCAAAGCCTCTTGGAGTACGTGAAGGTTGTTGTCTCGGTCGAGCATTTCCTGCGGATCGTTGCCCGACGTGACAAGGCGGCCGAGCGCCTGCGTGGTATAGACAACACCGCCTGCTTCGTCTCTCACGCGGGCATAGAGGAGAAGCTTGTCTGGGAGTTGATGCGTCAGGAGTGACATTTGCCGGAGTTCCCCACTGCCGGGCACCCCCACTGTCTGCCGCCAGAAGGTTTTGCCGTCCGTCAGGTCGAACATAGCAAAATTGGAAGAAAAAAATCGATCCGCTTCCGGGAGATAGACATTAGCACGCACGCGGTGCAAGCCTTGTTCACGGATTGGGAACAGGGGCCCGATATCGATCTTGCGTCGCAAGGTCTGGCCGGCTGGAACCGTTAGCGGATGCAATTTGTAATCGGGATCACGCGGCGGCAAGATGTTGCCTTCCAGAGTCATGACCTCGACGTTGAACCACTGTTTACCATCGGTGTCTTCAAACAACAGGTCTTTCCCGGCGAGGTTTGTGATGCTGATGGTAGCGATCACCGGCTCGTAAAGGATGTAGGTGTGGCGGCTGAGTTTGACATCAATCTGAACCTGCGCGCGCGCGGCTGGGATGCCGCAAAGACAGGTCAACAGAAGCCACAGGCAAACGGTCAGGAAGACGCGGCGTGGCATCAACGCCGCCGCGGGGGAAGTGCGCATCAGTAGATACATATCAAAGGGGAATTAAACTGGAAATCACCTGGGTAAGCCGCAGCCGTTTGGCGGTCTGTTCGCTTCAGCCGCTCGTTCCATGCTCGCGCGATCCACGGTCGGTTGCATCCGCTAATTTCCCGAAGGTGCGGCGCTGTTGACGGTGCGGAAGCCGACACGGTCCATCGGTCGCAGATCGGGAACGCTATCAACCCGGTGCGTGGTGTCGAAATCTGACGAGGCGTAATTTCCACCACGCACCCAAGGGAATTCCACCAAGCCCTTGCGCTTGGTGGTGGCAGTCCATTCGCTGACATTCCCGGCCATGTCCATGACGCCGTAGGGGCTGCGGTCACCCGTCATCGCATCCACCGGCGACCACCGGTTGTAACCGTCAACGGTAGCCGGGGCGCGGCCATCGTGTTCGTTGTAGTCGGCGCTGGTGTTCACCTTGGAGATCTTCGTGGCATCGTCGCCCCATGGAAAGCGGCGACCATCCACGCCGCGAGCCGCCTTCTCCCATTCTTCGTCGGTTGGCAACCGATGCCCCTTCCATTTGGCATACGAGTAAGCATCGAACCAATCGACGAACACGGCAGGGTAATTCACGTCAAGGTGCGCGCCGTTGTAATTTCCACCCGTGCTCGCCGCACTGTATAGAATCAGCCACTGATCGTTGTCATGATGGTGGCCCGTTGGCACGTTAGGCGCTTCGTAGTCGTTCGCCGGATGCTTTCGTAACGCTTCGAGGAATTGTTCGTACTGCCCGATGGTCACCTCGTATTCATCGATCCAGAAGTCGGGCAGGGTTTTCTTCTCCCCATTTTGATAGATAAATTCTCCCGCCGGAACTTTGAGCATCTTGTTGAAGTTCTTGGTCCCCGGGGGACGAAAGAACTTCAGGTAAGCCACTGCCGCGACGATCCAGAGCAGGAAGAACATGCCCAAAGTCGTGAGGAGCAGGGCGCGCCGCTGCCGACGCTTGGCTTCGTTCACCGCCTCGATGGCAGCGGCCTCCTGCGCGTTCAGTTTGAAAGCGTCTTCGGGGACGATCTTGGGCTCCAGGGCGCGCACGGCCTGGAGCAAAGCGCCCCAACTCTGGTAGCCGCTCGCACCATCCAGAAGCATCCGGTTGAGCAGGGAGCGCAAACCCGGGGTAGACGCCGTCCGATCCGGCAGGCAATCGGCAACCAGTCGGGAGAGCGAGCGAATGTCGTACTGCGTGCCCGGAGTGCGCTCATCGGGCAGTGAGGCGAGGTTGTTGAGGCGCGGACGGTTGTCACGCCCGAGATAAATGTCGTCCGCTGTCAGCGGCGGATGCGGCACCTTTTGCTGGTTGAGGTAACTGAGCGCTTCCGCCGCGATCTTGATGCATTGGATCGCCACGGTATCCTCGACCGTTTTACCCTGCGCGTGCAGGTAGGCCAGGGTGGCACCATCGACAAATTCACGCGTGTAGTAGTAAATTCCCTCGCTCTCGCCCGCCTCGTAGACCGAAAGGATGGAAGGATGCTGCACGTTAGCTTTGGCGCTGGCACCAGCGAGGAATTCCTGTACGGCTGCTTCGTCATGCTGGAATTCAGGCAGCAGGATCTTCAACGCTACCACGCGGTTCATGGAAGTCTGCACCGCCTGGAAAACCTGACTTTTCTCCCCTTGGCCAATTTTCCGCTTCAGCTCGTAAGGACCGATGGTCTGGCCCGCGAGCAGTGGGTCAACGTCATCGATGTTTTTATCTGCTGGCTCCGCGCCGACTTTCTCGTCGCGGCGGCGCACGCCTTCCATGACAAGGTGTTCCCACCCGGAATGGATCGTCTGCATTTCGGGTTGGATGCCATCATCGAACGAGAATTGGCCAGCCGACCATCCGATGATCTCGTATGCAGCTTCCTCGCTTTCGAGCACTCCGCTGACCGCGTGAACAATCTGCCCACTCCGCAGGTAGAGAACGCCGCGTTCCACCCGGCGCGCAATTTGCAGGCGGCCGGTACGTTTGCCCACGCAGCACATCTGGATGATATCCACCAAGTCGAACTGGTCGAGTTTGCCCGTAAAACCTTGTTTATCGACCAGGTTTCTCAGCCGTGCCGACCGGGTGCGCTGATCCGGGGAAAGCTGGTCGGTCGCGGAGGCATCAGCTTCCACCGGTAGGCGCTCCGCAGGCATTTCCAAAACAGCGGCGATTGCTTCCACGGCCGCCGGCTTGTAGAAAACGGGCGTGTCGTTGAGATAGTCCTGGTACTCGCTCACGTCATAAGCGGTGACGTAGATAGTGCGCAGATCTGGCCGCTGCCCGCGCAAACTCTCGCTCAGACGGAAGCCATCCACCCCCTCCAGCACAACCTCAGAGATCAGGACCTCGGGCGCACCGTGCTGCTGTGCAAAATCGAGAGCTTGCTGGCTGCCAACCGCCGCAATGGCCTCGTGCCCGGTAGCAGCATGAAGCTGCTGCGCGAGATCGGTCGCATATTCGGCTTGATCATCAACAACGAGGATTCTCATGGGGAAACAAACAGACGCTCGCAAAGGCTCCGCCGGAGAGCGGGATGATCATTCGGCGGAGAGAGTCATCGGTGGGGGAAATTTTTCCAGCAAGCGGACCGGGTCGGCCTGCACATCCTGAAGTTGACGGTCGTAGTACAGACGCACCGTGTAACCCAGGTACGCCCGCACAACGGGTTCCGCCGCTGCTGGCGTGGCTGCGGTTTGTTCGTCGCCGTTCGCGCCTTTGGGCTTCGGACTACGCGTCCCGCGACGGGCTGGGCCGCGTGGGGGCTCCGGGGTCAGGCTAGGCGCACCCGCTCCCTTTGCGCGCAGGTAAATTGCTTCAAGCACCTCAGATTTGTCGTTGGCCCAATCAATCGGCGGCTGGGTTAGCCAGGCGTAGTCCGTCTGGGCGTCAGTCTGGACAACGTCGCGACCGTTCACCAAATCGTAGAAGTAAGCTTCGATTTTGACCTTGTTCGGGTCAATAACCACGCCAGGCCTGTTTTTGACGACGATCTTCAAGGCAAGTTTCTTGTCGGCAGCCGGGTCCGCCAGTTCTTCCAGATGGATGTCAGTGATCTTCAATGAAGCGCTGTTCTGAAATCCCGCCCGTCCGGCAGCGGCGTCAGTCAAGGCATCTTCTCTCGCCGGGGCCGCGTTCACGGGCGCTCCATGGAGTTTGGAGTCCGCCAAGTAATACAGCGCACCAATAGATTCGCCTTGATTATAGAGCCGTTGCCATTGCTCGGCTGCTTTGTCCGCCAGTTGCATGGACTCGTAAGTTATCGCGGTTTCCGCGATGATTTGCGGGTTATCCGGCTCCGCGACTTGCGCTTCGCGCAGCCTTCCCAACGCGGCGTTCATGTCGCCGCGCTGACGCATCTGCCGGGCCTGCTCCAAGAGGTTGCCGCTCTCACCGGCTAACCGGTTGCTGGCTGGCGCCGGAGTTGGCCGTGTCAGCAAAGGGGGGATCGCGCTGGAACCTGCGCCCATCGTTCCAGCGGCAGCGGGAACCGCCCGGTATGGAGCAGGCTGCAAAGGAGGTTCGATCATGGGAACCATCGACTGGGTGGTTTCCGCGAACGGGATGATGGGCAACACAGCGACCGGCTGAGGATGCGAGCCACGCAAAAGATACCATCCCAGCATGAAAAACTGCATCAAAGCACAGAGCCCCAGAAGCGAGGAAGCGAGGAAGAAGGTCCGTCCACTGCGTGTCGGCGGAAGCAGTGTAAGGAATGATGTAGCCATGGCATCGCTCGGCGACGAACCGTAGCCCGCCGCAAAGTGGTAGCGCTAACGGGGTTCGAACCCGTGCCCCAGCCTTGAGAGGGCCGTGACCTAACCACTAGTCGATAGCGCCGTGGTGACGTACAATATGCCAAGCGTTCCGGTAGGGGCAAGCGTCTTCTTCACTTTCCGGCCGCGGCAAGCGACACGTTCGCGGGCAGCCATGGCGCTGGTAACGAATACACGCGTATTAACGAGCCCCATTACGACGATCACTGTCGTGACCGTTGATTAAACTTTCCTCGCCCGCGACGGCACGGCGTTGAGGGTTGTAACGTTGCTCCACGAAATGTTGGAGCGCGTCCAGATGGGATTTCATCGCCGGAGAAGGATCAATTTTCTTCACTTCCCCAAATAGTTGGACGTAATACGCCCGCAGATAACGGCGCTTTTCGTTGTCGGTGGAAGCGGTATCCGCCTGTGCGAGCAAAGTTTGCAGGTTCGGATCACGCTCCATCGCACGCGTCTTGGCACGGCGATAAGCAACGCGGATTGGCAGCGGGTCTGTATCCGCCTGCTTAAGCACTTGGTTGTTCACCCGGCCGCCTGCCGACCGCCCGCTGGCACTGCCCGTTTTGTTGGTTTCACGGGTGCTGGCAGTCCTCGGACGAACTGCGTTCCTGGCTGTTTGGTCCGGATTTGGGAAGAGTGTCGGATCAGCCGCTTCATTGCGCACATCGGGATACCCGCTCTGACTCTGGGTCGTCGAAGGCGTAGTATCAATTTGCTGAGCTGAGATGCTCAGCGGCGCAACCAGCACCAGCAAGGCAAGTAAATTCAGAGTATGAGGCGCAATGGATCTCATGCGATGAATGAGCATTTTATGGGGCACCTACCTCTTTGCGAGCCAAAAACATTACTTACCCATGTTGTCGCTGCCTCTAAACCGCCTGGATTCAACTCGCTTTCCGTCTCTGCTTCATCCGCGCGAACTTCGCGGCGAGCAATGAGGCCAGCCGGGGGGTGACACTCTCATCTTTCAGCCGTTCAATCACTTCAGAGAGAAAACCCTGGACGACCAGTTCCTGCGCAGTCTTCTGATCGATGCCACGCGCCAACAGGTAGAACATCTCCTCCGCATCGATGTGACCGGACGTGGCACCATGCGTACAGCGCACCTCGTCAGCCATGATCTCCAGACCGGGCATGGAGTTCGCCTCCGCCTCGTCGCTGAGCATGAGATTGCGCACCTTCTGGTAGGCATCGGTATGCTGCGCCTGTGCTTCGACCCTGATCAACCCCGCAAAGATCGTTTTCGAAGTATCCGCCAGCGCGTTCTTGTATAGCAAATCACTGACTGTGTGGGGTTCAAGATGATCTTGGAGCGTGCGCTGATCAAACTCCTGCGCCTCATCCGCGACCGTCGCGGCCAGCATGTCGCTACGGCCACCCGCCCCTGCCAAGCGGCTCAGGCTTTCCAGCCGGGCGTAAGCACCGCCGAGGTTTAAATGCAAGCTCGACGCCGAAGCATCACGCTCCACGTTAGTCGAATTGATCTGGAAAGAGACCGCCTTTTCACTCCAGTTCTGAACGCAAAGATAAGTCACCTTCGCACCGGGTCCCACGACCAGGTCGCTCACAGCGCAAGCGAAACCGGCGGCGTCGGCGTGCTCCGACTCGAAATAATCCACCAGCGTGACTTTGCTGCCCGCTTCGGCAACGATCAGAGTATGCGGAAACGTGGAATTTCCCGCACCCGAGAGCCAATGAAAAGTTTCCAGCGGCAGCGTAACTTCGACGTTCTTCGGCACATACAGGAAAGTGCCGTTGCGGACTTGCGCGCGATGCAGTGCGGCGAACTTTTGTGAACCGAGGACCGCTTCCCGGGCCACGAAATATTGGCGGAGCAGATCACCGTGCTCAACCAGGGCCGCCTCCAAAGGTTTCCAGATGACACCGCTCACAGGGAGTTCCTGGGAGTGGAGACGGCGGTCGAGCAATCCATCGTCGGCAAAGATCATCCGCCCCGCCGTGCGCTCGTTGCCAGCCGAGCGGGCAATGAGTTGCTCGCGGGTCGCGCTCGAAACCGGTTGCGGCACCCGATAGTCGTCCAAGTTCACCTTGCCAAGCGAAGTGAAGCGCCAAGCTTGCTCGGTACGTGCGGGCATCCCCAAACGACCAAATTCTGTCCAGGCCTGCGTGCGCTGTTGATCCAGCCAATCGGGCACACGTTCTTCGGAATCGCGCCTGGGTGCCGAAAACAACCCCCCTCGCATACCGGGCTCAGCAGGCTCGGGAGCAACCCGGGCACGGTCGGTGGCTTCGGTGCTCTCCGCGTAGTCGGCGGTGAGGATAGTGTCCGTCTGGTCGCTCATAGTAATCTTTTTTGCAAAGCTGCCGGACACTTCTGCCGTCCGATGTGAAATGACTGCCCGTGTCTCGACGTGCCACCGGCGCATGTCGTCCGACGGGCCCACAATCTTTCATGCCCACTGCCTTCCGCACGCTGCGCCAGTGTATTGACAGACGCGCTCTGCTCAACCGACGGAACCTTCCATTTCAAGGTCGATCAGGCGTTTGAGTTCCACGCTGTATTCCATCGGAAACTGGCGGACCAGATCATTGACGAAACCATTGACCGCCAGACTCATTGCCTGTCCTTCCGTGAGGCCGCGCGACATCATGTAAAAAATCTGCTCAGCGCTTACCTTGGACACGCTGGCCTCGTGCTGCATCGCGTTCTTCGTGCCCCGAACAGTGATGGCGGGATAGGTGTCCGTGCGGCTCGTGGGGTTGATCAACAAGGCATCGCACTCGGTATTGTTCTTGCAGTTCTTGAGGTGCCGGGGAACCACGACCTGTCCGCGGTACGTCGCGCGGCCACTGCCGACGCTAATGCTTTTGGAGATCACGTTGCTTGTCGTGTCGTCTGCCGCGTGGATCATTTTCGCGCCCGTATCCTGGTGCTGACCGTTGCCAGCAAGTGCAATGGAGATTACCTCACCCCTCGCCCGCGGCCCCTTCATCACGACACCCGGGTACTTCATGGTGAGACGGGAGCCGATGTTGCAATCGATCCACTTCACCTCCGCATCCTCCATCGCTATCCCCCGTTTGGTGACGAGGTTAAAGACGTTATTACTCCAATTCTGTACGGTCACATACTGGATCTTGGCACCCTTCAAGGCGACCAGTTCGACGACTGCGCTGTGGAGCGTCGCCGTCTCGAACTTCGGCGCGGTACAACCTTCCATGTACATGACCTCCGCTCCTTCATCGGCGATGATGAGCGTCCGCTCGAATTGACCGAAATTCTCGGCGTTGATGCGGAAATACGCCTGAAGAGGGTGTTTGACCTTCACGCCTGGCGGCACGTAGATAAAGCTTCCGCCGCTGAAAACAGCCGAGTTCAACGCGCTAAATTTGTTGTCCGCCGTCGGAATGACCTTGCCAAACCACTTACGGAAGATTTCGGGGTGCTCCTTCAAACCCTCCGTGCTCCCAACGAAAATGACACCCTGGTCACCGACGGCTTTCTTGATGTTGGAGTAAGCTGCCTCGCTGTCGAACTGCGCTTCCACACCCGCCAGGAACTTGCGCTCCTGCTCCGGGATGCCCAGACGCTCGAACGTGCGTTTCATATCCTCGGGCACCTCTTCCCAAGTCCGTTTGGGCTTGGCCCCGCGGCTGAGATAGTAGCGAATGTTATCGAAGAGGATGTTCTCCAGGTCCTTCGTTGCCCAATGCGTGGGCATCGGTTTCTTGAGGAAGACCTGGAGCGCCTTGTGGCGAAATTCGCGGATCCATTCGGGCTCTTCTTTGACGCCGGAGATGTAGTCGATGGTTTGTTCGGTCAGGCCGGTGCCCGCATCAAAGGTGTGTTCCTCAGGATAGGAAAAATCCCCGGCGCTCCGGTCAATGTCGATGTCCGCTTTGGGAGTGCTCATAATCAGTAAATATCTGTCTTTGGGGCGGTCTGTAGTGACGCGTCAAGCCGAAACAATTTCTTCGGCTTTGATCCAGTCATACCCGCGCTCGTCGAGTTCCAGCGCCAGCTCCTTGCCGCCACTTTTGACGATCCGCCCGTCCATCATCACGTGAACGTAGTCAGGCACAATGTAATTGAGCAACCGCTGGTAATGAGTAATTAGCAGCACGCCAAGATTCGGACCACGCAAGGCATTGACGCCCTTAGCCACGATCTTCAGTGCGTCGATATCCAAACCGCTATCGGTTTCGTCCAGCACTGCATAGCTCGGTTCCAGCATCGCCATCTGGAGGATTTCGTTGCGCTTCTTCTCGCCACCGGAAAATCCTTCGTTGACCGAACGCGCGGTGAACTCGCGGCGGATCTCTAGCAGGTCCATCTTATCGTAGAGGCGCTCATAGAAGGCGACCGCTTCGAGTTCTTCACCTTCCGCCAGACGCGACTGCAACGCTGCACGGATAAAGTTGGCGTTGCTCACGCCCGGAACCTCATTCGGGTATTGGAAAGCCAGGAACAAACCTTTGCGCGAACGCTCGTCGGCTTCCATGCCGAGGATTTCCATTCCGTCGAGGAGGACGCTGCCACTCGTGATTGTATAATCTGGATGCCCGGCAATAGCCTTGGCGAGCGTGCTCTTGCCCGAGCCGTTCAGACCCATGATCGCATGTACTTCACCCTTCGGAATTTCTAGGCTCAGGCTTTTAACGATGGGGCGGTCGCCAATGCTAATGCAAAGGTCTTGGATGACGAGCGAGGAAGTATTCATGTCGTGGACTTACTTTCTGGAAGGCAGAATTTGCGACTCATCTCCGGTCGAGGAGCATTGGCGGCAAAGGCCGCGCAACGAGAACTCGTATTCGTTGACCACGTAGTCGGCGGGCAACGGCCAGATTCTTGCCAGATCGGCGGCTTCGGGCAGTTCTACATCGTGCACCTTACTGCACTGAGTGCAGATGAAATGCGCGTGGCGATGTGTGTTCGGGCAGAAGCGAGATGGACCACGGTCAAGGTTGACCTGCCGCACGAGGCCGCACTGCGTCAACGTTTCAAGACAGTTGTAAACGGTGGCCAGTGAAATGGACGGCATCTTTTGTTGGACTCGCGTGAACACCTGCACCGCACTTGGGTGATCGCGCTTCTCCAGCAATGCCTCGTAAACCTCTCGCCGCTGCCGGGTGAGACGGAACCCGCCCGAAGCAATCGACTCATCGTAGAGCGAAGGATAGGCGGGCGATTCGGTGGACATAACAAGCAAACAATCTGCCGCACATCGAACCCGTATCAAGAACAATTCTAAATATAATTTTGTGTTCTCTGCGTAAATAGCGCAGCTTACATCTCTAGGTGGGCTTGTTGGCGCTCCACGAGTTCCGCGACGCCTTTTTTGCCGAGCTTCACCAAAGCATCAAACTCTTCCTGCGAGAAGGTAGCCTCCTCCCCTGCTCCCTGAACCTCGACGAAGCGGCCGTCCGCCGTCAGGACCAGGTTGAAATCCACCACCGCGTCCTTGTCTTCCACGTAGTCCAGGTCGAGCACGGGTCTTCCACCGACCATGCCGACGCTCACGGCGGCCACCAGTTGCCGCAAGGGTGATCGGGCCACCTCCCCGCGCTCAAGCAACGCCCGGCACGCCAGCGCCACCGCCAGACAAGCACCAGAAATGGAAGCAGTGCGTGTCCCGCCGTCAGCTTGCAGCACGTCGCAATCAACCCACAGGGTCCGCGAGCCCAACGCCTCCAGGTCAACCACCGACCGGAGAGCCCGTCCGATCAGCCGTTGGATTTCCACCCCCCGGCCATCCTGCTTACCGCGTGAGATGTCGCGCGCCTTGCGCGTCAACGTCGAGTACGGCAGCATCGAATATTCGGCGGTAATCCAGCCACCCGTGACGCCCTGCTCCTTCATCCAGCGCGGGACGGAAGACTCAATGGAGGCCGCGCAGATGACGCGCGTGTTGCCCGCGGCGACAAGCACCGACCCTGCGGCGTGGGGCGCAATGCCCGGGGTAAAACTCAACGGGCGAAGTTGATCATCGGCGCGGCCGTCGTGTCGTGGCATGGAGGAGCGTGCACGGGAAACCCTCGCCGGTCAATCGCCAGACCCACCAGGACAGCACGCGGTCAAAATGTCGCTTGGCAGGGTATCGCCACACCCGATACAAAGAAGGTTTGGTCAATGCCAACATGCAGCGGAAGCACATGAAGACCGTCATCGTCAAGGTCCCGGGTTCGACTTCCAACCTGGGGCCCGGGTTCGATTGCCTGGGGGTGGCTCTCGGACTCTTCAATCACGTCGCGGTCACCAAGCAGACCAGTTCTAGCGGTCCGGAACTCGCGGGCACGCCCATGGTCATGGAAGCAGCCGCGCGGTTCTTCGCGCAGTCAAAAACCGAGCCTTTCACCTTTGGCTGCCGGATCACGGGAGATGTTCCCGTTGCCCGCGGCCTTGGGAGCAGTGTGACCCTGCGGCTGGGCTTGGCGACGGGCCTGAACGTCCTGGCGGGTTCGCCACTGTCGCGGCAGGCGCTCTTTGAACTCTGTGCCGATCTGGAAGGACATCCTGATAACGCCGCGCCGGCGCAGTTTGGTGGCTTCACGGTGGCGAGTGCGGAGAACGGCGCTTCCGCGCTGCGATTTGCCGTTTCGAGCAAGCTGCGCTTCGTCCTGTTGATCCCCGACTTTGAGATCAGCACCGAAGGCGCCCGCCGACTCCTGCCGACGGAAGTGGGACGCCGTGATGCGGTCGCCAGCAGCGCGCGCGCCTGCCGGATCACGGCGGCATTCGCGGGACGCCGGTACGACACGTTGCGCGGTGCGTTTGCCGACACGGCTTTCCACCAACCCCACCGGTTGCCGCTCATCCCGTTCCTACCGGAGGTGGTCGCCGCCGCGGTTCGCGCCGGTGCGCTGGGCGGCTTCCTGAGCGGCTCGGGGTCCACCATCGCCTGCGTGACCTTGCAGGAAGGAGAAAGAGTGGCCGCCGCCATGCGCTCGGCGTCGGGTCAGACCAACGCCCGCACGATCATCACCCGGGTGGACAACCTTGGCGCGCGCCTCCTGACGCGCCAGACAAGTTGAACGGTCCTTCCGCCCCCCTTCATTCACCATGCGTCGTTGGATCGAAAGCCTGGAACAATTTGCCATCGACGTGATCTTGGAACGCCGCTACGGCAAGCGCGCGGCGCTGCTGCGGGTGTTCCTCTTCGTGCTCTCCCTCCTGTTCACCGGAGTCGTCCAGTTCCGTCTCTGGCTTTACCGCAAGCGCTTTCTGCGCAACCATCCGTTGGGTTGCGTGGTTATCAGCGTAGGCAACCTCACCGTCGGCGGCACGGGCAAGACGCCCGTCGTGGAGCGCCTCGCCCGAACCTTGCAGGAGGGCGGGCGGCGGGTGGCGATCCTCAGCCGGGGCTACAAAAGCCGCCGCCCGCCGTTCTTCAAACGTTTGCACGGACGGCTGACTGGTCGGATCGACGAGTCCATCCCGCGCATCGTCAGTAACGGCGAGCATGTCCTGCTCGGCTCGCGCGAGGCCGGAGATGAGCCGTACATGCTGGCCGCCAATCTGCCGGGCGTCGTGGTCCTCGTGGACAAGGATCGGGTAAAAAGCGGCCGGTACGCCATTGAGAATTTCGGCACGGATACCCTCATCTTGGACGACGGATTGCAGTACCTGCACCTACAACATCGCCTTGACATCGTCCTGGTGGACCGCCAATCCCCGTTCGGCAACGAATTCCTGCTGCCCCGGGGGACACTGCGCGAGCCGCCGGGCAATCTGCGTCGCGCCAGTTACATCTGCGTCACGAAAAGCGACGGCGGCGACAACACCGAGCTGATCGAGCGCATCCGGCGTTATAACCGCACCGCCGAGATCATCGAATGCACCCATCGGCCGCAGCATCTACAGGAAGTATTCACGGGCAAATGGCTTCCGCTGGAAGCGCTGCAAGACACCTACGTTGGAGCGTTCAGCGCCATCGCCGCGCCGGAAAGTTTTGAATCCGCACTCACGAAACTCGGCGCGCACGTCGAGCTTTCGCGCCGGTTCATCGACCACCACCGTTTCAGCGAGCAGGAAATTCGCGCCTTTGCCTCGCGCTGCCGACGCCGCGGTGTTGCCATGATCCTGACCACGGAAAAAGACGCGGTGCGTTTTCCCAAGCGGCTGGCGCTGGAGGTGCCGGTGTACCTGCTACGCGTGGAAATCGATATCCTGCGGGGGCAAGAAAGCTGGCAAAAATGCGTTGACCGCATCTGCCATCCCGGACCACTCGTCCGCCCGAAGGGCATTCCTCTGACAGAAAGCGTTTGAGCCCTTGGGCCAATCGTTCCGCTGCCTACTCGGGCAGCGTGAAGGCGAAACGTGCACCCGCTCCCTCCTGTCCCTCGGCCCAGATCGTGCCGCCGTGGCGATGGATAATTCTTTGCACAAGCGCCAGCCCGATGCCAGTCCCCTCGAATTCCGTGGGCCGGTGCAACCGCTGAAACGCTCCGAAGAGCTTGTTGGCGTATTGCATGTCGAAACCTGCTCCGTTGTCGCGGATAAAATACGTGGCGAATTCCGGGCCAGCCACGTTGCCGCCAATCTCGATGGAGGCGTGTTCCCGCTCCCGCGTGAACTTAAGCGCATTTCCAATCAGGTTGACCCAGACTTGGCGCAGGAGGTTCGGATCGCCGGTCGCCGGGGGCAAGTCGCCGAGCGCGCAAGCCACCACCCGCCCCTTTTGCGCTTCCGCCAGTTCCTGGTAGACACCGCGGACAAGTTCATTCATCTCGACTTTGGCCACCCGCAACGGCTGGTAGCTGATCTTAGAAAGGCTCAGCAGGTCGTCGATAATCTGTGCCATCATCGAAGCATTGCTGGTGATCCGATTCAGCGCGCGCCGGCCCTCTTCTGGCAAGTTCTTCTCATGGTCCTCGACGATGACCTGCGCAAAGCCGTTGATGGCGCGCAGGGGCGCACGCAAGTCATGTGCAACGGAATACGAAAACGCGCGCATCTCGTTGTTCGCGTCCTTCAACTGCATGTTGCTGCGCTGGGCATCCTGTTCCGCCCGATTCGCGCGCAGGATCTGCACAACCAGCCCGGCGAACACCGCCAGCAGCAGCCCCAGGCTGATCATGCCGCCTACCGTCTGGAGCACGAGGCTGCGGCGGCGCGCTACCTTGAGGGTGTGCAACCGTTCCGACAAGAGCTTGCTCTCAGCCGCCGTCATGGCGGCGACATCGTTGCGAACGTTTTCCATGAGGCGCAAGGCGACAGGAGTGATATACTTGCTTTCCAGAGCGCCCGCGCCGAGGTCGTGTCGCTGCTGCACACGCATCCTCGCCTGTGCCATCCGTTGGTCGATATCCGCATGTAATTCCTTCAGGCGGATGAGTTGGGGCGGGTTATCTGGCACCATCCTGCCCATCGCCTCCATTTGCGCTGGGAGGGTCTGCATCGCGCCGGAATATGGCTGCAGGGCCGCTTCCTCGCCTGTGAGCACAAAGGATCGCACGGAACTGTCCACGTTCTGCACCGTCGAGAGGATCGCGGTCAATTGTTCGGTGACCTGATGCGTGTGCTCAACCCAATTGGCGGCATCCGCTTGATGCTCGATGTTCTGATAGGAGAGTTCCCCCATGGCAATCAGCAAACTCAAAGCCAGTGAGAAGCCCATCAGGAGCCCCCGCGGCAGTTGACGGATCGAACGGAAGATCGGACGCAGATTCATCGAAGTGGGCGAATCCAGAACGATACAAGCAGGGGCCAGGCCAAATGGGCGACACCGCCAGACGCAAGCGAAATCTTTTTGGCTCCGGCCATCTTCAACCCGGTTCGCGCCGCCTCACCTTTCGATGCGCAGCACATGCGCCGGCCGCGAGTACGGATCGAGCGCCACATAATTCCGGCGGCCGTGCCAGTCAAACCGCTCGCCGGTCAGCAGGTCTCGCACCGTGTAGGCGCCGTCCCGGTCCGTGTACCCAAACTCATCGAAAGGAACTTCGACGTGGCCGCTTTGCGCATGGTGCGGATCGAGGTTTACCGCAACCAAAACGATGTTGTCCAGAGCTGGGGTTGCTTTCAGGTAAAAGAGGATCTGATCGTTGTCGGAGGGCAGGAACCGCAGATTATCGTACTGGTGGAGCGCACGGTTCTGCCGGCGGATTGTATTCAGCTTGGTGATGTGCTCCTTGATGTTACCGGGAGCATTCCAGTCACGGCCCTTGAACTGGTATTTCTCGCTTTCATCGTACTCTTCTTTACCGGGAAGGGCCGCGTTTTCGCATAGTTCGAAGCCGCTATAGATGCCATACACGCTCGATAAGGTGGCTGCCAGCGTTGCCCTAATCATGAAGGCGGGCCGTCCGCCTTGCTGGAGGAAAAATGGCAGGATGTCGGGGGTGTTCGGGAACAAGTTGGCGCGGTAGTAATCCTTCATCTCGGTTTGCGTCAGCTCCGTGAAGTATTCGACGAGTTCCGCCTTCGTGTTGCGCCAGGTGAAATACGAGTAGCTCTGCGTGAAACCCGCTTTCGCAAGCGCCTTCATCATCTTCGGCTTGGTGAACGCCTCGGAGAGAAAAATCGTGTCCGGGTACTGCGCCTGCACGCCTTCAATCATCCATCCCCAGAAAGCCACGGGCTTCGTGTGCGGATTGTCTACCCGGAAGATACGCACCCCCTTCGCCGCCCAGAAGAGGATGATGCTTTTCATTTCCTCCCACAGGGCCTTCCAATCGTCACAATGGAAGTTGAGCGGGTAGATATCCTCGTACCGCTTCGGCGGATTCTCCGCGTATTTGATCGTGCCGTCCGGCCGCTGGTAAAACCAATCCGGGTGGTCCCGCACGTAAGGATGGTCCGGCGAGCAGTTGATGGCGAAATCCAAAGCGATCTCCATGCCTTTCGTCTTCACCTTTCTTATCAACCACTCGAAATCCTTCATCGTGCCCAGCGTCGGTTCAACCGTCTTGTGTCCGCCAGCAGGGCCGCCGATTGCATAT
>CAXTVY010000009.1:1454-7742 GCA_964247665.1 uncultured Chthoniobacterales bacterium | reverse complement strand
CATATGGGCTGCCAGGCTCGCTGGGTTCGCTGGTGACAGAATTGTTCCGCCCCTTGCGCTTGGTGAACCCGATAGGATGGATCGGCGGAAAATAAATCACGTTGAAGCCCATCGCCGCCGCGTCGTCCACCCGGCCCAAACAGTCGCGGAAGGTGGAAGTGCTGTCAGCCTTCCCTTCGGCGCAGCGTGGAAAGAACTCGTACCACGCCGCAAACCGTGCTCCCGGCCGGTCCACGTACACGGGGATGGCGGGCCGCATTTCGGTCGAAGCCGCCCGGTCGCCGTAGGTCTCCATGAGGACGACCAATTCCGGGTCATGTGCGATGCGGTCCACCTCAGCGGCAGGGCCGATGCGGATCGCTTTCGCCAGTTCCAGCAACTTGGCGGCGTCGCCCGGAGACTTTTTGCTGCGTCCCGCCGCACCTTCGAGCAGTTGCGCCCCCTCGATGGTTTCGGTCAGGAGATCCGTGATGCCCGCCCGGAACTTCTTGTCGAACTCGTGTTGCCAACTGGCAAAAGTGTCCTGCCAGGCTTCGACGGTGAACTCATGCGGCCCGCTGCCCGCAAACCGGCACGAAGCCCACCAGCGGTCATTGATCACGAACACCATCGGCGTTTCTCGCCACGGATTCTTCGCACCGACTGGGCGCCACTTCAACACTGCGGCCGTGATGTCGTGCCCATCCTTGAAGATGTCGGCCTCGACGACCAATTCCTCGCCGCAGACCCGTTTGAGCGGCAGCCGCCCGCCATCGACAATGGGGCTAACGTTTTCGATGACGACGGTCGGCAGGCGTTGGGCATTCATGTCAGAAGAATCGGACGAATAAACCGAAAAGATGCACCCAGCTTGCCCTGGAGGTCAAGATTCCGCCCGCTGCTGCTTGGGGAACGTGCCGTTCTGCCTCTTGCAAAAGAGCGTAGCGCAAACAAAAACTCCCGTCATCTTGCGATGGCGGGAGCATGAATGTTGTCCGCTGAAAGAGGGATTGCCCGATCAGTTTAGTAACGGTCGCGGCGTCCGCCGCCCCCGCCACCACCGCTGTAACCACCACGGTCGCCACCACCGCGGCTGCCCCCACCACCGTAGCCGCCACCCCCCCCACCCCCGCCGTAACCGCCGCCCCCACCGCCGCCCCGGCTGCCCCCGCCGCCGCCGTTGCCCCCCCCACCACCGCCCTAGGAACGGCCGCCACCGCCACCGCCACCGCCACCGCGCTCTTCACGCGGGCGGGCTTCGTTAACGGTCAAAGGACGACCATCCACGCTTTTGCCGTGGAACTGGCTGATTGCTGCCGTGGCTTCCTGCTCGGTCGCCATCGTGACGAAACCGAAACCGCGGGATTTACCTGTGACGCGATCCTGCATCAGGAGCACTTCCGTCACGGCACCGGCGGCCGCGAAAAGATCCTGCAAATCATTCTCGGTCGTGTTGAACGAGAGATTACCGACGTAGAGCCTAGTAGGCATATTGGGATTGTTGGAGTCTAACGCAGTCAAAGCAAACTCTCGGGTCGTTTCCGCTGATCGGATTTCAAACTGTCTCTGAGGCTTTTCTCAACCGACAATCCACCAATACTCGAAGGACTTTCCTGCGCTGCAAAGGCCATTATGAGTCAAGCCGAAAGAAAAATCAAACGCTTTTCCCGCTGGGGAGCGCCTCACGCATCCTTCCCGTCAACGTCGGCGCGGATGGGTTCATCGCCCTCGGCCAAGGCCCGCGTGACAGTTTCTTCTAGCTTCGTGAGCAGCACTGGCTTGATCAGGCAGCAATAGACCTCCAGTCGCGCCAACTGGTTGGCGTTGGCGAGGTTCTGGAAAGCCGTGATGGCGATGATTTTGCTGCGTACCCCCTTGGCCCGCGCCTGACGGATAAATTCGGCTCCACCCATTGCAGGCATACGCATGTCGGTCATGATCAGGTCGAATTTGTCCTCGTCCAGCCACCGGAGAGCCTCGAAGGCGTCGGTAGTCGTGCGGACGGACAACCCCATGTGACTGACCAGCGTCTTGTACAGGACGAGGATATCAAAATTGTCGTCGAGGATCAGGATTTTCTTCATGGCAGGCTGGCTCGGCAGGCGGATGACATCGTTCATGATAGCTCGGGAAATTGGTCGCGGGTATGGAAGGATTGGTACTGCAAGACATTATTTTCGAGCCGCGTGCGCAACGCGGCATCCGGATCAGGCAAGACGGCCGCGCGCACCACAAGTTGGGTGCACAGCGCCACAAGACCTTCCAGGTCAGAGAGCGAGACGTACTCGGAGTCGATGACGCAATCCGGCGCGCAGTTGTGATAATTGCCCAGCGCGATGCAGAGCGCGCCGCATCGAATACCGTAAAGCCGGAACGGAGTGGCCTCGCAGGTGCCGCCGCTCATCAGACAACGTTGCACGGTGATCCCGGCGTCTGCCGCCGTTGCGGCGAGTTCGGCGGTGACGGTGCCGTCAAAGATGGATGTCTTGTCGCCCACGCGCACTATCGGCCCCTCGCCCATCCGGGCCGGCGGACGCTCGGAACTGGTTTCGAGCGAGATCACCGTCAGGCCAGCCCGATCGAGCCAACCGTCCCGGGCCATGGCAATCGCCCCGGCAAACCCCACTTCCTCTGCGCGCGTGAAGAGTCCGTAGCACTCTCCGGTGAACCCCGCTTCTTCAAAGTGCACGAGCGCCGCGACGATGGTCGCGCAGCCGATCAGGTCGTCGCACGCCCGAGAATAAATCCGGCCATCACGCAACTCGTAAGCAGGCAAGTCCCACATCGAAAACCGGCCGTAGGCTTTGATCTTCTGGAGGTTGGCCGCCTGGTATTCCGCTGGCACGCCGCCGAGAAATCGCAACGGTTCGCCACCCGTTTCCGGCTCGACCCACCCCGGATGGTCCATGTGCGCGCAGAGCGCGTAGGTCGTGCGGACCATCGGCGGGGCACACCCGTCCGCCGGGTCCCGGCGGTAATGCGCGATCAGGTTGCCGAAGTCATCCTGTCGCAGGCTGACATGCGGACACGCCGCGAGAAGCGACGAAACCGCCGCCCGCACACGGGACTCATGGAACGGCGCGGTCGGTTCCCGCAAAATCGTCTGCACGATTTCCAGGAGTCTTTCCTTCTCGGTTGTCATGGTTAAATTCGGACTTCCACGCTGATGAAATCCCTTTGGAAGCAATTTCGATACCGGCTCGAATATTTCGGCTGCCACCTCCTGGCCGGATCGATTCCCAGGCTGCCCCGGCGGGCCTGTCTGCTGCTGGCGTCCACACTAGGCGGACTTTTCTTTTGGCTCGACCGCCGCAGCCGCGCTGTGGCCGTTGAAAATCTGCGACTTGCCCTGGGCGACTCGCTTGACACCCGGGTGAGGCGCGAGGTGGCGCGGAAGTCGTTCCTCAACTTCGCCCGGGCCATGCTCGATCTATTCTGGGCAAGGAATCTCACCCCGGAAAACTACACCCGCCACATCAAACTGGTGAATTTCGACCATGCTTTTGAGACGGAGGCGCGACATGGCGGCATCATTTATCTTTCCTTGCACGCCGGGAGCCACGAGTGGGTCGCCTTGGTTCCAGGCTTCATCGGCCTGCCGGCCTCGATGGTGATGCTAGACTTTAAGAACCCGCAACTCGATGCGGTATTCCGTCAGGCGCGCGAGCATTCGGGCAATCTTACCATTGGTCAGCACCAGTCGATCCTCAAACTGTTGCGCACGGTGCGGCGGGGGGGGCGGGCCGGGCTGCTCGTCGATCTTGCCCTGCGCCTAAACCACCCTGGACAGGTCATCGATGCTTTCGGGATGAAGATGTACGCCACCTTCCTCCACGCGCTGCTCCATGCCCGCACCGGCGTCCCCATGGTACCGGTGACCAACGTGCCGAATCGGGACGGCACGTGCACCATCACCGCCCACCCGCCGCTCGTCTTCCCACCCGGCACGAGCCTCGCGGAGATCACGCAACGGTGTTGGGACTTCTTTGAACCGTTTATCCGCGCCCGGCCGGAACTCTGGCTCTGGAACTACAAGCACTGGCGGTACAAGCCCCAGGTTGCGACTCGGGACTATCCGTTTTATTCCCAGTCCTCCAAAAAATTCGAGCGTGTCCTTGCGGGGAACCCGGTGCAGGCGGAACCGCCGGTTACGTCGGCCGACGAGTAGATGAGGCTGGGCGAATACCCTGCTTGCGAGTACAATGGCAGCCGTCCGACGCAGCACCTTGCCCCGCTCCATGAGTGTCCCCGCTGATTCCAACGCGGCGCCAAACGGCACCGCAGCCATCGCCGCCACGTTGACCACGGTCAACGTGGCGGGTGCTCAGCGCTGGGCTCTCGTGGGAGCGGCGATCAACGTGGCGCTCGCAACGATCAAAGTGGTGGCCGGAGTACTCGGACATTCGTTTGCGCTCATCGCGGACGGCATGGAAAGCGGGCTCGACGTGGCCAGTTCACTCATCATCTGGGGTGGTCTCAAATACGCCGCGAAGCAGCCCGACCCCGAACACCCTTACGGCCATGGCAAAGCCGAACCCATCGCCGGGCTCATCGTTTCGACGGCCCTGACGGTCGCCGCCGTCGTTCTGGCAATTTCCAGCATCCACGAGATCGTCTCGCCGCGCGAGGTCGCGCCCTCGTGGATGACGCTGGTGGTGCTGCTCGTCGTGATCCTGGTCAAGGAAGTGTTGTTCCGCCGTGTGATGGAGGTGGGCGACGAGGTGGGCAGCAACGCCGTTCGCACGGATGCTTGGCACCATCGGGCGGACGCCATCACGTCCTGTGCGGCGTTCATCGGCATCCTCGTGGCGCGCGTGGGCGGCCCCGGGTGGGAACGCGCCGACGCTTGGGCGGCGTTGTTCGCCTGTGGCATCATCGGGTTCAACGGCTACCGGCTCCTCATCCCCGCCCTCGCGGAGATCATGGACACCGCGCCCAACCCGGAAATCGCGGGCAAGGTCCGTGCCGCCGCCGCGGCAGTGACAGGGGTGGAAGGGATCGAGAAGTGCCGGGTGCGGAAGATGGGCCTGGAATTTTACGTCGATCTGCACGTCGGTGTGGATGGAACGATTTCGGTGGCCTCCGGCCACGAAATCGCCCACCAAGTCAAGGACGCCGTCCGCCGCACGGAACCGCGGGTGGCCGACGTGTTGGTGCACGTTGAGCCAGCTAACGTTTGTCCGTATCCCCGGCGGCGCTGAGGCCCGCCCGAATGCTTCTCACGGGGCCGCATCGCTCTTTTCGCCATCGGCGAACCAGCCGAAACTCGGCATCAGGTCCTCATTCTCATGCAGCCGGTTCCGGCGAGGTTTGGCCGTCGTCGGAGCAACGAACACCTCCGCCTTGGAACCCCCGGCTTCCAACCGCCCGAGAATCTCCTTTGCACGGTCGATGATCTCGTTGGGCAAGCCCGCCAGCCGCGCCACCTGGATGCCGTAGCTGCGGTCTGCCGCCCCTTCGATGATCCGGTGCAGGAAGATAATCTCGTCGTTCCACTCCCGCACGGCGACCGTGTAATTTTTGGCTGCCAAGTGGGTCTTGGCCATCTCCGTCAGTTCGTGGTAGTGCGTGGCGAAGAGCGTCAGCGCACCGATCTTGTCGTGCAGGTGCTCGGCCACGCTCCAGGCGATACTCAGGCCATCGTAGGTGGAGGTGCCGCGGCCGATCTCATCCAGAATAACTAGACTTTGTGCTGTGGCGTGATGGATGATGTTGGCTGTCTCGTTCATCTCCACCAGGAACGTGGATTGACCCCGGGAAAGATCGTCGCTGGCTCCCACCCGCGTAAAAATCCGGTCCACGACACCGATCTCGGCCGCGTCGGCGGGCAGGTAGCTGCCGATTTGCGCCATCAGGACAAGCAAGGCGGTCTGCCGCAGATACGTGGATTTACCAGCCATGTTCGGGCCGGTCAGAACGATCAGCCGTTGTGCCCCGTTGTCCAGGCTCACATCGTTGGCGACGAACTTCTCGCCCGCCAGACGCTGATCGAGCACCGGGTGCCGGCCGCCGGTGATGCGGATGCTCCCGGGTTCCCGCAACGTAGGGCGACAATAGTTGAATTGCCGTGCGGTTTCGGCGAGCGAACCGAGCGCATCCAAGACGGAAATCGCCTCGGCGCTCTGTTGCAGCGTCGCCGCTTCCCGGAGCACGACCTCGCGCAGGTCGAGAAAAAGCTGCTGCTCAAGTTGTTGCGCACGCTCGTCCGCACCGTAAATGCGCGTCTCGACTTCCTTGAGTTCGGGAGTCACGAACCGCTCACCGCCCGCCGTGGTTTGCTTGCGGTGGTAATCCGGCGGGACGCTGGCC
>CAXTVY010000009.1:0-1444 GCA_964247665.1 uncultured Chthoniobacterales bacterium | reverse complement strand
TCTTGGTGACTTCGATGTAATAACCGAAGACCGAGTTGTACTTGATTTTGAGCGACCGGATGCCCGTCCGTTCGATCTCCTGCTCCTGCAAACGCGCGATCCAGTCCTTGCCCTCGCGCGTGGCACGCCGCAACTCGTCCAGTTCGGCGTGGTAGCCGTCCTGGAACATGCCGCCTTCCTTGATCGTGGCGGGGGGCTCCGCCGCCACCGCGGATTGCAGTTGCGCGGTCAACTCCTCCTGTGGAGACAGCTTTTCGTCCAGTCGTTGCGCCAAGCTGTTCCCGGCGGCATCCGGGTGGGTGGGCAGACCGCCGACGAGCCGTTTCAATTCCGGCACCGCTGCCAGGGATTCCGCCAGCGCCGTCAGGTCACGGGCATTTCCGGTTTTTTGGCTCAACCGGCCGAGGGCGCGTTCCAAGTCGCGCACCGCGCGCAGGGCTTCGCGCAACGCCCGCAGCCTGTCCGGTGCCTCTAGCAGGTCGGCGATAAATTGCTGGCGCGCCAGCAACGCGGACACGTTGCGGAGCGGATACAGCAGCCATTGGCGCAGGCGGCGCGCACCGAGGGGCGTGACCGTGCGGTCCAGCACTTGCAGCAGGCCCGTGCCGCCGTCCGTCCGTGGACGGATGATCTCCAGGTGCATTTGCGACACGCCGTCGAGCACCAGAAATGCGTCCGGGTGGTAGCAGGTCAAACCGGTGACGTGATCCAGCGGCCGACGCATCTGGTGCTGGAGATAGTGGAAGATGGCCCCGGCGGCAGCCACGGCGCACGTCAACCCGCCGCAGCCGAACCCGTCCAACGACTGCACCGCGAAGTGCTCGCGCAGGGTGTGATCCGCCTGCTCGAAGACGAAAGCATGCGCGTCGTAGGGCTGCGTGGAGCTAAAATCCGCGAAGGCGGCAGCCTGGGCGGGGTCGTCGCTGACGAGCAGTTCGGCGGGCGAGACGCGGGTGAGTTCGTCGATGTCGTAATCGACGCCCTCGACCGCATCCTTGTTGACCAGCCACTTGGTCGTCACTTCGGTGTGGGTCGCGTCGATCGGCATAACCCGGAAGGTGGTGGCGACATCGCCGAGCACGTGGTTCCAGGTCGACGGATAGTGGAACAGCAGCAGCGTGCCGATCATCGGCTCGGTGACGCGCGGCGTCAGCGGCCGCTTCACGGCCCGGCCGTGTAGCTCTCGACGCCTTCGATCAGCGGCGCCCGAGTGACGCGATACTGACCCGTCTCGGCGATCTGAAAGGTCGAGGGCAGGCCGACGCCCTCGCACCGACCCCAATGCGCCTGCATGGTGGGATCGCTGAACACGGCATCTACGCCGGTCGAGGTGGGGGCTTCGGGGAAGGCCCTGCAAAGTTCAGGATGGTTCGCGGCGCAATGCGAGCATTCCCGGTTGTTCTCCCAGACCAGCTTCCAATTGCCGTTCTCGATGATCGTCGAC
>CAXTVY010000008.1:36539-38781 GCA_964247665.1 uncultured Chthoniobacterales bacterium | reverse complement strand
CCCCAAGGCCGCCGACCCCAACCTTGACCTGACCAAGCAGATCGACGACCTCAAGCGCGAGCGCGACGAATTGAAGGTGGTCAAAGACGGCTTCGACACGCAGTTGAAAGCAGCCACGGCGCAGACCGCCGCCCTGCAGCAACGCATCGCCGCCCGCGAACGGGGTGAGGCCATGAACGGCCTGCGCGGCCGGGTGCTGGCGGTGGACCGCAACTGGAATTTCGTGGTGCTCGACCTGGGCGGACGCAACGGGGTCAACAACAACGCGACGATGATCATCCAGCGCGGCGGCAGCCTGGTTGGCCGGGTGCGGATCACGTCCGTCGAGCCCTCGCAGTCCGTGGCCGACATCATCCCCAATTCCGTCCCGGCAGGCATCGCCGTGCAGCCGGGTGATACCGTGGTATATTCTGGTTCCTAACCTTCTTGCCTACTTCCGATGAAACGCTCTTCCCTGCCCCTGCGGTCCTTGCTGCGCCGTCTTCCTCGCCGCTCCCTGACCGGATTGGCGGCAGCGTTGCTGTGCTCGGCGGGACTTTCGGCTTGTGTGGACCCCGAACATCCCGTGGAACGCGATAATACGGCGATGTTGCCCGCCGATCAGCAGGTCAGCAGCGTGCCGTGGAACAAGCCGCAGGGCTGGGAAAACCAGTCGCAGCTCGGCTCGCTGGCCAATGATCCGCGCGTCGGCGGCACGGGTGGCGCGGGCAACAGTGCTGGCTTCGGCCAGTAGGGACGAGCCTATTTCTAGTGGGGGGAAGTGCCAGGCTCTGGACTAACGGGACACGCAACCGCTGGCCAGCGGCAGGTCTGCGGATTTCGCGTGCTCCGGCTGCTGGCTGGCGAAGGAACTTCCGGTCATTACGTCGTAGGGGACGGCCAACCAGGGGCAGCCAATACGAAGGAGGATAACTGCCTATGAAGCTGATCCCCCGTTTTCTCGCCGCTGGCTGTCTGTCCGTTCTGCCTCTGGCGCTGGTTCTTCCGGCTGCTCCGGGGATGTGTGCGGCGGCGTCTTCCAACGGGTCGGTAGACATCAATTTTTTCTACGACACGCTCAAAGACCAGGGTTCGTGGTTCAACACGACCGAATACGGGGATGTCTGGCAGCCCTACATCGCGTATAAGAACGAGTCCTGGCATCCGTACACGGATGGTTACTGGACCTACACCGACGGCGGCTGGATGTTCGTCTCCTACGAGTCTTTTGGCTGGGCCGTGTACCACTACGGACGGTGGACCCACCTCAAGGACATCGGCTGGGCGTGGGTGCCCGGCACCGAATGGGCACCGGCCTGGGTCGCCTGGCGCACCAGCGATCCCGACGGTTCCGGCACATTGCCGGCCACCGCGAACATCGCGGCCACTTCCACCGACAAGGATGCAGGCACGCCGCCGCCCCCCGCTCCGCCCGAGGGCAATCCCGGCCCGGGTGGAGGCTATATCGGCTGGGCGCCCCTGCCGCCAGAGGCGGTGGACAACGGCAACTATGCCTATGGCCCGACCGTGGATGCGGACTTCGGCATTGACCCTTACGACTACTGTTTCACGGATGTGAGCGCCTTCGGTGCGCCCTGGATTGGCGGGGTGATCTTTGATTCAGGCCGTTCCTACGATTGCTGCGGCCGTTCGTACAACATCACCCGCTATTCCTACGACCGTGCGGGTGCCTACCGTGGCGTTTACGCCGGGGGGCCGAACTACGACCGCCTGCGGGGGCGGACCGCGCAGCCTCTCCGGCAGGTCGCCATCAACCGGCAGACATCCCGCAGCGCCGAGCGCATCAGCCGGGTGAGTGATCGTAGTGCCAACGTGTTCGCGCCGCGCTTCTCGCACCGTGGGGTGGGGCCAGACGGCCGGGTCAAGTTCAACCGGCAGGGGGCCGTGGCCAAAGCCGAGGTGCTGCCGGGCGCGCAACGTGGCGGCGGAGCCAACGCCGAAGCGCAGGGCCACGCGCGGGAAGCGTTCGCGCGGCAGGCGCAGGATTCCCGCCAGGGTAGCCCGCAAAATGCCGCTGGCAGGCAGGGTGATGCCAGGACAGCCGTGCGAGGGGCCAATCCGCCCGGCGCGCCCGGCGGCCAGGGCGTGAACCACCAGGAAGCGCGCCATCAAGCGCAGACGGGGACGGGATCAACGAAGAAATCCCGGCGCAACGCTGCCGGATCAGGCGCGGGACGCCACTCGCACGCGACGGATGTTCGAGGCGGTGGTGGTGGGCATCACGGTGGGGATGGTGGTGGTC
>CAXTVY010000008.1:0-36529 GCA_964247665.1 uncultured Chthoniobacterales bacterium | reverse complement strand
CAATGGAGGCGGGCATGGTGGCGGTGGTGGCGGCCATGGAGGCGGTGGCGGTGGTGGCGGTGGTGGCGGTGGTGGCGGCCACGGTGGCGGTGGCGACAAAAAACATTGAGAGTCACCGCGAAGTGGTTGCCCGGCCGGTCGTCATCGCTGGGCGATAGACATCCTGCTCGACTCACAGAGGCGGGCGGGGGATAAGGAGGGAGAAGATTTCCCGCGTAACCCTTTCTCTTCCATGGATCATCGCATCATTGGCACCACGCTTCCGGTTCTCGAACTCCAACTCCAACCCGGTGAGAGCATCATTTCCGTGGCGGGTGAGCTTTCGTGGATGAGCCAGTCCATCGACATGCACACCTCCACGGCGGCCGGGGGTGGCGGCGGATTTTTCGGTGCGCTCAAGCGCGTGGCGGGCGGCGGCTCGCTTTTCATGACGGAATTCACGGCACAGGGCGCGCCGGGTCTGGTGGCCTTTGCGACCAAGGTGCCCGGACACATCCTGCCGGTGGAGGTTCACTCCGGCACGACTTACATGGTCCATCGGCATGGGTTCCTGTGTGCGACGCCGGGCGTGGAACTGAGCGTCGGGTTCCAGCAATCGCTCGGAGCGGGCATTTTCGGTGGTGACGGCTTCCTGTTGCAGAAGCTCTCGGGCCAGTGCACTGCCTGGATCGAACTGGACGGCGAGGTGGTCACCTACGACCTGGGTCCGGGTGAAAGCCTGCGGGTGCATCCCGGGCACGTCGGGATGTTCGAGCAGAGTGTGAATTTCGGCATCACGCGGATCACGGGCATCCGCAACATGCTGTTCGGCGGCGACGGGATCTTCCTGGCGCAGTTGACGGGTCCGGGCAAGGTGTGGCTGCAATCGCTGCCGTTGTCGAACCTCGCCCACGCATTGAGCCCGTATCTGAACACCGGCGGCGAGCGCGCCGTGGACAGCGGTGCGGGCGCGATCATCGGGAGCGTGCTGCGCGGATTGTCGAAGTGAGCGAAGGCAGAAGGCGGAAGTGAACACGGCGGCACGCTGCTAACTGCCAGCGGTCGGCCCCGGGCGAGCGGCGAAGGTTTCGCTTCGGCTTGCGCTTCCAGCCACCCTCCTACCTTCCGCTTTTCCTGATCAGACGCGTTCCATCCGGTCGAGCACCGGCCCGGCTTGCGCACGCAAGCCCGGCAGGCGCGTGGAATACGCCACGGCGCACACGGCGCAACTCGCCCCCGCCAGCCACAGCGCCCCGCGCACGCCGAACCGGGTTCCGGCCAGCGCGCCGACGGCCAGGTTGCCCAGCGGCGTGGTGCCGGTAAACGCCATGGCGAAAAGGCTCATCACCCGGCCGCGCTTGTCGTCCTCCACCAGGCTCTGGACCACCGTGTTGCTCGATGCCATCAACAGCACGCCGCCCGCCCCCGTGAACACCAGGCAAAACGCCGCGGGCTCCAGCGTGCGGCAGAAACCGCAACCGATCAACCCCAGCCCCATCGCCAGCCCACCCAGCGCGATCACCCGGCCCAACCCGCGCACGGTGGTGCGGGTGCTCAGGTAAATCGCGCCGCCCAGCGCGCCGATGCCCGTGGCCGACATCAGCCAGCCCAGCGTCTGCGCATCGCCGCCAAACACGTCGCGCGCCAGGATCGGCAGCAGCACGGGCGCGGCGAACCCCGTGAACGCCGTCGCCGCGACCAGCAGCAGCGTGTTGCCGATGGGTGGAAACCCGCGCACGTAGCGCAGGCCGTCGCGGAACTCGGCCAGCACGTGCCCGGCGCGGGCGGCGGCTTCCTGCGCGCGTTGCGCGGCGAGGATGCTCACGCGCGGCACGATCCGCGTCAGTGAGAGGATGACGGCCAGATAGCTGACGGCATCCGTCAGGTAACAGTAGCCCGCGCCCACGCGGGCGATGAGCAGGCCGCCGAAGGCCGGTCCCAGCAGACGGGCGAGGTTGAACACGCTGGAGTTGAGCGCGATGGCGTTGCCAAGGTCCTCGCGCCGGTCCACGAGGTGGATGAAAAACGACTGCCGGGCGGGCAGGTCGAAGGCGTTGATGACGCCCTGGAGGAAGTTGAGCGCGACGAGGCTCCAGATGTTGATGTGCCCCGTGAGCGTCAGCGCCGCCAGCGCGCCGGATTGCAGCAGGGAAGCGACCTGTGTGCCGATCAGCAGCTTCCTTTTGTCCACCCGGTCCACCCACACGCCCGCCAGCGGCGAGAGCACAAAGATCGGCGCCTGGCTGGCGAAACCCACCACGCCGAGCAGGAGGGCGGATTTCTCCAGGTGATAGGCCAGCCAGAGCGACGCCGTCTGCGTCATCCACGTACCGACGAGCGAGATGATCTGTCCAAAGAAAAACAGCCGGTAATTCCGCGCCGACAACGCGCGCAGGAAACCCGGCAGTCGCCCCCCGGCCGGAGCGACCACGGGCAGGGCGTCGCCGGGAGGTGGCAGGGGAGAAATGGCGGCCATGGGCAGCGCGAATGTCCGCCGCCCGGTCGGCGGACGCAACCCGCCATCCGGCCTCAGAGGTTGTTGAACAGAAACGCGAAAAACTCCAGCGCCGCCGGGTTGGCCACGCCTTCTCCCACCGCCACCCGCGCGGCGGGCTCGCCCGTCAACAGCCGCCGCAGGGCCGCGGGCAGGAGCCGTCCGTCGGCGGCGCGCGGCAGGTCGGCGGCGGCGTAAACGGCGTCGGGCACCGTGCCGCTGGCCGCCACACAGCGACGGTAAATTTCCGCGCGCAAGGCGTCGTCGCACGCGTACCCCAGCCGCAGGACGACGAACAGGAACGCGCACCCGCCGCCCGTGGGCAGGCTCGTGTCCACGGCCAGCGCGCGGGCAATCGCCGGCAGGGCCGCCACGGCCACGCTCCAGGCATCAGCGGGAGATTCGGGTTCCACGCAAACCAGCTTAAACCACTGGAGCCGCTCGCGGGGAGAACTTTGTCGGGGGTTGACAGCCCCCGGGACTCGGCGGTAGGCAACTTGCCTTATGGGACATTTCGCTCTGGGCTTCCGGGCCCTCTTCCGCATCTGGACCGACGACGCCTTCGCCTCGCAGGTCGGACGCTGGCTGGGGGACCATCCCGCCGGCGCCGCTCCCACTCCCGCGCCGATTCCCGCGCCGGTCCTCCAAGCCGAGCCATTGGCGCTGCACCCCCGTGTCCCGCACCCGGCCGCCAAGGCACCGGCGCTGCCCGCCGCACCGCCCACGCCCGCGCCTGCCCCGCGCAACGAGGCTCTGAGCCTGCTCGCCGTGTTGCAACGCGACGCCCGGCTGCTGGATTTTCTCAAGGAGCCCCTCGCCGACTTCACCGACCCCTAGATCGGCGCAACGGTGCACACGATCCACAAGGAGGCCGCCGCGGTGGTCGAGCGCCTCTTCGGGGTGGAACCGCTCAGCGCGCAGGCGGAAGGGACCACGCTGGAGCTGCCCGCCGGGTACGATCCGGTGCGTTACCGCCTGGTGGGCAACGTGCCGGGAGCCGGGGCAGTGTTGCGCGGCACGGTCGTGCATCCCGGATGGAAGGCTCTCCGCGCCGACGTGCCCGCCTGGAACGGCAAGGCCGACGCGGCCAACGTGCTCGCCCCGACCGAAGTGCAGTTCTGATAGGGCGGGAAATCGAAAGTCAGAGCAGCAACGAAATCAGCTTCCGCCTTCCGCCTTCCGCCTTTCCCATGACCGCCCTCCAACACATCGCCTTCAACTGCCACGACATGGCCGCCATGGAACGCTTCTACACGGAGCAGTTCGGCTTCCGGCGCGCGCGGACGTTCCATCGCGGCCTGCCGGGCGAATTTCTCATGCTGCGGCTGGGCGGCATGTGCCTGGAGCTGTTCAACGTGCCGGCGGACCTTGCCGTGCGCGGTGGCGAGCAGGCCGTCGGCTTCAAGCACATGGCCTTCGAGGTGCCTGACATGGAAGCCGCCATCATCCGGTTGCAGGCGGTCGGGGTTAAAACCGGGGACATCATCGACGCCGGAAAAAGCGTTCCCGGCCTGCGGGTCTGCTTCTTCGACGACCCCGAGGGCAACATCATCGAACTGATGGAAGGCTGGCACGACGAAGACGCGCCGGAGTAAATTCCTGGCATTGCCCGCGCCATCATGGCCGCCACTTTTTCCATCGGCATCGACCTGGGCACCACCAACAGCGTGGTGGCCAGCGTGCGGCTCGACGACCCACAAGCCGCCATCAACCTGCTGCCGGTTCCGCAGGTCGTCGCGCCCGGGGTGGTGGAGTCCCGCCCGGCGCTGCCGTCCTTGCTCTACCTCGCACCCGCCCAGGAGGGCGATACCGGCGCTTACCGCCTGCCGTGGCCCACGCCCGAAGGGGAGGCAGGCGCGGTCGGCGAGTTCGCTCGCCGACAGGCTGCGGATGCGCCCACCCGCACGGTCGCGTCGGCGAAATCCTGGCTCGCCCACAGCCGGGTGGACCGCCACCAGCCCATCCTGCCCTGGGACGCACCCGGGGAAGTGGGCAAGGTGAGCCCCGTGGAGGCGTCCCGCCGCTACCTGGCCCACCTGGCCGCCGCGTGGGAGGCCGCGCACCCGGACGCACCGCTCGGGAACCAGCAGGTCGTGCTGACCGTGCCTGCCTCCTTCGATGCCAGCGCACGCGAACTGACCCGCCAAGCCGCGCTCGCCGCCGGACTGCCCGCCGACCTGATCCTGCTCGAAGAACCCCAGGCCGCGCTGTACGCGTGGCTCGCCGACGCGGGCGACGGCTGGCGGCGGCAGCTTCGCGCGGGCGACACGCTGCTCGTGTGCGACATCGGCGGCGGCACGACGGATTTTTCGCTCATCGGCGTCGAGGCGGCCGACGGCGAGTTGTCGCTCAAACGGCTCGCCGTGGGCAACCATCTGCTCGTCGGCGGCGACAACATGGACCTCGCCCTGGCGTTTCAGGCGCAGTAGGCATTGGCCCCGCAGGGCACGGAGGTGGACGCGTGGCAGTCCGTGTCGCTCTGGCACGCCTGCCGCGCCGCCAAGGAGGCGCTGCTGGGTGCGGGCGGCCCGGCGGCCAGCCCCGTTAGCGTGCTGGGCCGGGGGCGGCGGCTCATCGGCGGGACGATCACGGTCGAACTGGACCGCGCCGCCACCGCCGCGGCGCTGCTCGACGGGTTCTTCCCGGTCTGTGGGCTGGACGCGAAACCCGGCCGCGCCCGGGTCAGCGGCTTCCGCGAAATCGGATTGCCCTTCGAGGCGGATGCCGCCGTCACGCGTCACCTGGCGGATTTTCTCTCGCGCCACGGTGGCGACGCCTGTCACGGCGCGGGCGTCGCGCGGCCGACGCACCTCTTGTTCAACGGCGGCGTGCTCAAGGCCGGGGCGTTGCGCCAGCGGTTGACGGAAGTGCTGGCGGGCTGGTTCCCGGCGGGCACGGATGGGCCGACGCCGCGCGTGCTGGCGGGCAATCAGGATCTGGATTTCGCCGTCGCGCGCGGCGCGGCGCATTACGGCGCGCTCAAGCGCGGCGGCCGGGGCGTGCGGATTCGCGGTGGCACGGCGCGTTCGTATTACGTCGGCGTGGAGACGGCGGGCATGGCAATCCCGGGTGCGCCCCGGCCCCTGCGGGCGGTGTGCGCCGTGCCCTTCGGCATGGAGGAGGGGACGCGGGCGGACGTGCCCGGCAGCGGCCTCGGCCTCGTCGTGGGCGAGCCCGCGCACTTCCGCTTTTTCAGTTCGGCGACCCGTCCGCAAGACAGACCCGGTGACGTGTTGCGCCGCTGGACCGAGGACGAACTGACGGAGACGGATTCGCTCGAAGCGACGCTGCCCCCCGCCGCGCAGGGAGCGGAGGACGGGATCGTGCCGGTGCGCCTGGAGTCGTGCATCACGGAACTGGGCGTGCTGGAACTCTGGGGCGTGAGCACCGCCAGCGACGAGCGCTGGAAGCTGGAGTTTTCCGTGCGCGAGGACGTGGAGAAATAAAGGAGGAACCCGGCTTGATCAACGTGCGGCCTGCCTTGTAATGTCCGCTTGTGCCAGTCATCCCACCGCCGCCCCGGAACGCCGGGTTTCGCTGGACGGGCGGGATTGGGGTGGCCATCATCCTGGTCTGCTGGTTTTTCCCCGTGCTGATGAGCTGGAAAATAACGATCTTCATCGGGCTGGCCCTGCTTGGTTTCGCGGGCTGGCTAGCCCTGCGGGAACACGTGTGGCTCAAGGCGGCGCGGGTGGTCCCGGGCACGGTGGCCGAGCTGATCCCCGTCCGGGGCAGCAAGGGCAGCACGAGCTATAAGCCGCGCGTGCGCTACACGACGCCCGACGGTGCGATCCACGATTTCGTGCGCGGCTACGCTTCCAAGCCGGCGGGGCTGGCAGTGGGCGAGCCGTTGGCCATCGCCTACCGGGACGATGCGCCGCAGGACGTGCGCATCCTCACCTTCGGCCAGCGATTCGGCTTCGCGGCGTTCGTGGCCGTGGGCGGCATCTGCCTGGTCCTGCTGGGTGCGACGTTTCTCGTGGGGCGTCAGTTCGTGCCGCGGATCTACACCGGCGGCCAGGCTCTGAGCGCCTCCGAGAAAGGTTGGTAAGCGCTGCGGCCTAGTGGGTTTTACTGGGGGTTGCGGGGGGCGGCGTGGGGGCCGGGCTGGCCACGACGCGCTCGGCTATCGTCTCGTCCATGGCCGGGGTAACGCTCACTTTCATCCCGGCCTGGAGGCTGGTGACAGGCGCTTTCTCGCCGTTGACCTGGATCTCCGTGGTCGGAATCAGCTTGTAGGTCTTGCTCGTTTTATCGTTGCTGTTCACGTGGCCGACGACGAGCGTCTTGGCGGTGGCATCGACCGACGTGATCGCGTCATACGGCGGGAGGAACGGCGGGCGGGGCGTGGGCTTTGGCCCGGCCCACGTCGTCGTGGCCAGACTCAGGACCAGGCTGGCGGCGAGCGCCACGGGCATTCCCACGCGGGCGAGGTGCCGGTGAACGGTGGAAACAGTGGAGGGAAGGAGCTTCATGGAAGAAAGGAGGACTGGGTTCGATGGATGACTGCCGGCGGGCGAGGGGGAAGCCCCCGGGTTGACCGCCAGACTTGAGGATCAGCTTAAAGGCATCGGATGGCTGAGGCGAGAGAATTGTCGCCGTTTGGACTGGCTGGCAAACCATTTGCTGACCACACGGAAGCGCGGCACCGTTGTGCGAACGTGATTCCAGCGTGAAACTCGAAAAAATCATTACCTTGGCAAGCACCCCCGTGCGCCTGCGGCTGCTGGCGATGGTGCGCTCGTTGCGCGCGGTGGGCTGCGACCTGCCCGTGTGGGTGGTCCCGTTCGGCGACGCGCCGGCGGACCGTTTCGCGCTGCCGGAAGGCTGCGAATGGTGGCAGGTGCCGGCGGTCTGCGATTGGCTGGACGGTACCACGGCCTCGCCGCTGATGCGCCGTTACCAGTGCTTCCTGGAAAGCAATTACCAGTTCGTGGACACGGACGTGGTCTTCCTGCGCGACCCGCGCGCCACGCTGGCAGACCAGACCGGCTTCATCACTTCCTGCGGCCACTGGCACAACCCGAACCACACGCTGACCACAGCATCCGAGGCAATGTTTCGCCGCGCCTCGACCACCTGGCAGCGGCTGGTGTTCAACTCGGGCCAGTTCGCCTGCGACCGGCCGTTGTTCCACGACCTTGACGCGTTGCGCCGCGCCGCCGAGGACCCCGCGCACGGCCCGACGTGCTTTTACCCGCTGGCCGACCAGTCGGGCGTCAACCTGCTGCGACTGGTTTCGGGCGTGCCGCTGAGCAACCTGACGATGCCGCCCGTGGCGATGGAATCCACCTGGGCGGGCGACTAGCGCGACGCGGACTACGGCCGCTACTGGCTGGAGGAGGCGCGCCGCCCCTACCTGATCCACTGGGCCGGGACGCCCATGCACGAGGCGCGCCCGATCCACGAATTGTTCTACCGCCACCTGACGCCCGGCGAGCTGGAGGAATGGCACGCGCAGGTCCGCCAGAAATCCCGTCCTGACCGGGGGTTGAAGCCGCGCCTGCACCGCTACAAGCGACAGGCGCAACGGGTGTGGGACGCGTTGGCGGACGGCTGAAAGAGCGTCCATGAGCCACCCGCCCACGGCAGCCAGCGCCGCGCCGCCACCCGCGCGCTTCGTCGTCGGCATCGACCTAGGCACGACGAACTCGGCGTTGGCGTTCGTGGACACGGCGGCGGGACCGGACGCGCCGGTGCAAGTGTTGCCTGTGCCGCAGTTGGTCGCGCCGGGCGAGACCGAGGCGCGCGACACGCTGCCGTCGTTTCACTACGAGCCCGCGCCGGGCCAATTCGACGCGGACGCCTGGCGGCTGCCGTGGAACGGCCCGGGCGACCCGCCCGCGGCGTTCGTGGTCGGCGTGCTGGCGCGGGAGCGCGGCGCGGACCAGCCGGGCAGGTTGATCGTGTCGGCCAAGTCGTGGCTGAGCCACGCCGGGGTGGACCGCACCGCCGACCTGCTGCCCTGGCACGGTGCGCCGGACGTGAAGAAGCTGCCGCCCGCCGAGGTCAGCGCGCGTTACCTCGCCCATCTGCGCGCCGCGTGGGACGCTCGCTGGCCCGGGCACCCGCTCGCCGCGCAGGAGGTGACGGTCACGATCCCGGCGTCGTTCGACGAGGTCGCGCGCGAACTGACGGCGGCGGCGGCGCGGCGCGCGGGCCTGGGCCGCGTGGTCCTGCTCGAAGAACCCCAGGCCGCGTTCTACGCCTGGATGGGAGGAAAGTCGGAACCAACTTTCCTCGCCCCGGGCGAGTTGATTTTGGTTTGCGACATCGGCGGCGGCACGACGGACCTGACGCTCATCGAAGCGCGCCAGGCGGGGTTTCACCGCCTGGCGGTGGGGGATCACCTCATCCTGGGCGGCGACAACCTGGACCTCGCGCTGGCGCACCACGTCGAGGCGCGGCTGGGCCCGTTGCTGGAATCTCGCGCGTGGAGCGTGCTCATCCGGCGCTGCCAGCAAGCCAAGGAAACCCTCCTGTCCGATGACGCCCCGGCCACCCTGACGCTCAGCCTGCCTGCTGCGAGCGGCGCGCGGCTGATTGGCGGCGCGCGGCAGGTGGAACTGGGCCGCGAGGAAGTCCGCACCTTGCTCGTGGACGGCTTCCTGCCCAAAATCCGGCCGGATGAACGACCGGCCGGGCGCAGCCACGCCTCCGGCTTCCAGGAGTTCGGCCTGCCCTACGCGCCCGACCCTGGCATCAGCCGCTACCTCGCGGCGTTCCTGGCGGCACACGGACCTGGGGACGGGTCGCTCGCGCGGCCGGACGCCGTGCTGTTCAACGGTGGGTTCTTCGCGTCGCCCGTCCTGCGCGCGCGGCTGCTGGAAGTGCTCGCGTCGTGGTTCGGCGGAAGCGCGCCGCGCGTGCTGGCGAACGACCGGCCGGACCTCGCGGTGGCCCGGGGCGCGGTGCGGTTCGGACTGGCCCGGCGCGGGGTGGGCGCGCGGATCGGCGGCGGGCTGGCGCGCGCGTATTACCTCGGCGTGCAGGACCACGCGGGCCAGCCCCGGGCGATGTGCCTCGCCCCGGCGGGGCTGGAGGCAGGCACGGAGGTCGCGCTTGCGGGGCACACGTTCACGTTGCGGGTCCGGCAGCCCGCCGAGTTCCCGCTGTCCGTCTCCAGCACGCGCACGGGCGACCGTCCCGGCGACGTGATCGACCCCGACCCCACGCAGCTCACCACCCTGCCACCACTGCGCACGGCCCTGCGTGCGAAGCCCGGCCCGGAGGGCGGCGACACCGTGCCCGTGACGCTCCACGCGCGGTTGTCCGAGATCGGCACGCTGGAAGTCTGGTGCGCGGAAGCGGGCGGCCGGGGGCGCGAGTGGCGGCTGCCCTTCGATGTCCGTGCCGCCGCGCCGGGCGCGCCGGGCGCGCCGGGCGCGCCGACGGTCATCGTGGAGGAGGAAACGATCCGGCAGGGACGCGCCATGATCCGCGCGGCGTTTACCACGGGTGACGCCGGGACGGTGGAAAGCCTCGTCAAACGGCTGGAAACGGTGCTGGGCGCGGGCCGCTGGGAATGGCCGCCATCGCTGTTGCGCGCTTTCTGGGAAGAAACACTCGACGCGGAACCGTCGCGCGCGCGCAGCCCCACCCACGAGGCGCGCTGGCTCAACCTGCTCGGCTTCTGCCTGCGGCCCGGCTACGGGTACGCCGTGGACGACTGGCGCGCGGGGCAGACGTGGCGGCTGTTCGAGCGGAAAATCACGCACGGACGCAACGAACTCTGCCGCGCCGAGTGGTGGATCCTCTGGCGGCGGATCGCGGGCGGGCTGAGCGGCGGGCAGCAGCGCGCCCTCGCCGCGCCGATCCTGGCGGAATGGCGCAAGGTCCATGCGCGGGTTGGTTCGCACGAGGCCGCCGAAACGTGGCGGCTGCTCGGTTCGCTGGAATGGCTCGACGCCGCGGCGAAGAGCGAACTCGGCGGCGTGGCGCTCGCGTGGCTGGCCGAGGTGGATGGCCGGGGCTCCGGCCCGGCCCGCGCGCTGGTGTGGGCGCTGGGGCGGCTCGGCGCGCGGGTGCCGCTCTACGGACCGCTCAACACGCTGCCGCCCGCCGGGAGCGTCGAGCCATGGCTGGACCGGCTCATGGCGGCACGCTCCGCCGCCGACGAGGACACCGCCTTCGCCGCCGTGCAAATGGCACGCCGCACGGGCGACCGTTTCCGCGACGTGTCCGCCGAAACCCGCGCGAGGGTCGTGGCGTGGCTGGAGGACGCCCCGGCTCCGGCGCACCTCGTCGAGCTGGTCCGCACCGGCGGCGAGCTGCAAGCGCGGGAGCGCAACGAGGCGTTCGGCGAGCGCCTGCCGTACGGATTGCAACTGCGCGCGGGCTAGCGGTGGATTGTTTGATCGGCGCGTCCGGGCCAGGCGCAGCTTGCCCGGCTGGCTCCTGGGATCTTCCGGGCAGGGGCAAAGTCGTTTTTTGCCAAGTGGTGGTCCCCGGACGATAGAGGTTCGACAAACCGGTGACCGAAGTGATGTCCACAGCCGAACCCCCACCAGGACCGACCAACACGCCGCGGCAGGTGCTCTTCGCCAGCCTGATCGGCACCACGGTCGAGTTCTTCGACTTCTACATCTACGCCACGGCGGCGGTGCTGGTGTTCCCCCGCCTGTTCTTCCCGGCTGCGGACCCGGCCTCCGCGACGCTCGCCTCTCTGGCTACCTTTGGCGTCGCCTTTCTCGCGCGGCCCGTCGGTGCGCTGCTCTTCGGGCATTTCGGCGACCGGGTCGGGCGCAAGACGACGCTGGTCCTGGCGCTCCTGTGCATGGGGTTGTCCACTTTTGCCATCGGCACGCTGCCCGGGTACGGGACGCTCGGAGTCACCGCGCCCATTCTGCTCGCCGTGTGCCGCTTCGGCCAGGGCATCGGGCTCGGCGGCGAATGGGGGGGCGCGGTGTTGCTCGCGGTCGAGAACGCCCCGCCAAACCGGCGCGCCTTTTACGGCATGTTCCCGCAGTTGGGCGCGCCGGTCGGCTTTCTGCTCTCGGGCGGGGTGTTCCTGGGGCTTTCGCGCGGGCTGAGCGAGGCGCAGTTCTTCGCCTTCGGCTGGCGGCTGCCTTTCCTCGCCAGCGCGGTGCTCGTGCTGCTCGGGCTCTACGTCCGGCTCAGGATCACCGAAACTCCGGTCTTCCAGGCGGCGGTCAGGCGGGCCGAAGCGGTCGGGGTGCCCATGCTCACGGTCTTTCGCCACCACGGGCGGGCGTTGGCCGCCGGGGTGCTCGTCTGCCTGGCGACCTTCGTCCTGTTTTATCTGATGACGGTGTTTTGCCTTTCCTGGGCCACCACGGCCCTGCACTACAGCCGCACCAGCTTCCTGCTCATCCAGCTTTTTGGCGTGTGCTTCTTCGCGCTGACGATCCCCGTTTCGGCCCTGCTCGCCGAGCGTGGCCGCCGCCGGATGCTCTTCGCGGCGACGATCCTCATCGCGCTTTTCGGCCTCGTCATGGCTCCGTTGTTTGCGGCTGGCACGGCGGGCGCAACGGCCATGATGGCCCTGGGCCTGGCCCTGATGGGGCTGACCTACGGACCGCTCGGCACGGTGGTGTCGGAGCTTTTTCCGACGCCGGTCCGCTACACCGGCAGTTCGCTGGCCTTCAGCCTGGCGGGGATTTTCGGCGCTTCGCTCGCTCCCTACGCGGCCACCTGGCTGGCGAAAACCCATGGCCTGCCCTTCGTCGGCTACTACCTGAGCGCGTCTGCCGCCCTGACCTTCCTCGGCCTGCTCTGCGTGCGGGAAACGAAAGACGACGACCTCGCGGCTGCCACCCCCACCCGCTGACGGGGGACGCCCTACGTCCCGCAGAACGTCTGGTGCACCCGTTCGTGGGGTTGCGGCGGCTCGGCCTGACGCCCAAAGGCCGGCTGGTCCTCGAACGGCTTCGACAGCACGGTCACCAGTTCCTCGAACGGTCCGAAATCATCGCGGTCCACGGCCGCCCGGATGACTTCCTCCACGCGGTGGTTACGCGGGATGTAAGCCGGGTTCACGGCCCGCATCGCCGTGCGGCGAGCCCCGGCGTCCGTTCCCTCCTGCGCGAGCCGCTGCCGCCAGCGCAGCGCCCAGCCCTCGTAGGCGGACCCGTCCGCGAACAGGCTGCGCACGCCGCCATCGTCCGCTGGCCCCGGCCCGGCGTCGCTCAGCCGACGGAAGGTGAGCGTGAAATCGGCGTGGTTCGCGCTCATGGCCTCCAGGAGATCGCGCCCGAGCGCGGCATCTCCCTCGTGGGTCGTGAGCAGGCCCAGCTTGCGCCCGAGTCCCGCCTGGTACGCCTTTTCAAAGGAGGGCGCGTAGGCGCCCAATGCTTCCTGCGCCTCGGCGACGGCCGCGTCTTCATCCCCGGACAGGAGCGGCAGCAGACACTCGGCGAGCCGCGTCAGGTTCCACCCACCAATGGCAGGCTGGTTCCCGTAGGCATAGCGCCCTTGGCTATCAATCGCGCTGAACACGGCGGCGGGGTCGTACCGGTCCAGGAAGGCGCAGGGTCCGTAGTCGATGGTTTCACCGGCAATCGACATGTTGTCCGTGTTCATCACCCCATGGATGAACCCGACCAGCAGCCATTGCGCGATCAACCCGGCCTGTGCGCCGGTCACGGCGTCGAGCAGCGCGCGGTAGGGACGCTCCGCGTGCGCGGCGTCCGGGTAGTGCCGGGCGATGACGTGGTCCGCCAGCCGCCGCACGCCCTCCACGTCACCCCGGTTGGCGAAGAACTGGAACGTGCCGACCCGGATGTGACTGGAGGCGACCCGCGTCAGCACGGCACCGGGCAGGGTTTCCTCGCGGTACACCTTTTCTCCGGTCGCCACCGCGGCCAGCGCGCGCGTGGTGGGAATGCCCAGCGCCGCCATCGCCTCGCTGACCACGTATTCGCGCAGGACCGGCCCCAGCGCGGCCCGGCCGTCGCCGCGGCGCGAGTAGGGGGTCGGCCCCGCGCCTTTGAGCTGGATGTCGCGGCGCACGCCCCCAAGATCAACGACCTCGCCCAACAGGATGGCGCGCCCGTCCCCGAGTTGCGGGACGAACCCGCCGAACTGGTGCCCCGCGTAAACGGTGGCGATGGACTCCGTGTTGCCGGGCACGCGGTTCCCGGCCAGGATGGCCACGCCTTCCGGGCTCGCCAGCCAATCGGGATCGAGGCCCAGGTGCGCGGCGAGCCCCCGGTTCAGCCGGATCAACCGCGGCGCCCTGACCGGAGTGGGCGCGGTCGGCGTGAAGAACCGCCCCGGCAGCCGTGCGTAGGTGTTGTCGAAAGGAAATTGGGTCATCGTCGGGGACTCCGGGTCAGCCGGGTCTTTGCACCGCATAAAAACCATTCGTCGCGCGAGCGGGAACCAGGGGCACCGATCTCGCAGGACCTCCCATCGGTGGAACATCAGGCTCGACGCGGCCCCGGGCCCCTGTTTGGCTCTTTTCCCGATGAACGCGCAAGAAGCCTTCGAGCTGTTTCTGACCCCTCCGAGGGTGCCGGAGTTCTCCTTCGAGGCCAAGCTGCTCGCCCAGGCCGCCTCGCACCGCGTTTGCCTCGGGCCGAACGGCTTCGCGCGGGGCGGGGGCGAGGAGGTCCAGGTGTACTCCTGGGGGGAGAGCGCCGGGCCCGCCGTGCTGTTCGTGCACGGTTGGGGCGGCAACGCGGCCAACCACGCGGCGGGCATCAAGGCCGTGGTGCAGGCGGGTGGGCGGGCGGTGGCGTTCGACGCGCCGGGGCACGGCCGCTCGGAGGGCAGATATTCCAGCGCGCCCGCGTTCGCCTGGGCGATCCAGGGCGTCGTGCCGCAAATCGGCGAGTTGCACGGCATCGTCGGCCATTCGCTGGGCGGCAGCGCCACATGCATCGCGCTGGGCCGCGGCGTGCGGGCACGGGCGGCCGTGCTGCTGGCGGCGTCGTGCCGGGTCGCGCCCGTGCTGGCGGATTTCAACGAAAAGCAGGGATTCCCGCCGGAGTTTTCCGAGGCCGTGCAGCGCGTGGCTGCCGAGCAATTCACGGAAGACGAATATTCGGTCGAGCCCCACGTGGCGCGTCTGGGAGACATCCCCGCGCTGATCCTGCACGACCCGGAGGACCGCGAGATGCCCTACTACCATTCGCAGGTCATCGCCGCCGCCTGGCCCGGTGCGGAACTGATGGAGGTGCCCAGGGCCGGGCACCGCAGCATCCTGCGCACGCAGGCGGTGGTCGCGGCGATCTGCCGCCACGTCCTGCCGTGAGCCCGGGGCGGCGCCGCGCGCCGTCAGGTGCCCTGTTCGGGCGCTTCCACGTAGCACTTGGAAAGCAGGCTCGCCGTCAGCGCCTCCATCTCCATCGCCAGCCGCTCCACCCGGCGGTTGAGGAACGTGTACACGACCAGCGTCGGGATCGCGATGGCCAACCCGAAGATCGTCGTGTTCAACGCCTCCGCGATGCCCAGCGCCACACCCGCCGTGTCGTTGGCCGACGCGCCGCCCGCCGCCGCGAGACTCGAAAACACGCCCACCAACCCGGAAATCGCCCCCAGCAGCCCGAGCAGCGGCGAGATGCCCACGATCAGCTCCAGCACGGATAGTCCCCGCTCCAGGCGCATCACTTCCCGGCGCGCGGCGGTCTGGATGGCGGTGGCGTTCTCCTCCTTGGGATAATCCAGGTGCCGCAGCCCCGCCTGCGTGATCCGCGCCAACGCCGCCGGGTTGCCCTCGGCCAGCGCCCAGAGGTGACCCGTGTCCGTCCCCGGGATCAACTTTTCAATCGCCGCCCGCAGGAAGCGCGGCAGCACCAGTTCGCGCCGCAGCGCCCGCAGCCGCCGGATCGTCACCACCACCGCCCACACGGCGCACAGCGCCAGCGGCACCATGAACGGCCCGCCGGTCTCGAAGAAACCCACGGCGAAATCCCAGAAAGCGTTGGCGAGCACGGGCGGGAGCAGCATGGACAAGAAAATCACCACGGACGAAACGGTCGGGCCGGCACGTTACTGCATGTAGAACTCGAAGCCCATGTCCACTTCCAACTCGCCGCCGGGCAACGTGTCGGCCACGTCCGGCGGGATGGGCGCGATCTCCGCCTCCGACACCGCGCCGATGGACAGGCTCGCGAGCGTGTTGTTGGGGTCGCCGCCGGAGACGCGCACGCTTTTCACCCGGCCCGAGCGCGTCACGTAGAAGTGCAGCCGCACCTCCGAGGTGTGCACGAGGAAGCTCATCTGCCGTTCCACCTCCATGTACCACATGGAGCCGATGGCATCCTGCACGCCCTTCTGGTAGCGGCCCAGCGGCGTGGCGTGCGCGTTGGCCGCCGGGCGGCCCCGGTTGTTGATGCTGCCGCTCATCTTGGACTGGATCGTCTGCGGCTGGTAGCCGGGCGTCTTGGGCAAACCCGTGCTGCTGACGGAACTGCTCGTCGTCGCCTGGCTGGGCGCGTTGGACGATTTCCGCGCCACGGGCGGCGGCGGGGTGTCGGAGGGCGTCTCGTCCGGGTGCGGCGGCTCGTCGGCCGGGGTCGGCTGCGCCTTCATCGAGGTCAGTTCGCCGTCCGGGGCGGGGGTGGGAGTGGCGGCGGCGGTCTTCGGGCTGGTCTTGGTCTTGGAGTCGAGCGCCTTTTGCTTGCGGTCGGGCTGCGGCGTCTCGTTGGGGGCGGGGGCGGTCTGCTGGCTGGCCTGCGCGGCGGCCGTGGCGGCGCTGGAGGCTTCCTTACCCGGCCGATAGGGTGTCGTATCGAAATCGTAGGTCGGGATCGGCTTGCCGTCCTGGCTGGGCAGCGGCGGCTTGCTGTTGTCGGCGGTGAGCTGCGCGGCGGCGAGCGTGTTCTTGTCGGAGATGAAGTCCTCTTTCTCCGGTGCTTTCTCCGCCGCCTGCTCGTCGGTCGTGCGCAGGTAATCCGGGTTCTGCTTGGCGTTCGCGTTGGCGTTTTTCTGCTCGTAGGGCTGTTCGTTCGAGCGAACGATAGACAACTGGAACGGCGCGGTCCCCGGCTTGAGCGGCTTGCGCGGCCAGTGCGACACCACCCAACTCAGCACGGGGGCCAGCAGCAGGTGCAGCAGCAGCGAGCCGACGATGGCCGCCGCGATGATCTTCTTCTGGCGCGCCCGCTTGAGCCGTCGGCGTTCGGCGGCGGCGGCACTGGCCCGTTCCAGGAGTTCGTCGATCTCCTCGGTGCTGCTGAGCGGCGCGAGCGTGGGCATGATACAGGAAGAAACGGGCAGCGGCGGTCGTCGAACCGGCCGCCCCCACTCCTAGCGCAAGGCGGCCTCTAGGTCCAATGCTCTCAGTGGCCGGGGACCATCTGCGTTTGGGCCGGGGCACTCGCCATGACCGGCAGGCAGCAGGCAGTGGCTTCCGCGGGGATCGCTGCACGGGAAGGGCAAAAGGAACGGGTCTTCATCTTGCAGGACAAACCATTTTTGCCGACGAAAGTTGCCATGTAAAGGGAAACGTTACGAAAAGCTGGTGCTCCGTCCGGCAGCGCCGCACGGGGGTTTCTTTCCGCGTCGCCGCCCTTGGCAAGACCTCCTTTTCACGCTAAGGGTACGCTCTTTCCGCCGCCTCGGCCCGGCCGGCGCGGCCCCTTTTTTACATGGATAAGCAAGCCTGGATTGCCGTGACCCTCTGCCTCGTCGGCCTGCTGGCGTGGCAATATTATTTCGCGTCGAAGTACCCGCCGGCCCCTGTCAGGCCGTCCGCTGCCGCGACCGCCAGAGCCACGCCCGGGGCCGGTGCGTCACCCGCCGCGGCCACGGAATCGACGCAGACCCTGCCCACCGGCAAGCCGACCGCCGCCGACGTGACCACCGAGCGCCAGGAAACTCCCGCGCCCACGCCCGCTGCCCCGGCCGTCCCCGAGCAGACCGAACTCGTCCGCACGCCCCAGCTCGAACTCCACTTCACGAGTTACGGCGGCGGCATCGCCGAGGCGATCCCGCTGGGCAAGGAGCACCTGGCCGAGAACGGCAAGAACATCGCGCTCAACCACGCCGGGCAGATCGCCATCGGCGCGACGACCCTCCAGCCCGGGCAGGACACGCGCGAGCCCTACGCCCTGCGCCGCGAGGGCGATAAGGTCACCGCCGAGCGCACCGGCCCCGACGGCCTGAAGGTCACCAAGGAGTACACGCTCGACTGGCAGGGCAACCCCAAGCAGATCCCGGCCATCCGCCTGAAGGTGTCCTTCCAGAACACCGGCGCGCAGCCCTACAAGAACGACGGCTACTACATCTACGCGGGCAGCGCCGCGCCCATCCACCGGCGCGATTTGCCGACGTACCTGTCCTTCGATTGGCTGAGCAACAACGCGTACCACACGGACCACGCCACCAGCTTCGAGGCCGGGCACGTCCCGCTCGTCGGCATCGAGACGCACCCCGGGCGCAACATCATCACGGCCCCGGTCAACAAGGCGGCCTGGGTGGCGGTCAAGAACCAGTTTTACGCGACGGTGCTCACCCCGCTGAGCGCCAGCGTGGACCAGGAGCCGCCCGCGCGGGAGGTCTGGGCGCGCCGTTTCGACCTGCCGCTCAGCCCGCAGGAAACCGCCGAAAACCTGCCCGTGCTCCATGGCCTGGACGTGGCGCTGGGCCTGCCCGCGCTGCAACTCGCCCCGGGTGAAACGAAAGCGCAGGAGTTCCAGATCTACGCGGGCCCGAAATTCTACAGCCGCCTGGACACCCTGGGCCACCAGGAGCAGGAGGTCATGGACTTCGGCAAGTTCAAGGTCGTGAGCATCACGCTCCTGGGCCTGATGAACACGTTCAAAAGCTGGTTCGGCTCATACGCCATCGCCATCATCCTGCTGACGATCCTGGTCAAGACGGTGCTCTTCCCGCTCCAGAACAAGGCCAACAAGTCCATGAAGCGGATGCAGGTGCTCAATCCGCAGTTGACCGAGATCCGCGCGAAATACAAGGACGACCCGGCGCGCGTCAACACGGAGACGATGAAGCTGTACAAGACGTATGGCATGAGCCCCCTGGCCCCGCTGGGCGGCTGCTGGCCGATGCTTATCCAGATGCCGATCTTCTTCGGCTTCCTGTACATGCTCTACACGGCGGCGGAACTGCGTAACTCGGGCTTCCTGTGGGTGCACGACCTCTCCCAGCCCGACACGGTCACGCGGCTGCCGATTCCCGGTCTCGGGACGGTGCCCATCAACGTGCTGCCGATCCTGATGATCGCCGCGCAGTTCTGGCAGATGTCACTGACGCCCAAGACCGGCGACCCCTCGCAGCAGAAGACGCTGATGTTCATGCCGCTGTTGTTCGGCTTTTTCTGCTACAACTTCGCGGCGGCGCTGGCGCTGTATTACACGATGCAGACGCTGCTGACGATCTTGCAACTCTACCTCACGCGCGATACGAACGCCGCGCCGGCGCAGCTCGTGCGCGTGAGCGGCGATCCGGGCCCCGGCCGCAACGACGGTGGCGGGGGAGGCGGCAGAAAAGGCTCCGGCAAACGATTCCCAAATCGATGAACCCGACGCCCTTGGAACTCCTGGACACGCTGCTCGGTCATTTGGGCTATGCGTTCGACATCCAGGAATCCACGGGTGAGGAAGGCATGGTGACGCTCCAGGTGTACACCGCCGAGAGCGAGCGGCTGATCGGGCCCGACGGCGAGACGCTGGAGGATCTGCAATTTCTGCTCAACCGGCTGCTCCAGGCCAAGGACCGGCACGCGCCGCGGGTAATCGTGGACGTGGAGCATTACCGCACGATGCGCCAGGATGCGTTTTTGCGGGACATCCGCACCCTGGCCGAGCAGGTACGCCAGACCGGCCGCCCCGTGCAGTTGGAACCGATGAACTCCTACGACCGGCGCATGGTGCACAGCGCGTTCAAAGACGATCCGCAGATCGAGACGAGCAGCCCGCCGGACGACGCGCGGCTCAAGCGCATCACGCTGGCGAGGCGGAGGTAAGACGGAGGGCGGAGCCAGAAAAGGCAGAAGGCAGAAGGCAGAATCACGTCGATCCTGCTCGCCTTAGCTCGTGTCTCCCCCTTTTCTGCTGCTTCTCCTCCGGGCTCTGTGCTCTCTGTGTTAAAGTTCCGCGTTCCTGGCCTGACCGCCCGCCCTCGCTCCTGGCAGCCTTCGCCTTCTGCCTTCATCCTTCTGCCTTTCACGAATCCGTCCGCAGCGGGAAATCGCTCTGCGGAGCGCCATGGCTCGGCGTGATGAGTACCCGGTCGTTCTGGAAGTCCAGCGTCAGTACGGAGTCGTGGAAGAACGCGTTCCCCAACACGGCGGCAATGTCCGTCTGCGGGGTGCGCGCCTCCTTGGTGGCCACGTAGATGGGCTCGCCTGCCGAAAACGCCGCGCCGCCGAGCGCCGCCGCTTCCTTGAGCCGTCCGGCGGACAGCTTCGCCCCTTCGTAATAGGTCGCGGGCACGTCCCGCGCCGCCACGGGCTCCACTCCGGCCAGCTTGCCCGCGAACAGGATCAGCGAACCCGCGAAAAAGGTGTCCACCTGCGCGCAGAACGTCCGGCTGCCGATCCGCAGATGGTCCACGGCGACCAGCGGCGGCGCGTTCTTCTGGAAGGCGAGCCAGCGGATCGGCAGCGGGACGGCCGTGGCCGTCGCGGCCGGGGGCGAGTCGAGCAGGCGCAGCTTGCGCGTGCCGTAGTCGAGTTGCAGCACCCGCCCCTTGAATGCCGCGTAGCCCAGCGTGCCGTCGCAGGTGATGCCGTAGCGGTCGGCCAGCGTTTTGCTCAGCGGGGCGACCGCGAAAGCCGCGCCCGCAAGTGTTTCCGAGCCGAGCCGCACCCGGTCGGGCTTGACCAGGTAATACTCCGGCGCGTCGGCCTCCGCGCCCATCTTCTTCTTCTGACCGGCTTCGAGCGGCAGGTTAAAACCCCGGGCCGCGTCGAGGTCGAGCGTGGAGGAGGGGTTACCCGTGTCGAACACCAGCTTGGCGGCGTGCGCCGAGCCGAGGTCCACGTCCAGCCGGACAACCCCCTGCGACAGGTCGAACCCCATCTCCAGTTGCGTGACCGGCGCGCGGGGCGGCAGCGGAGCCTGGGCCCGCGCGGCGGGTGCGCCGGGCAGGAACAGCCCGCCTGCCATGAGGCCGGTCAGGATCGGGCCACGAACCGCCGCCGCCAGGAGCAAAGAAGCACGCATGGCCATTAGAGACAGTGCGCCGGGCGAGGCGTTCAAGCGGCGCTGCCAGGGGCCCACAAAAAATGCTCCGGCAGGCGAGGTTTCGCTTGACAAGTGCCATTTTCCTCTCATTGTCTTGCTCCCGCGCTGGCCTTGCCTGCCGTGGGTCTCCTACCGTTTTGCCTGCTCCATCGAAGATTCTGCTGTTTCCTTCCGCCCCATCCACGCCGCCAGCGTCCGGGCGTGACTTTCTGCCGTCTATGCAAAGCCTACTCCTTGAAGAAGCCTCCAAGCTCATCCCCGACCAGCAGAAGCTCATCAACATTGTCTCCAAGCGGGTGCGCCAACTCAGCCAGGGACACCGTCCGCTCGTGCAGGTGATGCCGCGCATGGTCTACAGCGACATCGCGTTGCGGGAACTGATCGACGGCAAGCTGACTTTCCGTGATGCCTCGGTGGAAGGCGAATTGCTGCCCGACGCCGGGTCGGCATAGGCAGCGGCGCGCCGGGCGCGCGATGCAGGATGCAGGATGCAGGATGGGGAAGCCGCCGGAAAGCTGGCCGTTGCCCTTCTATCCTCCTCGTCGTATATTGTGGCCCTGCCAATCGGTGTAACGGTGATGCCTCTGTCATCCTGTACCCCTGTATCCCGCAACGTGCGCCCGGCGCACCCTCCGTATGTCCACCGACATCATCACCAACCGCAAGGTGCTGCGGGAGTACCACATCCTGGAGCGTATCGAGGCCGGGGTTGAACTCAGGGGCACGGAAATCAAGAGCATCCGTTCGGGCCACGCCAACCTCAACGATGCCTTCGCGCGCATCGAAAATCTCCAGGCGATCCTGGTCAACGCGGACATTCAGCCCTATCCGCAAGCCAGCCACGACAGCCAGCACGAATCCAAGCGCAACCGCCGCCTGCTCCTGCACAAGCAGGAAATCCACAAACTCTTCGGGATGATTTCCGTCAAGGGCCTCGCCCTGGTGGCGTTGCGGATGTACTGGAAAAACGGCCGGGTAAAGATCGAACTCGGTGTCGGCAAGGGCAAGGTTGCCTCCGACAAGCGCCAGGACCTCAAGGATCGCGCCGTGCGCCGTGAAACCGAGCGCGAGGTCGCCCGTTACAACCGCAAACACGGCTGATTTTCGCCGGACAGGTCCGCTTTGTCCGCTGAGCCGATTCAGTCTCTGGACCGTGGTGCCGGATTCACAAGTCCTGCCGGGTCCACCGTCAAACCCGTATCCAGTCCGTTCATTATGTCCACCGCCACGCTCGAAACGCCCAACACCGCTCCCACTTCCTCCGGTAGCCAGCCGAGCCAGTTGGATCAACTCAAGCAATTCTCCAAGGTCGTCGCCGACACGGGCGACTTCGGCACCATCCAGGCATTCAAGCCCCAGGATGCCACGACCAACCCGAGCCTGATCTACGCCGCCGTCAAGGAGGACAAGTACAGCCACCTGCTCGACCAGGCCGTCAAGGAATCCAAAGGCACGTCGCTCACCGGAGCGAAGCTCACCGACCACATCACGGACCGGTTGCTGACGCTTTTCGGCACGGAAATCCTCAAAATCGTCCCGGGCCGCGTTTCCACGGAAACCGATGCCCGCCTGGCTTTCGACACCGAGGCGCTGGTTGAGAAGGGCCGTACCCTCATCAAGATTTACGAGGAACACGGCACCCCCCGGGAGCGTGTGCTGATCAAAATCGCGTCCACCTGGGAAGGGATTCGCGCGGCCGAGACGCTCCAGAAGGAAGGCATCCATTGCAACCTGACGTTGCTGTTCTCGACCGTCCAGGCCGCAGCGTGCGCCGAGGCGAAGGTGCAACTCATCTCGCCGTTTGTCGGCCGCATCTACGACTGGTACAAAAAAGCCAACAACCGCGACTATACCGGCGCGGAAGACCCGGGCGTGCAGAGCACGACGGCCATCTACAACTACTACAAGAAGTATGGCTACCCCACGGAGGTCATGGGCGCGAGTTTCCGCAACACGGGTCAGATTGCCGAATTGGCGGGCTGCGATCTGCTGACGATCAGTCCCAAGCTGCTCAAGGAACTTGCGGAATCCACCGCGCCATTGGAAAGAAAGCTCGACGCCGAGAAGGCCAAGGCCGCGCACCTGGAGAGAGTGCCCACGGACGAGAAGAGCTTCCGCTTCCTGCTCAACGAGGATGCCATGGCCACCGAGAAGACCGCCGACGGCATCCGCCTGTTTGTGGCGGACATCCTCAAGGTGGACAAATTGATCGCCGATAAAGTGGATGGTGCCGACGCTCCCGAAGGCGCGCCCGCCGAGAGCTGAGAGCCGCGAAGCAGCCTGCAACGCACGGCCCTGGTCTGTCCTCGCAGACCGCGCCGTGCGTTCCTGATTTTGGGATGCAACGCCCTGGCGCTCTCCTCTTTTCAGGGTGAACGCTTCCTCGACCGCCCGGCGTCCTGAACGAAGTGAGCCGCTGCTTTCATCCCTCCGCCTTCTGCTTCTCCCCTGCTTCCCGGCGGCATTGTTCGAGCAGCGCGGTCGTGTCCGTGCCCGTTCGCTCGACGCTCACCTCGCCGCGCCAGACCCCCGTGAGCCGGAAAACCCCGGCTGACACCTGGCTGGCCTCGAAATGCCAGTCCGGCAACTCTAAGAAGTAAATTTTCATCGGGGGAGAGTGGGGGCCGTTCAGGTGATCCGCAGCAGGCCGACGTTGTGCCGGTAGAGCGTGGGTGATGCGCCCACGGCTTGCCGGAACCAGCGGCAGAACACCGCCGAGCTGAAACCCAGCCCCGCCGCCACCTCTTTGATCGGGACGTTCCCGGCGACGACGCTTTGTTTGGCGTGCTCCAGGCGGCGGGTGTCGAAATACCGGCGTGGGGTCTGGCCGAATTGCTGCCGGAACACCCGGTTGAAGTGCCCGGTGCTCATGCTCAGACTGCGCGCGGTGGCGGCACTGTTCCAAGGGCGGTCGAGCGGCAGGTCGCGCAACCGGGCGAGGATGTGCCCAAGCTGTGGGTCGGGGCGTGTGCCGCCGCCTGCGGGCAGGAATCCCTGGTCCGCCAGCGCGTCCGTCAGCGACAGGGCAAACCGTCCAGCGAGTGTTTGAAAATGCACATATTGAGCCAGGGTCAGCTCGCGGGTGATGGGCTCCATCCGGCGGCGGGGCCCGAAGTGCTGGAACAAACGCAACAACCGCCGGACGGCGCGCTCCAGGGCAGGGTAGGCCGCGCCGGCGAAGATCACCGGCCCGGGGAGGGTGAACAGATCGAGGTCATCCGACCAGGAGATGCGAAAGTGAATGGAGAGCAACTCGATGTCCTCTGTAAAAAGGCGTTCGTGACCCGGTGGCGGCACGATGGCCCAGTCGCCGGGATAGAACTGCCGGACGCGGCCACCACCGTAAAGAGTGGCCTTGCCGCGCCGCACGAGCCAGGCGGAATAGTTCGGCGTGCGGTAGCGGCTGACGCCCGCCACAAAGGGCGGAGCGCCGTCGTAGCACCAGAAAACCTGGGTCCGCAGCCGTTGCCATTCTTCCAGGGGAAGAGTTTTTCCACGGGTGGACATGTTCAGAATGGCAAACTTTTTGGGGCGGCGAGTCAACTGGTTTTTGTTGCCGGAGAGCACTGCCGCCGGGTAATTTGCTTCTCAGACAGCCGCCGATACAAGTCGAAAGGATCTACCGCCGTCTTAGCGGGTGCGGATAGGCGGACTGGCACTCCGAGGCCAGCCGGTCCTTTCGATTTCTCTCGCTGGCTGCTTTTTTTCGGGGACGGAAGGATGCACCCTGCATCCTTCCGCCTCTCACAAGTGTTCGCCCGCCAGCACGTCGGTCGGCTTGAGATCGAGCGGGAAGGGTTCCAGGGGCATGGGCTCGCCGTGGTCCAGGAACTCGCCGCAAACCCGGAAGAAATCCACGCGGCGGTCCACCCGGCGGATGTCGTGCAGGAACCGGCCGGTGCCTTCCACTCCGAGCCCCAGGAAGTTCATGTAACGCTTCATTTTCTGTACCTGCGAACCCTCCGCCACCCCGGGTGAGCACGCCGATTCGTAGAGCGCGTGCACGTAGCGGAGCACGTCGCGCCCGGTGGGCAGGCGGACGGGCTCGCCGCGTTCCACCTGCCGGATCTGCTCGAAAATCCACGGGTTGCGGATCGCCCCGCGCCCGATCATCAGGCCGCGCGCGCCGGTTTGCGCGAGCACCTCCCGGCCCTTGACGGCGCTGTACACGTTGCCGTTCGCCAGCACGGGGCAGGCGACCGCGTCCACGGCGCGGGCGATGAAATCGTAGTGCACCTCGCTGCGGTAGCCCTCGCGCACGGTGCGGCCGTGGACGGTCAGGAGGTCGATGGCGTGGCGCGAGAAAACAGCCAGCAACTCGTCGAACACCGCCGGATCATCGAAGCCGATGCGCGTCTTCACCGTGAAGGGCACGTCCAGCGCGTCGCGCAACGCCCCGAGGATGGCGTCCACCCGCCGGGGCTCGCGCAGCAGGCCGCCGCCCGCGCACTTGCGGTACACCACGGGGGCGGGACAACCCAGGTTCAGGTCCACGGCGGCCACGGCATGTTGGCTCAGCTCGCGCGCGGTGCGGACGAGGTGGGGAATGTCGTTGCCGATCATCTGCGCCACGGCGGGCCGGCCCGTGGGGTTGTCCGTGATCGACGCCAGGATGTGCGGCACCAGCCGGGAGGTGGGCGTGACGCGGAAGTACTCGGTGTAATAAACGTCCGCCCCGCCGTATCCGGCCATGAGCCGCCAGAAGGGCAGGTCCGTGACCTCCTGCATCGGGGCCAGCGCCAGCACGGGGCCGGGCTGGGCGAGCAGGTCGGCGAGCGAGGAGGGCGGGTGCATGGGAAAAGCGGAAGGCAGAAGGCAGAAGGCAGAAGGCGGAAGGTGCCGCTTCTTCGGCGGTGTGATTAGCTGTCCGGTCCCTACCGCTGCGTGCCCCGCGCCGGAGCCGCCCGCCATCCGGCTCAGTGCTCGAAGGGAAACGGCGAGGGCTGCTTCGGACGGGCCTCGAATCGGCGGATGTCCGCCAGTAGTTCCCTGGCCAGCAGCAGGCCCGAGACGCAGGCCCCCTCGATCTTCGAGCCCAGGAAGGTGTCGCCCGCGAAGTACAACGGCGCACCGAGCTGTCCCGTGCCGCGCAACGCCGCCACGGTCTCCAGTCCGTGCGGGACACTCGCGTAGCGCCAGCGATGGACCTGCCGCTTGGGGAGTTGCGTGATCCAGCCACCCACGATCTCCCCGGCCCGGGCCACCATCCGGCGGGCGGCCTCGTCCAGGTCGCCGTCCTGCCATTGGCGGGAGAATTCCGCGCCGCCGTGCAGGACGAAGATGCGGTCGGCATCCGCCGCGGCCGGGTCGGGGTCGCGCTTGCTCGAATCGTCGCTGATCCAGGACAGCGTTTCGTCCCGGAGCTGGATGCCCCGCCAACCCGGCGCGGGGGCCGGACCGCGCAACAGGACGGCCAGGGCCGGGGCCGTCTCGACCGCGCGTAATTTCTCCAAACAATCCCGGGAAATGAGCGGATTAGTCGCCAGCAGCTCCAGTGGCCCCAGAAGCGCCAGCGCCTGCGCGGCCGGCAGCGCCAGGACGAGGCGGCGGCCTGAAAACGGCAGGTGCCGGTGCGGCCAGCCCTCGACATCCGCCTCCCAATGGTCGCGCACCCAGCGCACCCCCGTCACCTTCGACTCCAGCCGGACGGTCCCCCGGGGCAGGACCCCGGCGAGGTTCTTGCCCAGCGCGCTCATGCCCTCGCGGCAGGCGTAGCGCGGGTGGTTGCCCTCGCCCGGGTCGGGCGCGCGCAGGCCCCGGCCGTCCGGGTCCCACTGGTGGAAGCCCTGCGCCCACTCGAAGCACGTCCCGTGCACCTTCCAGCGGCTCGTCATCCCCTGGAACTCCCCGGAGCGCACCGTGAAGAACTGCGCGCCGTGGTCCACCGGGACTCCGTCCCAACGCCGGGTCGCCGCCCGGCCGCCCACCCCCCGGCCCTTGTCGAGCACCAGCGCCGTCCGGCGTGCGGTGTGCAGGTCGTAAGCGATTTTCAGGCCGGAGAGGCCCGCGCCGATGATGAGAACGTCGGGAAGCATGGGAAGGCGGAAGGCGGAAGGCGGAAGGATGCAGGATGCAGGATGCAGGATGCAGGATGCCTGCCTTGACGGGAGGTTACGTCAGCAGACGGCCCTTGGCTGCCTGGAACTCCGCCGCCGTCAACACCCCCTGGCTGTGCAAGGCGGCCAGCTTCGCCAACTCGTCCGAAAGACTCGTCGGACTCATCGCCGCCGGCACCACCCGCAACTCGTGGACCCGCCCCTCCACGTACGCCGTGATCCGACCTGCCGCGTCGATGTTCTCGGTGTTCTTGGTGAAGCGGAACAACACCCCGCCGCTATCCTCCCTGGTGGCCGCCACCGTCAGTTGCAGGTAGCCGTTCGTAAACCCCGGCAGCTTGTACTCGATGTTCAGGAGCAGGTGCAAGGGGATCTCGCGGATGCCCGGCGCGCCCTTGGCCTGGAGCGCCAGGCCGCCCTTGGGCGTGATCGTCAGCCGGTCCGGGAACACCTCCAGGAACTCCGTCAGCCCGGTCATCACATGGACGGGCGGGACGCGCCGCGTCCTACGGCCGGCACCCCCTTCCGGCCGGGCGGCGGGGATCGGCGGCACGGCGGGCAACGGCACGGGCGGGGGCTGGGTGGGCAGCGCGATCACCTCCGCCAGCGGCTGCCATTCGGCCATGCCGTCGCGCCAGGCATACTCGGCGCTGGTCAGCTCGCCGCCCGCGAGCTGCCGCCGGACTTCCTCTTCCGAAAACGGGCCGGTCGGTTCGTCGTGACGCAGGACATAAATGGGGGTCATGGAAAATTCGCCGCCGCCCGAGGGCAAACCGGGCGGCGTCCGGCGAACCTAGAACGAATCGCGTGGGAGTTCGACCGCAGATCTTCCGTTTTTTGTCGTCCGCACAAATCCCCCGGCGGACTCGCTCCGCCCGGGAGGACAGACCGTTTTGGGCAGACGCTCTTCCAGTGGCCACCCGCCACCCGCCCCCGTCCGCGTTGCAAATTCCTCTGCAAACCGGGCTTGAACCCGCCGAGGGAACAGTCCACGATACGGCCCGACCGCCGGAAAGTCCGTTGCGTGCGTGGGCTGGACGTGTGCCCGGCGGTCGCCTTCCACCGCTGTCATCACCTCCGACCGAACCAACCGTTTCCCGCCCCATGAACATTTCCTTGCTTTCCCGCCTGCTGCTCCTGGCCGCGCTCGTGCCGCTCGCCGGGTGCGCCGACGCCGCCAAGTCCGGCGCGGCCAAACCCGCCGCCACGGCCCCGGCCGGTCCGGGGCCCACGCGGGTCGTCGCTCCCCCCGGGGTCTTTGCCGCGCCGAGCCTGGCGGGCGTGACCGCCACCGTCGGCGAGGCCGACAAGGGCAAGACCGTGCACATCGGCCTGGGTGAGAGCGTGGCGGTCCGGCTCAACGTGGACGAAAGCACGGGCAACCGCTGGTTCCTGGCCAACCGGCTGGAGGGCAACGTGCTCTTCAAGAAAGGCGCGACGACCTACGCGCCGGGCAGCGGCGGCACCGTGGCCACGCTCATCTACCAGGGCTTGCACGCGGGCAAGCAGGAACTCCACTTCTACTACGCCCCGCCCGACGCGCGCCAGAACCCGGCCCGCACGGCGGATTTCGCCGTGATCGTGCGCTGAAGGCCCATGGCGCGGCTCTTTCGGGACAGACCACCCGGCCCCGGGCCGGGGCAGCCGTGGCTCCGCGCGCTGGTGGCGCTGGTGGCGTTGGGCCTGGGCCCGGGCCTGGCGGGCTGCGGCGACCGGTTGCGGCAGGAGGACGAACGGCGGCCGACCCCGTTGATCCAGGGCCACCTGCACACGACGGCGGCGCTGACCGAGATCGACAAGGGCCGCACCGCCCCGCTGCACCCCGGCGAAACCGTGGCCGTGCGGCTGGAGGCGTGCGGGGGGTGCCCGTTCGTGTGGGTGCAGGCCGAAAAGCTGACCGGCGGCGCGGTGGCGTTCGTGGGCGAGGTCATCGAGCGCAACCCGGCCGTGCCGGAAGGCGAGGCGGGGGGCGGGGGGTTCGACGTGTTCGTTTACAAGGGCGTGAAACCGGGCGAGCAGACGCTGCGGTTCTTCTATGCCGACGGCAAGAGCCGCATCGACAAGGAAGTGGATTACCGGATCACTGTTGGTCATTAAAAGGGGCGGGAAACCAATGACCAAGGCCCAATGACCAAGGCCCAATGACCAAGGCCCAATGACCAAGGCCCAGCGATAATTGAGAAGGCGTCGCGCACTCGGTCTGGCGGGGCGAGGCTCAAGTTCGGTACTCCCTTTCGTCTCTCTGCTTTGGTTATTGGGCCTTGGTTATTGGGCATTCCTTTCTTTGGTTCCTAGACGACCAGCCGCGATGTCTCCGGGATCACCGCGCGCCAGCCGCGCGCGCGCAGCACGGCGAGCAGCCCCTCCAGGGGGCGGATGCTCAGGGCCTCGCCCGCCGCGCCGCGCCGGCCCTCGTGCAACAGCGCGATGCCACCGGGGCGCAGGGTGGACACGATCCGCGTCACCACGCCCCCGGCGTCGCGCGCGTGACGCGTCACGCCGTCGAACCCGCGCGCGGACCAGCCCACGAGCCGGAGCCCCGCCGCCGCCGCCGCCGGGCCCACGAAGGGGTTGACCATGCCGACGGGGGCGCGGAACAGGCGCGGGGGTTCGCCCGTGATCTCGCGCAGGGCATCGCTGCATCCGCCGATCTCGCGCCGCAGCCGCCCCGGACCCAGCGACCAGAACGTCGCCTGCGGATGGCTGAACGTGTGGTTGCCCAAGCCGTGGCCCCGCCGCGCCACCTCCAGGATCAACTCCGGGTGAGCCCGCGCCCGGTCGCCGCGCACGAAGAACGTCGCGCGCGCCCCGGCGGCGTCGAGGAGGTCGAGCAGGCGCGGGGTGTCGTGCGGATCGGGGCCGTCGTCAACCGTCAGCCAGACCTCATCGGTGGCGGTCACGAACCCCGTGACCACCGGGCCGAACCACTGACAGTTCGGCCGCAGCGTCCCGCCGAGCAGCGCGCCGTGCGCGGCGGCCATCGCGCCCAGCGCGACGCTGCCCGCCGCCGCCGAGTGAGCCCACGCGAACGGCAGCGCCACCGGCGCGGCCAACCCCATCAGGGGTAACAACCGCCCGGCGGCGGTCAACGGCAGGAACGCGGGGCGCGGGTTCGGCAACAATGAATTCAATCACGTCCAACCACCTTCACCGCCCTCCCGGGCGCTGCCCGCTGGCGGGCGGCCCGCGCCGGTCCGGTCCTCAGCGGGCGGCGGCGATGCCGTCGCGCACCAGGGTGATGGCGGCGGAGATGTCCTCTTCCATTTTCCCCGGGCGGCCAGCTTCCCCCTCGGCGATGGCATGTTTGATGACCCGGATGGCTTCCACGCGGAAATCGCCTTTGTTGTTGTTGGCTCCCTCCAGTTCCTTCCGCGCGGCCCGCAGGAGTCCGATCTTGTCTCCGCCGTCGTGGGCCTGATGCAGGAGGTCCAGCGCGGCGGTCATGTGAGGTTGATCGATGGCAGCCGCCGGCAGGACCAGAGCCAGCAGGAAGCAAGCAGCCAGGGCGGGGAGGAGGAGCGTGCGGAGGAATGTTTTCATAGAGGCAGGTTTTCGACGGCTGATGACGGTAAACCGGGCACCACGATGGCGTTCGGTTGCTTTATAGGTATGAAGACCACCGGCAAAGCGCAAACCCAAAATTCACGGATTCCACCGCCAGCATCCGCGGTTTGAACGAGCCTCTCCCCGAGGTGAACACGACTCCTCCCGCCTCCTGCCTTCCGCCGCCCACTCACCGCCGCAGCGAGGCCAGCGTCGAAACCACCGCCGGGTCCGTGCCGGGCGCGAGATCGTTGCGCACGAGGATCTTGTCGGGCCCGCGCGGGCTTGCCGGGTCGATGCTCACCACCGGGTAGCTGAAATCACGCCGCGCGCCGTTGACCCGCACGTTGCTCACCTCGACCTGGTACGTCTCGTCGGCGTTCGGGCGCACGACGTTGGTGGGCAGTTCCCAGACGAGCGTGTTCCAACCCACGCCCGGGCCGCTGCCGTCGGCCTCGGTCTGGTACGCGGGGCGCTCCGTGACCACGGGCAGCGGCCCGCCGTTCTTGGTCACGCGCACAGCCGCCGCGCGGAAGTCGGCGTTCGCGCACGAGAACGACCAGCGCGCGAAGAGCAGGGGCGCGGGCACGAACCCGGCCGGCGGCCAGGCGGTGGCGAGGCGCGTGCCGGGCGCGACGGGCGCGTTATCGACGGGCAGCAAACCAGTGGAGAAGGTGGGCGGCTTGATCCAGATCGCGTTCGCGCCGGGATGCAGGCGGGTCTCGGTGGGCACGACCCCCGCGCCCATGACGGCCGTGGGCGGGCACAACAGCCAGCGGCGGTGGCCGACATCAGCGTTGTTGGCGTCGTCGTCGGCCATGTAGAGGTCAATCGCGCCGGGGCCGAGGTCGCCGGTCCAGTTCATGCACAGGTCGGAGTGCGCGGAAGCGTCGGCGGCGGCGGGGGTGTAACACTTCCAGAACAGGCCGGGGTGGTGCGAGACCTGCCGTTCGGCGGCCATCATCAGCGCGGCCTGCTGGCAGCGGGCGTTGTTGGCGGCGTCGAAGGTCACGTCGCCGCGCAGGCCGCTCATGGCGCGGAAATAGTTGATGCGGCGCAAGGTCGCGCAGAGGAAGTCATCGCTGACGGCCCCCGGGGTGCGGGCGGCGAAGCTGCCGGTCCAGCCGGGGGCAGGCCGGGCGGCCTGATAATAGTGGCGGTAGAGCGCGAGCACCTGGGCCCGGCTGGCGGTGTTGACGGCCGGGACCGGGGCGCGCTGTTGCGCGGACAGGGACGCGAGACCGGCGAGGGACAAGAATACGACTACCCCCACCGTCCGCAGGCAGACGGAGAATCGATTGCACACGAGCGTTCGTGTAGCGGGACGGCGCGCCCGGGGCAAGCGTGTTCTCGGGGAAAAACTGACCCCGGGACCAGACGATTTTCGGGTGAGCGAAAAGCGGGTCAGTTTTCACTCTGTTGGAGCGCAAAACTGGCCGGAAAATGCCTGGGAACAGGGAACCAATCGACAGCGGAGTCCTGGCGGACCCACCTTGATTTCCAAGCAATGTTTGATGTTTCCCCGTCTGTACGGGAGTATGTACGGGTATGGAAACGATCAACTACACCGCCGCCCGCGAAACGCTGGCCGCCACGATGGACCGGGTGATTGCGGACCATGCCCCGGTCATCATCACCCGCACCGGTTCGCCGTCGGTGGTCATGCTCTCGCTGGATGACTATGAGTCGATGGAGGAAACCGCGTACCTGCTGGGCAGCCCGGCCAATGCCCAGCGGCTCATCGAGTCCATCCGCGCGCTCGAAGACGGCGAGGGAATCAGCCGCGATGCAGCGAGGCTGCTCGGCAAGTGAACCTGACGTTTTCCCCGCAGGCGTGGGAGGATTACCTGTACTGGCAGGAGACCGACCCAAAGATGGTGGAGCGGATCAACGAACTGCTCAGGGACATCCTCCGCCATCCCCACGGCGGCATCGGCAAGCCGGAGCCTTTGCGGCACGATTTCAAGGGATATTGGTCGCGCCGAATCGACCAGAAGCACCGGTTGGTTTACCGACCCACGGAGGGTGCGGTCCTGCTTGCCCAGGCGAGGTTTCACTACACGTAAGCCTTTGACCGTACTTTCTTCCCGGACGGTTTGGGAGTGGCTCGGAGAGCCATCCCTACCTTATTGAACGACCCGCCTGCGGTTGTCCGGAAGGATCGTCTACCGCCCCAGGTCGAACTGGAACTCGCTCAGGCGGCGGTAGAGGCCCTCGCGGTTTTCCAACAGCTCGGCGTGCGTGCCGCTTTCGGCCACGGTGCCCTCGCGGATGACCACGATGCGGTCGGCCTCGCGCACGGTCGCCAGCCGGTGCGCGATGATGAAGCTCGTCCGGCCGCGCATGAGGTGGTCCAGGGCGTCCTGCACCAGGCGCTCGCTCTCGCTGTCCAGGGCGCTGGTGGCCTCGTCGAGGATCAGGATCGCCGGGTCCTTGAGGATGGCCCGCGCGATGGCGATGCGCTGGCGCTGGCCGCCCGAGAGTTTGATGCCGCGCTCGCCCACCAGCGTCCCGTAGCCCTCCGGGAAGGCCGAGATAAAGTCGTGCGCGTTGGCCTGCCGGGCGGCCCCGGCAATTTCCTCGGGGGTCGCGCCCGGTTTGCCGTAGGCGATGTTCTCGGCCACGCTGCCGCCGAAGAGCAGCACCTCCTGCGGCACGATGGCCATCTGGCCGCGCAACTCGCGCAACGGGTAATCCGCGGCCGGGCGGCCGTCGAGCAGCACCTGTCCGCCGTCGGGTTCGTAGAAGCGCAGCAGCAGGGAAACGACCGTCGATTTGCCCGCGCCGCTCGGGCCGACCAGCGCCACGCGCTCGCCGGGTTCCGCGCGCAGGGAGAGGTCGCGCAACACCTGCACCTCCGGGCGCGAGGGGTACGCGAAATCCACCCCCGCGAACACCACTGCCCCCCGCAGCCGGGCGGGGGTGGCGGGGGTCCCGGCTCCGTTCGCGGCAGCGGCGGAGACGGTGGTGGGCGAAGGCGCGGCCTCGGGGGCCAGCAGGGGGCGGTCGTGCGCGGAAGGCAGTGCCTCGGGCGGCACGACGGGCTCGGGCTCCTCCAGCAGCAGTTCGCGCACGCGGGCGGTCGCGCCGACGGTCTTCTGGATCTGGCTGTAGAGGTCGGCGAACGAGCCGATGGCCCCGGCGACGAAGCTCGTGTAGATCGTGAAGCGCGTCAGGTCGGCGACGGAAAGCTGCCCGCGCTCCACCAGCACGCAGCCGTACCACATGACCACCACGATGGCCCCGAACGCGGCGAAAATGATGAACGCCACGAACGCCGCCCGGTAGCTCACCCCGCGCAGGGTAGCGTCGAGGAACCGCCGGATGCTCTCGGAGTAGCGGGTGATCTCGTAGGGTTCGTTGCCGAACGCCTTGACGTTGGCGATGCCCTGGAGCGTTTCGTCCACGACCGTGTTGGATTCCGCCAGACAATCCTGCGCCGCGCGGGACACCCCGCGCATCTTGCGGCCGAAGATGATGGCCACGACGATGATCGGCGGGATGCAGCAGAGCATCACGAGGGTCAACTGGCGGCTGGTGAACAGGATGAAGCCCAGGCCGCCGAACAGGAGCGTGACCTGGCGCAGGAACTGGGGCGTCGCGCCCGTGAGGGTGTCCTCGATCTGCGTGAGGTCGGCGGAGATGCGGCTGGAGAGTTCGCCCACGCGGCGGCGGGCGAAGAAGGTCATGGGCAGGGCGATGAGCCGCGCATAGGTGTCACGGCGGATTTGCACGAGGGCCATCTCGCCGACCGTGTTGAACCAGGTCACCTGCAGGTAGGTGAAAACGGATTGCAGCGAGAGCTGGGTGAGCAGGAGCGCGAAGATGCCGTTGAGGCTCAGGGCGCGCAGCCAGGCCGGGCCGCCACCGGCGAGCGGGCCGGGTAGCTGGAAGGCCGTGGCCGGCGCGGGTGCAATGGCGGCGATGGCCGCATGGGTGGCCGCGCGTTGGGCGGTGTCGATGAGGCTGCCGATCAGGTAGGGGAAACCCAGGCCCAGCAGCGTCGAGCAGAGCAGGGCAGCCATAGCGGCGAGGAACCGGCCCTTGTAGGGCAGCAGGTAGCCGAACAGCCGGGCGGCCTGCCGGAGGGATTCCCGGGTCACGGGCACCTTGGGCGGGTTGGCATCCGACGCCGCGACCGGGGCGATGGGATCGGCCGCGCGGGTGGACGTGGGCGTGTCGGCGAGGGGGGCGGAGGGCGGTGGTTCAGCGGCGGGCATTAGCGGCAGCCCGTTATATGCCCCGGTTCGCCGCGCGGGGCAAGGAAACGCGGAAGGCGGAAGGCGGAAGGCGGATATTCCTGGCTTTCCGCCTGCCACCTCGGACAAATTGCTTTGACATTAAACGAATTTCTCGCAACATGCCCTGGTTCAGCACCGTTCCAACCCGCTCGATTACCCTGTTTCCATCCAACTATGAATGCTCGTAAAATTACCTACTGGGTCGCCACCGTCCTGATTTGCGCGATGATGGCCATGTCCGCCTTCATGTACCTGACGCATCAGCCCAAAATGATGACCGCCTTCGCGCAGTTGGGCTATCCCGGCTACTTCCCCAACATCCTCGGTGTCGCCAAGCTGCTCGGGATTGGCGCGCTGCTCGCGCCGCGCTTTGCCCTGCTCAAGGAATGGGCCTACGCGGGGTTCACCTTCACGTTCATCGGCGCGTTCGTCTCGCACCTCGCTATGGGGCAGAGCCAGGAGGCCGCCGGGCCGGCCGTTGCGCTGATCCTGCTCGCCGCCTCGTACCTGACACGGCCCGTGGACCGCCGCCTGCCCGTCCCGACGATGGCCGCCACCGGGGCCGCCGCCCTCTGACGGGGAAAGCCACCCGAATACCCCTTGCCCATGCAACTCGGCATCGACAGCTTCGCCGCCGCCGGACCGGATGAGCCCGCCACGCGTCTGGCCCACCTGCTCGAAGAAATCGCATTGGCCGACGAGGTGGGCGTGGACGTGTTCGGCGTGGGCGAACACCACCGCAGCGAATACCTCGATTCCGCCCCGGCCGTGATCCTGGCCGCGGCGGCGGCCCGCACGCAACGCATCCGGCTGACCAGCGCCGTCACCGTGCTCAGCGCGGCGGACCCGGTGCGCGTGTTCCAGGAGTTCGCCACGCTCGACCTCCTTTCCCGCGGCCGGGCGGAGATCATCGCCGGGCGGGGCTCGTTCACGGAGGCCTTCCCGCTGTTCGGGCTGGACCTGCGCGACTACGACTCGCTGTTCGCGGAAAAGCTCGATCTGTTGCTCAAGATTCGCGCGCAGCCCGTGGTCCATTGGTCGGGCAAACACCGGGCGGCGCTGGACGGCGAGGGGATCTACCCGCGTCCGCTCCAGAATCCGCTGCCGGTGTGGCTCGGGGTGGGCGGCACGCCGAGTTCGTTCGCGCGGGCGGGGGCGCTGGGGCTGCCGCTGATGGTGGCGATCATCGGCGGCGAGCCGCACCGGTTCCGCCCGCTGATCGACCTGTACCGCGAGGCGGGCCAGCGCGCCGGACACGCGCCGGAGACGTTGCGGGTCGGGCTGCACATGATCGGGTTCCTGGGCGACACGGCCCGGCAGGCGGCGGACGAATTTTATCCCGGTTACGCGGAAGCGTTCACCCGGATCGGCCGGGAACGCGGCTGGCCGCCGACGACCCGCGCGCAGTTCGACGCCCTGCGCGGCCCCACGGGCGCGCTGTTGATCGGGGACGCGGAAACCGTGACGGCGAAGATCCTCCGGGTGAACGCCGCGCTGGGCGGCGTGGCGCGGTTGAGTTTTCAGATGACGGTCGCGGCGCTCCCGCACGCCGCGAAGATGCGGGCCATCGAGATCCTGGGCCAGGGCGTCGCGCCGATGGTCCGCCGGGAACTCGCGCTCGTGCCCGCAGGCGTCTGAGCCAGCGGGGGGGGAAACAGGGTGGGGATCACGGAATGACGGCTGGCTGGTCCGGGCAGAGCGGCAGGGATTGGAAGGCGTGGCCGCCGAGCGTTTCGCGCGGGGTGCGGTCGAAACCGGGCAGCGCGGCGCGCACCTTCTCGCCCGAGAGCGCCGGGGCGACCACCCACGTCCGGGCCGGGGGCAGCGCCGCCAGCGGCGCGGCGAACGACGCATCCAGCGTGGACCCGGGCACGTCGTAATCGAACACGTAGCGCCACGTCGAGGCATCGACCACCAGCGCCTTGCGCGACTTGTCCGCCGCGTGCTCGGCGGCCCGGCACACGGCCGGGTCGGGGAAGCGCCGCTCGGCCAGGTCGATCAGCCCGGGCAGATGGTGCCACGCGCCCAGCCCCACCACGCCCGCCAGCGCCAGCCGCCGCCCCGCGCGCGGCGGCAGCGCGCCCGCCAGCGCCGCCAGCGCGC
>CAXTVY010000007.1:27705-39205 GCA_964247665.1 uncultured Chthoniobacterales bacterium | reverse complement strand
TCAACCGGCCGGGCGCGAACGTCTCCGAGGGCATCTGCCGAAACTGGTGGCGGCAGGGCATGATGGGCAGCATCCAGGCCCAGTATGAATGCATCCGGGTCCTTTCCGAAACCGAGTTCTACGACGATCTCGCGATCATCGATATCCCGGTGCTGGTCATGCACGGCGAGGACGACCAAATCTGCCCCTTCCCGACGACCGGGGCGAAATCGGTCAAGCTGCTCAAACACGGGACGCTGAAGTCCTACCCCGGATTGCCGCATGGCATGCCCACTACTCATGCCGACCAGATCAACGCGGACCTGCTGGCGTTCATCGCAGCTTGATGCCCCAGGTCCAAATCGGTACGATCCAGCCGATACCCCTGGATCACGATTCAGCGATGAAGCTCAGAAGATCGTCGTTGACTTGATCCTTGCGCGTTGTGCACATGCCGTGCGGGGCTCCGGGATAAATCTTGAACGTCGCCTTCGGCAAAAGCTTCGCCGTCAGCAGGCTGGTCGCCTCAATGGGAACGATTTGGTCGTCATCCCCGTGGAGGATCAACGTGGGAACATCGATTTTCTTGAGGTCTTCCGTCATGTCAGTTTCTGAGAAGGCCTTGATGCAGTGGTAAGCTGCCGGGAAGCTCATCATCATGCCTTGAAGCCAAAAAAGGTCTCGGACGCCTTCTGAATCTTTCACCCCTTTCCGGTTGTACCCATAAAAAGGTGCCGAGAGGTCCTTGAAGAATTGAGAACGATCAGCGAGAACCGATTTGCGCAGGCCATCCAAAACCTCGAGGGGAACACCGGTCGGATGGGACTCGCTCTTGAGCATCAGAGGATTCACGGAGCTGATGAGGACAGCTTTGGCGACGCGCTTCGTGCCGTGCCGCCCAATGTACTTGGTCACTTCGCCGCCGCCGGTCGAATGGCCCACGTGAATGGCATCCTTCAAGTCGAGCGCCTCGGTGAGTGCGGCGAGATCGTCCGCGTATGTGTCCATGTCGTTGCCCGTCCAGGGCTGGCTTGAGCGGCCGTGTCCCCGTCGATCATGGGCGATGCAGCGGTAGCCTTTGTTGGCCAGGAAGAACATCTGGTCCTCGAAAGCGTCACCGTTCAGCGGATAGCCGTGGCTGAAGACGATGGGCTGACCGTGGCCCCAATCGTTGTAAAAGATCCTGGTGCCGTCTTTGGTGGTGATCGTGCTCATATGGGAATATCTCCTTGAAGGTTGAAACGTAGCCGGAACCGGATGGCCGGTTCGACGCCACCAATTTAATGAGAGAGACTGCTTTCCCTCTATGACATAATCGCGACGATTTTTGCCATGTCCGCGTTCTATGCTCCCGAGGTTCCAAATCGCTCGCGGTATTCCGCCGGAGTGGTTCGCACCAATCGTTGGAAGGAGCGTTCCATGACGGTGGTACTGCCAAATCCACACGCGGTCGCGATCTCTTTGAGTCCATCGGCCGTCTGCTCGAGCTTGCGCCGTGCTGCCTCCATCCGAATCTCTTCGACAAAGCGGGCGGGCGATTTCCCCATTTCGCGGGTGAAGATTCGGTGAAAATGCCGTTCGCTCATATGAGCTCGGGCGGCGAGAGCGGTCAGGGAGAGGTTTTGCCCGAGGTTCTCGATCATCCAGAACTGGAGATCGCGCAGGACGGGATGTTCTGCCTCTTGCGCACGGAGGATGGCGCTGAACTGAGCCTGGCTGCCGGGGCGGCAAAGGAAGACGACGAGCATGCGGGCGACACTTAGGGCAACTTTGCGACCGTGGTCCTCCTCCACGAGCGCGAGGCAAAGGTCGATGCCGGAAGTGACACCCGCCGAGCTATAGATATTTCCGTCCCGAATCCAGATTGGATCGAAGTCGACCTTCAAGGTGGGGAAGCGCACGGCCAATCTTTTCGCGTACTCCCAGTGTGTCGTCACGCGCCGACCATCCAAGATCCCCGTTTTCGCCAGCAGAAAACAGCCTGTGCAGATGGAGCCAATTCGACGGCTGTTTCGTTCATACTTTCGGACCCATTGCAGCAGCGGGCGAGACGGTGCGAACGCCTCGGCGCCCAGCCCGCCTGGAATCAGGAGAGTATCGATCTTTCCCTTGATGTCACGATAGGCTCGTTCACACAGGAACTTCAGCCCAAACATCCCGTCGACATGCCGGGAAGGAGTCGGCGTCACGACCTCGATACTGTAGTGGCGCTCCGACGGAAGGAATGAATTGGCCGTGCCGAAGACCTCGACGATGCCGGCGAGATCGAGCTCTCGAACGGGCGGTAACGCCAGAATAATGATTCTGCGATTCGGCTGGACGCCCTTTCTTAACATCGTGAATATCCCTAGCCATTTCTCGCCGTCGCCTCAAAGAAAAATGGGGCCACGTCAGGAAACGGAGAAATCGTACGCTAAGCTCGTGGAGACACCTGCCGCGGACCGAATTTTCCCGGTCACTTTCTCATTTTCTACCGCCGGAAATAATCACCGGCACGATTGGTGCGTTCCCAGCCCAGCGGTGAAGCACTCCAGCAGATTGTCGATCAAAGCTCCAGCGCGCTGGTGCAAGGCGCGCACCAGCGTTTTGAGTGCAGAGGTTTCGAACTGCGGCCGACACTATGAACAAGTCCGAGTCTCAATTTACAACTTACTTTTAGCGAAGTACTTGCGTAATAATAATTATTGTAAATACATTGAGAAATACCATTGGAAGAGGCGTGATTATTGTAAATTATTAGGCAAGGGTCGATTTTGACGATCACCGTCAACTAGAGGCACTGCCCGTCAGCTGCCGACAATGGTTTTTCGAGGCGCAAGGTCGGCGAGCCTCACATCGTTATCTTCCTCGGTTGGCTCGCCCGACAAAGCGCTGCTGACGACCCGATTATAGGACGTGCAGATCGCGTGTCGCCCATTTACCATAAGAGAGATGGACCCGAGCGGCGAAATCCTGGCTGCCTTCTAGCTTCGGCCATGCGCCAGCAACCAAGGAAATATTTTCGGAGTTTTTCTGAAATGCCGGATCTAGAAACGGTGAGGAACAGACAACGCGCCGGATTATGTGCAGGTGGCGCTCACCGATGTCTTCCAACCTCCAGCCGCAATTTGCTCACTCCACTTCCAACCCATCATACCGTCCACAACACATGACACATTCGTTTAAGATTTCTGCTGCCCTTGGCCTAGCCAATCGAATCGGCGGGCGAGCCCGCGAACTGCGCCGGGACCTACGCGATCACGTCCGCAGCGAATCCTTCCGCATCTATCACGCCGAAAAGCGTGCCCGTGGCCTGCGGCTCTACGCCGCGTGGTCACGGGTGCAACAGCCGGAAGCAACCAGCGAAGCGGCCGTGGCTTGGTCATCTGCCCAGAGCGCGGTCTGAAGCCGGTCCGGCCATGAGCGAGGGAGTTTCTGCCTACGCCGATTTGCAGCGGGAAGTGATGGCTTCCTTGCGGGCCACTCACCCGGACTGGAGCGATGACACCTTCGACTTTTACGAGGCACGGTTTGCCGAATTGATGCGTTCGCTGCTCGGGCGCGGCAGAGGTCCTCGCAGGCACTCTCACCTGAAGTCAGCGGTGCGCATGGCATGAAGCGGGTTCAAAGCGCTCTGGAAGCCACGATCAATACAGCATCCGGAATTTCGAGACGCACCGTCATAGCGGAAAATCTTCTCCTGCGGATCGCGCCCACCACCTTGGGTTGGGCGCTCGGAATCACGTTACTCTCGGCGGTGGCTGACCGCTTCGTTAAGTAAGAACCTCTGGCCGCGCCAATGTGAGTTCGGGTGACTGGGCGCACTTGGTTTCCTACACGGCCAAGATCAATGTCTTTCTGCCTCCGGCACTGGCTCCAGTTCTCGGGGTCTTGACCACAACGGCAGAGACCGTGTTGGACTTCGCTCTGTTGCTCGGCGCATTTCCGCGAGTCGTTGCCTAGCTACCACCGGATTTTTCATGGCGTTCGCCGTCGCCATGAACTTGTCTTTAATGTCAAAGCGCCTTTGAACTGCTCGGTATTCGCTGACTCCGTCGCGGCGTTGCTGCTCGGAGCTTGGTCGGCACGCATCAGCAACCATCCGATGGAAGCGGAGCCCACATGGCCGCACCTCATCAACGATGCGTGGCCGCCTCACCCCCAAGCCCGACATGTGGATCACTGCTGCGCTGCTTGTTCACCGCCATGGGGGCGGCATTTATCCAGTTTGATCCTCTGCTGTGTTCGGTGGCGACGGTCGGCAGACATCGAATTGAAGCGGGGTCTCTCCATCGCTCTCGTCGCGTGTTGGTACTGCCGGAGAAGGCTGCGTTTTTTCTGAAATTCCGCGTCGGCAAATCGTGAGGAAGAAATGAGCACAAGAGTTGGAGACACCATCACATGATCTCACCCACCGTTCCTTCCAGCCTCATCGCGTCCGGCGAACCCCAGGGGCCGAATTCGCGTGCGCAGATGACGCCTTACAATGAACCGCCAAGTCATGGCTTCTTTCGCAGGTACATCTGGGCGCACGACCACAAGATCATCGGGTTGCAGTATCTTTTCACCAGCCTGTGCTTCATGGCGTTCAGCGGCGTGCTGGTCATGGCGGTGCGTTGGCAACTCGCCTTTCCCGGCCGACCGCTGCCGCTGGGCATCGGCCTACTCCTGCCGGACACCATCGTCGGGCCTGACGGAGCCATCCAACCCGGCGGCTACAATGCCCTCGTGACGATGCACGCCACCGTCATGGTGTTCCTGGGCGTCATGCCTTTGTTCATGGGCGCATTCGCCAACTACATCATCCCGCTCCAGATCGGTGCGCCCGACATGGCGTTCCCGTTTTTCAACGCGCTCTCCTATTGGCTTTTTCTTCTCTCGGGAATCATCCTGCTCAGCGGCTACTTCGTGCCGGGTGGCACCGCCGCCTCGGGCTGGACGGCCTACCCGCCGCTGAGCAGCGACGCGCGCTTTCACACGTTCCACGCCGGGCAGAGCGTCTGGGCGGTCGGGATCTTCGTCAACGGACTGGCGTCGATCACCGGAGCCGTCAATTACATCACCACCATCGTGAACATGCGCTGCCCGGGCATGACGATGATGCGCCTGCCGCTGACGATCTGGGGGCTGTTCGTCACCTCCTTCATCCTGCTGGTCATCGTGCCCGTGCTGGCTGCTGCCGGGGTCATGCTGCTGTGCGACGTGAACCTGGGCACGACGTTCTTTAGCGGGGAGGTACGCTCCGGAGGCGACCCACTGCTTTGGCAGCACCTCTTCTGGTTCTTCGGCCACCCGGAGGTGTACGTGCTGATCCTGCCCGCCATGGGCATCGTCAGCGACATCCTGGCCACCTTCAGCCGCAAGCCCGTCTTCGGCTACCGCGCGATGGTGTTCTCGCTCTGCGCCATCGCCACGCTGGGCCATCTCGTGTGGGCGCACCACATGTTCGTCTCGGGCATGAGCATCGTGTTGGGCTCGGTGTTTTCCACGTCGAGCTTCATCATCGCCGTACCCTCGGCCATCAAGACGTTCAACTGGCTGGGAACCGTCTGGAAGGGTTCGTTGCACTTTACCGTGCCGATGTGTTTTGCGCTGGCCTTCGTGACGATCTTCGTCATGGGCGGGGTGACCGGCCTTTTCTTGGCATCCACTCCTGTAGATCTGTTCGTCCACAACACGTACTTCATCGTCGCTCACTTTCACTACGTCATGGCAGGCAGCAGCCTGATGGCCATCTTCGCGGGCATCTATTTCTGGTTCCCGAAGATGTTCGGACGCATGATGAACGAGACGCTCGGCTACTGGCACTTCGCACTGTTCTTTATCTTCTTTAATCTAACGTTTTTTCCCATGCACAGTCTTGGGTTAGGCGGCATGATGCGCCGCATCGCCGATCCGACGCGGTACGAGCACCTGCGCAACCTCCAGCCACTGCAAAAATTCGTGACGCTCAGCGCATTCGGCCTGGGGGCATCCACGTTTCTCTTCGTCTGGAACTTCTTCCACAGCCTGTTCCGCGGCGCGCGCGCGCCGGCCAATCCATGGAACGCCAACACGCTGGAGTGGACGCTGCCTTCCCCGGTGACGCGGCACGGCAACTTCGAGCGCACGCCCAGGGTTTTTCACGGTCCGCACGAGTACAGTGTGCCGGGCCTGCGCCAGGATTTCCTGCCGCAAAACCAGCCTTACCAAGTGCTGGCCGAAGCCAACTGATTCGCCGGACGCAAAACCGCCGCGCCGCCACGGGCCAGGCGAACCAAAACGAAAGATCAACCCATGACCACCTTGCGCACAAAAATGACTGACCTCGCCGCCGAACCACCGAGCGAGGCCACGGCGGCTTTCGCCGAACGCGTCCGTGAAAACCAGCGACGGCTGGCGGCTGAAATCCGCGACCACTACGACTTCATCGTTTGCGGCGCGGGCTCCGCTGGCTCGGTGGTGGCGCGACGGCTGGCGGAAAACCCGGACGTGCAGGTACTCCTGTTGGAAGTAGGCGGTGGCGACGAGTCACTGGACGTGGCAGCGGCGGCACTCTGGCCGGTCAACCTGGGCGGTGAGCGTGACTGGAACTTCCAGGCCGAGCCGAATCCGCACCTCAATGGCCGCGCGGTGTCCTCGAACATGGGCAAGGGGCTGGGCGGCGGCTCCAGCATCAACGTGATGCTCTGGGCGCGCGGACACCAGCACGACTGGGAATATTTTGCGAAAGTGTCTGGTGATCCGGTATGGAGCTATCCTTCCGCCCTCGACCTCTACCACCGCATCGAAGACTGGCACGGCACGCCCGACCCCGAGCATCGCGGAACGGGCGGTCCGCTTTTTGTGCAACCTACCCAAGCGCCGAACCCGGTCGCTCCAGCGATGTTAGAAGCCGCGCGTTCGTTGGGATCACCTACCTTCGAGAACCAGAACGGGCGTCTGATGGAAAGCGAGGGTGGGGGCACGATCACCGACGTGCGCATCTGCGACGGTCGGCGTTTGTCCATCTTCCGATCATACACCTACCCGTACATGGACCGTCCCAACCTGACCGTGCTCGGGCGCGCGCTGGTCACGCGCCTGATTTTCGATGGCAAGAAAGTCACAGGCATTGAGGCCGTCCTGGACGGTGACAGGGTTCGCCGCATCGCAGCAACCCGCGAAGTCGTGTTGTCCCTGGGTGCAATCCAGACGCCCAAATTGCTCATGCAATCCGGGGTCGGAGACGAAGAGGAACTGCGCCGCTGCGGCATCCCGCTCGTGCAACATTTGCCCGGGGTAGGGCGCAATTTTCAGGACCATGTGCTGGTCGCGCCCGGCTGCCTCTGGGAATACCCGCAGCCACGGATGCCCCATGACAATGGCATCGGAGCGACGGTGTATTGGAAGAGCGACCCATCCCTGGAAACGTTCGATGTGCAATTGCTTCAATTGGAGTTCATGAACCTCGATCCTGCGGTGATCCGGTCGGGCCAGCCTTCACCCGTTTGGGGTCTCCACCCAGCGCTGCTTCGGCCAAAGAGCGTCGGCCGACTCTGTTTGACCGGACGCTATCCGCAAGACCCCATCAAAATTGAGGCCAGCACGTTCAACGATCCGGCTGACTTGCAAGCCCTGCTGCGCGGGGTGGAATTGGCCCGCGAGATCGGAGCTTCACCGGCCCTCAAGGATTTCGTCAAAAGTGAGATCCTGCCCGGCGGCTTGCGCGGGGCTGCGCTGGAGAGCGCCGTGCGTAACTCGGCTCTAAGCTACTGGCACCAATCATGCACCGCGAAGATGGGGCGTGATCCCCTGTCGGTGGTAGACGCGCGTTTGCAGGTGTACGGCATCGAGAACCTTCGCATCGCGGACGCTTCAATCTTTCCAAGGGTGCCCACCAGTAACACCATGGCACCCTGCGTCGTAGTGGGCGAGCGCGCGGCGGAGTTCCTCAAAAAGAGTCACAAGCTCTGAGCCGCAGCTCATCCCCTTTGATGAATGCACCGATCAGCCACGAATGGCTGAAAGTTACCGCGGTTCCCTGCGATGTTGCCAAGCCCATACGTTTTTCGCTACCCTATGCTGGTGAGAGCGATACCGGGCACGTTACGAGCGGGGGGAGCGCCTTTTCAACCGACCCACTGGAGCGTGGTGCTCCTTGCCGCTCAAAGCCAATCTCTGGCAGCCGCCCAAACGGCTCTAACAAACTTCTGCCAAGCCTACTGGCCGCCCCTGTACGCTTTTGTGCGGCGGCGCGGCTATCCATCCAGCGAGGCGCAGGACTGCGTCCAGGCTTTTTTCGCCCACTTGCTGGAAGCCAACACGCTCAGCCGGGCCTGCCGCGAAAAGGGACATCTGCGTACCTTCCTACTTGGCTCGTTGCAGCATTTCATGGCGAAGGATTACCACCGCGCGAATGCTCTCAAGCGGGGAGGGGGCATGCAGATTGTCTCACTGGATGATTGCCTGATCGAAGCAGAATCGGCGGCGGGCGCGCACACGGAGGCTGACGAAACTTCCTGGTACGACCAAAACTGGGCCGCTGCGCTCACTCGCCGAGCATGGACTCGTCTGCACGAGACGTTTGTCGAGGAAGGCAAAGAATCGCTCTTCGAGGAGTTGAAGACGTTTCTGTCCGCTGGAACAGCCGCGCCACCCGATCAGGAAGAAATCGCTGCCAAGCTCGGGATGCCGATTGCCACCCTGCGCACGCATCTGCACCGGCTGCGCCAGCGTTACCGCGCGTGCCTGCGCGCGGAAGTCGCGCTGACGGTTTCCAGCCCAGGACAGATCGACGAGGAGATGCGCTATCTCTATCGTGTTCTAATGGCCTGACTCCCCCCGCTCAGAACGGACTGCTTTCCTGAGCCATCGAACGAACAACCACTCTCCTGCCCATGCCATTTGACGCTGCCCCGGAGGCCGACATTTGCAGTACCTGCCGTCGGCCGCTGACTCAGCGCGGCTCCGACGGCGAGTGCCTGCGCTGCCTCTTCGGCATCGCAGTAACCGCCGACGATCCGGTGCCCGGTGATGAAATGGACGATTCTCTGGCAACGGTCCCCGGAACGCATTGCTATGGACACTTCGAGATCCAGACGGGGGCGGACGGCTCTTTGCAGGAACTCGGCGCGGGTGCCATGGGAGTGACGTACCGCGCGCAGGACAGCGTATTGCGCCGGGTGGTGGCCTTGAAGGTCATTGGTCGCAGCTTCGCGGGCGATCCTGCGACGCGGGCGCGCTTTCTGCGTGAAGCCCGGGCGGCGGCGCAGCTGCGGCACCCCAACGTGGCGAGCGTTTTCCACTACGGCGAACAGGATGGCCAATGTTTCTACGCCATGGAACTGGTGGAGGGCGAAACACTCGAGGCCCGGGTCAACCGGGACGGACCGTTCCCGGCGGCGCTCGCGCTGGAAGTGGCCGTGCAGGTCACTCGTGCCCTGGCCGCCGCCGAGGCGCAAGCCATTGTTCACCGCGATCTCAAACCCAGCAACATCATCTTAGTCGCTGATGGCACTGCGAAGCCGGGCGAGACGCCGGTGCTGGTCAAGGTGATCGACTTCGGCCTGGCGAAGGCGGTTGTGAGCGGGACGGAGGCACCTGGATTGGCCGACACCCGCGGCGGATTCGTGGGTACGCCAGCATTTGCCAGCCCGGAACAGTATGCCCGGGGGGAGAACGAGCGCGTGGATACTCGCTCGGACATCTACAGTTTGGGTGTAACGCTCTGGTATCTACTCTGCGGCAAATTGCCGTTTGTCGGCGGGACATTGACCGAAATCCAGGAACAGCAAACGCGGCAACCGCTGCCGTTGCACCAACTCCAAACCGCTAAGGTGCCCGTGCCGGTGGTGGCACTGCTCAAGTCGATGCTGGCGGTCTCGCCTGCTGCCCGGCCGCAATCCGCCAGGGAATTGCTCGATGCACTCCAGCGCACACAGTTCCAGGTGACTACGCTCGTGCGAGCCCGCCTTGCGTTGATAGCCGGAACTTTGGGGATCCTCGCGTCGGTCATTCTCGCCACAGTCCTCTGGCGCGAGCACAGCGAACCGCCGACCATGCTGCCAGACCGCTCGGTGGCTGTGCTGCCATTTGAAAATCTCAGCCCGGAGGAAACGGTGTCGTTCTTCACCAAGGGCGTGCAAGACGAGATCAGCGGAGAACTCGCCCGCGTCGCCAATCTGCGGGTGATCGCCGCTAACAACGTACAAACCGGCCCGCCGGGCCAGCGAGACCTCGCCTGGATCGGCCAACAACTCGGGACCAGCCACTTGGTTGAGGGCAGCGTGTGGCGCTCGGGAGATCAGGTACGGGTCGCCGTGCGGTTGCTGGACACCAGCCGCAAAGCACCAGTCTGGAGTGACAGCTACGATGGGACACTGGCGGACATCTTCCGAATTCAGCGGACGATTACCCGTGCGGTGGCCGACCAGCTGCGGGCCGAGCTTTCTGCCGACGAGCGCGCTGCCGCCGACGAGCCGCCCACTACCGACCCCGTCGCCTACGACCTTTACCTGCGCGCCCAAGAAAGTCCCCACGACTTCAAAAGCGCAGTGGACCTGCGCCAGGGCTTGCAGGCGCAGCTCATCCTGTTGGAAGAAGCCGTGGCACGCGACCCGAAGTTCGTGGCGGCCTACTGCCTGATCGCCGAAGCGCACGGCGAGATCGCCAGCAACATGTCCGACGCCATCCCTGAGGAGCGCACGGTGGATCACAACGCCTTGGCGGAGGCCGCGTTGGGCAGGGCACGGAGATTGAAGCCGGACGATGGCCGGTTGCACTTGGCGCAGGCGCACCAGTTTTTCGTGGTCAACAATGATCCTGAGCAGGCCCGTATCGAGATTGACCTCGCCCGGCGCACCCTCCCCAACAACGTGGACCTGGAGCAGACCGCTGGCATGATCGCGCGCAACCTCGGTCGTTGGGACGAGGCCGTAACCGCCCTGAAGAAGGCGGACGCGCTCCAGCCGCGCGAATTGGTCGTCATCAACAGCCTGGCCCGGATTTACCGCAACTTGCGCCGCTATCCGGAGGCGGACGAGGCCACCGCACGGGTGCTGAAGTTGAAGCCCGCCAAGGAAGCGTTCTACGAACGTCTGCTGCAAGCGGCGTCTCCTCTGGAAGCGCGGGCGGATCTCAGTCCCTTGCACGCCGCCGTGACTGCCGCCCCCGGCGACCGGGAAGACGAGGTATCCCTGGCGGTTTTCCAGCTGGTGCTGGCGCTGTATGAGCGCGATGCCGCAGGGGTCACGCAGGCGTTGGCGTCGTGCCCCGAACCCCAAATCCGCTTCGGAGGGTTTGATTGCCCGAAAGCGTGGTTCGAGGGGGTCTCGGCCCGGGGGCGCGGGGATACCGCCGGGGCACGAACCGCCTTTGCCCTCGCGCGGCAGGAGCTTGTGCCCCTGCTCGAAGCCAATCCGGGCAACGCGCGTGACTTGAGCCTGCTCGCGGTGGCCGACGCCGGATTGGGGCGGGCTGCCGAAGCGACGGCAGAAGGCCAGCGCGCCTACGAGATCACCCGGAAGAAGAAGCTTGTGCTCAGTGAACCGCTGGTAGGTTGCCACTTGGCGGTGGTCTATGC
>CAXTVY010000007.1:25633-27695 GCA_964247665.1 uncultured Chthoniobacterales bacterium | reverse complement strand
GTCTATGCCTGGACCGGTCAGCAGGATCTTGCCTTTGATCTGCTGAGCCAACTGCTCAATCTACCCGCCAGCCCTCACCTGATCTTCGAGCCGACCTACGGCGATTTCCGGCTGAATCCGATCTGGGACCCGCTGCGGGCCGACCCGCGGTTCGCAGCGCTCATCGCCCGGCTAGCTTCAGCCAAGACGCCATGAGATGCCCCGGCTGCGCTTCAAGCAAGCTGTTTCGGATTACTGCCGTTCCTTGACGGAGATTGGGTAAGCAGCCGCGCGCAGCTTGAGCATCTCGTCGGCCATCTCGATCCCGGCGGGGAGATTGCCAGGATTGAACTGCGTCGCTTTGTCCTCCTCCGGTGTGTTGGCGGAAAGCCGGTCGATTTTGATGGTGCCCAGCAGCACGCGCCGCCGGCTGTCAGGCCAGGCGATGGCCGGGTTTTCGATGTTGTCACTCTTCTCGGCCACTTGCGCGTAGAACTTGAACCCGAACGGTCCTTTGGCCACCCGGTCTTTGATTTCGCCGCTCAAAAACTGCGGGTCCTTCGAAGCCAACTCCTCCGGCGTCAGGTAATGTTCACCGGCGGTCGGGATGAACTGATAACGGATGTAGTGTGACTCTCCATGCAGGTTGGTGACCTTGAAGGAGTTCACCCCGAAGTAGGCGGTGGTGGCCCAACTGGCGGGCAGCGGCTGCGTGGTCAGGAACGTCTTGGCAATCGGGTGCGTGTCGAGGAAATGATCCAATGCCGTCGGCTTGGTGGCCGTGGGACCGGTGGCTGCGATGGAGAGCAACAACAGCCGGAACTCCTCATTCGTCGCCACCGGAAACCCGTTGAAACTGTGGCAGACCACGTCCGTGCTCGCGCTGCCGGGCAGGCTGAATTTGATGGCTAGGCCGCGCGGACTAGCCGAGGACGTGTTGTCGGGAATCTCGGGCAGGCCCGTGAAGTCGGAGAAGCGGACCACCACGCGGCTAGAATCCTTTTGCAAATGAGCGGCTTTGGTCAAGGTGGCTGCCTGTGCATCGGGGATGAAGGTGCCTTCCAAGATGATGCCTTTGGTATGCACCGCTCTCGCGTGATGGTCGCCGAAGGCGGAGTGGAAGGCGTTGACGAGATCGGCTGGCGCAGCAGACGGGTTCGGTGGCTGGGTTAAGGACTGAGCCAATGAGCGCGGCACGCCAACAGAGACGAACAACAAGCTGGTGAGGATGGATAGAGACGTGTTTTTCATGGTGTGGTCTGAGTTTGACCGCCTGATCTCGACCGCAACACGGTGCAGCGTGACGGGCACAAAGTGCGCTGAGAGATGAGCGGCTTGTCTCTTTCTCACGGTTCCAAGTGTGACCATTTCACGAAATTTTGGAAAGGTCGTCGGTTGGTGCTCGGACACCTGCACGCGAAAAATTGGCTAAAGCCAGACCTTTGGGTTGTCGCGCCTGCGAAGCGTGCGAAACACCCGTACTCTTCAAGGCACGCGCCTTGGACGTCAACCATCGACAGGGCAAAGGCATCGCCACACAGTGCAAAGTGCCGAAAACGCTTCGAACCAAAGGGCGGAGTGATGATGAGACTAACCCTATCCGACCGTAGCGATCTAACGACGCTTCTGAACGTGTGACCCGAGCTTCGAGGCACTTGAGCACCTTGGGTGAAGTCGTTGATGAAGTTCGAATATTTGTTGCAAACATATGCATAACAAATACTTGCGTAATATTCATTATTGTAAACAGAATCGTAGTTTTCTGTGAGAAAGGTGTGATTATTGTAAATTTTGAAAAATCGGGTGTTTTGCAAGTAAAAGCCGGCCGTGAGCGAATTCGCAGGCGTGCCAATCCGGCACCCGACCAGAGCCACGATGGCTCGTCGAAGGTTTCCGAGTGGTTGCGCTGGAATCCCTTTCGCCATGCCTAGCGGCTTACCTGATGCATTTGCCGGGCGTGGGCTTTGCCGGTGACCGAAGCCAAAAAACCCATTCTCCAGCTCCCCCAGCGGATGGGGAGTTTCCTTGGTTGTTATCCCCGGCAGGTGTTCTAATGTCGGTGTACTCTCTTGCAAGGCGACAT
>CAXTVY010000007.1:20412-25623 GCA_964247665.1 uncultured Chthoniobacterales bacterium | reverse complement strand
TGATGTACTCTATTCAAACGCGCAATACAGGTGTTACCCACGGGAAGTTCACCCTCGGATGCCTTATGCCCCTTCCGATAACCCCCGCACCGGCATTGCGGGTCTCGATCACATTCTCGGCGGCGGCTTACCGCTGAATGAGGTTTACCTCGTCGCCGGCGAACCGGGCACTGGCAAAACGACCCTCGCTCTCCAGTTTCTACTGGCAGGAGCCAAAGCCAGCGAGCGCTGCCTTTATCTCACCCTGGCCCAAACGGCGCAGGGCCTGCGCAAGATTGCGACCTCTCACGGCTGGTCCCTCGAAGGGATCGATCTGCACGAGGTCGTCACCTTGAGCGGACCTGAAACGGCTGCGGCGGTGCAAACGGTCTTCCACAGCGGCCAGGTCGAATTGAGCGAGGCCGCCACCGATATTTCCAAAGTCATCGAGCGGATGAAGCCCGCGCGCCTGGTTTTCGACTCCGTGGCGCAACTGAGAGCGCTGGCCAACGATTCGCTCCAATTCCAGCGGCAACTCTTCGCCATTCGCGGCCAACTCGCCGCGCTCAAATGCACCACTTTGCTCGTGGACGTGATAGAAAAGCCGGGCGGGAGCGCGGAAGAACTCTGCCATGGGGCGATCCGACTGCAGCGCGAACCGGCAGAATACGGCGATGCGCGCCGACGACTCGTCATCGAAAAAATGCGTGGCATGGCCGTTCACGGCGGCTACCACAACTTCAAAATCCGGACCGGTGGCTTGCAAGTGTTTCCACGGCTGACCGTCGGGGAACGCCGCGCGGCGGCGAATACCTCAAAGCCTTTATACAGCGGCATCGAGGCACTCGACACGCTCGTCGGTGGCGGCCTCGAACCAAGCACAACGGCATTGATCCTCGGCGCGACCGGCACGGGCAAAACGTCGCTCGCGACTCTTTACGCGCACGCCGCAGCCAAGCGGGGTGAGCACGTGGCGGTCTTTCTCTTCGAGGAGCGCCTGGACACTTTCTTCAAACGCGCAGCCGGTCTGGGCATGGACCTGGAACCCTTCGTCAAAGAAAAACTCGTCAGCGTGCGCCAAGTCAACGCAGGCGATCTCTCGCCCGGGGAGTTCGCCGACATCGTGCGCCGTGCGGTCGAGGAGGACGGCGCGCGCCTGCTCCTGATCGACAGCGTCTCGGGCTACTTCCATTCGATGCCGCAGGAACACCTGCTCGTTACCCAGCTGCACGATCTGTTGAGCTTTCTTTCGGAGCGCGGCGTGTTAACGCTGCTAATCGCAGGGCAGCACGGCATTTCCGGGCATGGCATCATTGGACCCGTGGAAATCAGCTACCTCTGCGACACGCTGATTCTGCTGCGGCACTTCGACGCGGGAGGCGAAATCCGCAAAGCCATCGCCGTTATCAAAAAACGGCTGGGCCCCCACGAACACGCGATCCGAGAACTGCGCTTCGAGAAAAACGGTCCACAAGTGGGCGAACCGCTCAAAGAGTTCGACGGACTGCTCAGCGGAACGCCTACTTTCCATGGTGACGTCGGCTCCCTCCTGGGTCGTGACACCCAGGTATAGCTTACCGACGATTTGAAGATTATGGCGTTCGAGAGCGTGCTCATTTTCGCCCCGCTCGGACGTGATGCGGCACTGATGGCGCAGGTGCTTGGCAAGGCGCGAATTGAAACGGTCGTTTGCCGGGACGCGGACGAATTGGTGGAGCGGATTGCAGGCGGCGCGGGGGCCGTGTTGCTCACGGAGGAGGCTCTGATGGGTTCCCGGACCCTGGAACGACTCGACGCGGCGTTGGCAGCTCAACCTTCCTGGTCCAGTTTGCCGCTCGTCCTGCTGCAAATCGAGCGGCCAAACGCCCGCCGTCCCCAGAGACCTGAAAATTTCGTGGAGCGCCTGGGCATGCATCAAGGGGTGATCTGGCTCCAACGGCCGCTGCCGGTGGCCACCGTCGTCTCGGTCATGCAGTCGGCCGTTGCCGCCCGACAGCGCCAATATCAGGTGCGTGATCTCTTAGCAGAACTCGCGGCTTTGAATGCCAACCTCGAAGCACAGGTGGCCGAACGCACGGCCGTCGCGCTCCGACGCGCGGAACAACTCCGCGAGCTTTCGGGCGAGTTGCTGCTGGCGGAGGAACGCGAGCAACGCCGTTTCGCCGAGATTCTACACGACGATCTTCAGCAGTTGCTCATGGCGGCTTCCTTGAACGCCCAAGTGTTGCTCATGGCGAAAACCACCGAGAAGAAAGACGAGTTTGGCCGTCAACTGGTCGACCTGATCGCCCGTTCCGCGACCGCAACGCGCTCGTGGACGGTCGAACTCAGCGCTCCGGTGCTCTACGAACGGGGGCTGGCGGCGGCGCTCCAATGGCTGGCCGAAGAAATGGGCAAACTTCACCGGGTTGAAATCACGGTGGATGCCAGCGCCGATGACAACCCACAAGCTGCTGAACTGCGAATCTTTTTCTTTAGGGCCGTGCGAGAACTTCTCTTCAACGCGCTCAAATACGGTCAAGCCAGTCCAATCCGTATTACCATGCAACGGGGTGAAGCTGACACTTTGAGTGTCATGGTTGCCGACGAAGGCCCCGGCTTCGACCCGGCAACTCTTGCCACGCGCAATTTTGGTTCGGGTGGATTTGGCCTGGTGAACATTCGCCAGCGGGCAGTGCTGCTAGGTGGCGAGTTGCGTATCGACAGTGCACCCGGCTGCGGTACTCGCATGATTCTCGTGGCTCCCGTCCCACTGCTGGAAAGAACGGCGCTCGTCGCGTCAGATGTTGCCGTGACCGCGTCACTCTAGCCTCCCCGCTTTCTGCCCATCTAGCCGACGGCGGCATCACTGGCAGACAAAAAGCGCGCCGGAGCCGCTTCCAGGGCTTTCTTCAAGTCACCCGTTGGAATCGGCTTGAACAAATGCATCGCGAAGCCTGCCGCCTTACTCCTGGCAACGTCCTCGCCGAGATTGAAAACGCTCATAGCGATGGCGTAGAACGGACGACGACCGGTTTCTGTGAGCGTGCGGAGCAGATCCCAACCCGTGCCGTCTGGCAAATCGATGTCACACAGGAGCACATCGTAAGGATCGTCGTCTCCGACGAGCAGAGCGGAAGCTACGTCTTCGACAAACTGCGCCGGATAGCCGAGCATGCCAACGTACGCTTGCAAAGCTCCTCGCAAATCGCCGTGGTCCTCGACTACGAGCAGACGCAAAGCCGGGTTTTCGCCAGGGGTCACCTCACCGGGTCTGCTTTGTTGTCCGGCCGCCATTTGGTGAAGGCGTATTCGTTTTCCAACACCCCGCGCGCGCTTATCAATTCCGGCTTCTCCCAATTACGGCGCGGCTGGCTTCGGGTCATGAACCAACTGACGCACTCACAGCAAAGGTCGACATTGCATGAGGCGAACCTCGGGGATCTTAAAAAGCCTAATTTGCCTCCTTTCTTCACGCGGACGGCGGGCAGATCTACAGGGCTGATCCGCCTACGTTGCAATAACCCGCCCGCCCGAACACGGTGAAGGTCGGCGACGAGCAGTAGGGGTTGCTCTCGGCGAGATTGCTGGGCACGAAGCGGGCCTCGTGAGTGCTTTTGAGTCGGAGAAGATGGCTGTGTGCCGAGAGAATCGGGTAGAAGATTATGTTTACGGCAGGATTTATCGTTGGTCGAAAATCCTTACATCAATCTCGATACCAGCCACGCTGCGACCCCGGCGACGAAGCAAACGGCTCCGATGACAGCCCACTTGGTCTGACCGGTCATGAAGCTGCCAGGCAGAATGTTGATGCCTTGCAAAAACCAGATCGTGCCGGTGACTACCAGCAACCCGCCGAAGATGGAAAGAAACGTTTTCATGGTGGCCAGGCCGTGACGCGCCGTCCAGCGCACCGCCCCTTGACTACGGTTCGCTCAGGCTATCTTGAGGATGACGATAGTCATCGAGTTTAGGCGGAAGAGCAGCGTTTGCCGCTGGCCAGTGGAACCAGACACGGAACGTATGGCCTTGGAGCACCGCCCCAACGTAGCGTTCGCGTAAAGCTTCCGCCCGGTCCTGCAAACCGAATGCCCCGGCGACGAAATCGGCGACCACGGTCAGTCCGAAGCCGGAACCCGTGGTGGATACCTGGGGCTCGAAGAGCGCCAGCAAGCTCAGGCCAATGCCTTTGTCCGCACTGTCAGCTCCGTCCGTTGGCAGGAGGGAACGAAGATACTCTTCGTCCTTTGCTCCCACCTCGTTGGAGAGCACAAAACGCAGGCATTCGTTCGGCTCTGCGGAGGTCGGAAAGATGGCCATGTCCAGCCGGTTGGTCGCCGCGTGCCGGCACGCATTGTTGGATAAATTGTAGAAAATGCGGTCGACGGCCGCGCTTTCAAGACAACATTCCGTCAGGGCTCCCTGATGGCGGCAATCCACGAACATGCGCGTGGCCCGTTCCTGCCATTTGGGGCCGACCACCGTTTCGTTCCATTTCTCGATGATCAGGCTCGCGTCGTGGCTCTTGGGCTGGCGATCCGCGTTGCGGCGCGCTTCGTCCAGACCCGTGAAGGCGCTACGCATGATTTTGAGGTGGTCACGTGCCAAAACAAAAAGCATCTGGAGCCCTGCTTCGTTCCGCGGTGCATGGTCGATCAACTGCAAGCGGCCTAGTAATGCACTCAGCGCCCCGCCGCGCACGTCGTGCATGGATTTGGCGAGCGACTCGCCGGAATCATGAAGGTGGGAGGCGACGCCGAGTTCACGCACCTCGTCAACGAGCGTGTCCAGTTGATGCCGTCCGGCCCAAAGCACGATTTCCTGCCACTTCTGCGCGTTATCGGTTGCACGACTTGCGATGGTGAAGATCAATTCCGTGAATACCTTGTAGATATGCTCCAACAGCGACTGATCGCGTTCGGCCAATTGCTCAATGGGAAAGCACAGGTTATCGCCGAGGTAACGGGACGTGCGGTGGTTCGGCAGGTGCCGGGGAGCCAACGCCAGCAGCGCCTCCGCCACGGGGGGCTGCGTTTTGACTTCGTCTAGGGTGGCAAGGAAAGAGGTAGACATACGGATGCGGGCAACAACTAAATCCCACCGGTGAGTAACTTCGCCTGTCCGGCAAGCGCATCGTCAACCACTTTCACCAGCTCTTTGATCTTCAGTGGCTTGGTCAAATATTCGAGCGCGCCTGATGCGATCAGGCGGCCAGGTTGCTCGGTTGTTGCGTCGGCGCTGACCATCACGACA